>JBFRWF010000438.1:0-9424 GCA_051439465.1 Xenococcaceae cyanobacterium | reverse complement strand
AAAAGACTCAATCGATTTGGATTGTTATTCTCTATAAATAGATTTTAATGACATCTGCTTAAATTCCTGGGAGTAGTTAACTTGTATCTATAGAGAAATACTTCTCTAATCAGTATTTTGACTGATTTTTTTTCAGAATCAAGGCGAGGGGTATCTATATTTCTTAAATAATACACTTTGAATTACGGGAGGTGGGATGCAACTTTGTGATGATATTTATCGTGAGCTTGAAGCTAGAAATCAAATTGTGAAAAGACGAATTGCTGGCGAAGAAAAATTTACTGAAACAATTTTCAAAACAGAGTATTAAGTTTAACTTTATTTATATAAAAATGAAATAATTTGAGCCGTCGCTTAATTTCAGCTTTCTGGCTATCAGTCTTTTGTCGCCTCGATGACACGCGGCAGTAACAGGTAATCATTGGCTTCCTCCTTGAAAATGGGGTTTGGCGACCAATGGAACTAAACGTCACGCTAAGGTCGCATCAACACATATTCCAACAGGACAATACCAGACTTACCGTAGACCTTGTGATTCGTCAGCTTAAGCTTCTCCGTTGAGATTGGTGGTGGCACCATCTGTATTCCGCCCCCCAGTAACACTGGAACGACGGCTATTTCGACCGTGTCAATTAGTTTCGCTCCGAGCAAACTCTGAAAGAGCCGACCACCGCCAAACAACCAAATGTCTTTGCCCGATTCATCGCGGAGTGATGCGACAGTCTGTTCCCAGTTGTCGCCGATGATTGTTATGCCAGGATGGTCGCCAGGGGACAGCGTTTTGGAAAAGACGAACGTCTTTATGTCAACGAACATGGAAGCATTTCCGGATTCTACCATTGGCTCGAATGTTCGGCGTCCAACGAGCACGGTATCGAATTGAGCGAATAAGGCTGCAAAGTCGATATCGGGGTCCGTCGGTATCCAGTCGTGCTCACCGTTTGGTCCAGCAATGTATCCGTCTAAACTCATCGCGACCTGATAGCGAATGCGTCTCATCTGTCCTCTGGGTAGGATAAGTACCACTTCGTGTTCCCGTTTCTAAAAAGACTCGATTTACAAGTCGGTTCGTTGGCCTTTCTTCGGCTCGGATGAATCAGATAAGTCTGACCAACTTTCCTTGAGAGCTGCGATCGCTTTCTGGAATGCGTCAAGGGTGAACCTGTAATGATTACAATACCAAATCCGGGTTAACTACCCATGGGTTGGTCCGGAAACCTGTGCTCCTTAGCTTGAATGTTGGTCATTTCATCAATGCAAACGGTGTGCTCTCCCCGTGCTCCTCGCTCTACTGCCGTGAGATAACACTCACAGATGTCTTTGAGCTTCTCATCGAATTGGGGGTCGGGGGGGGCTTAACCAGTATTGCGACTGGTGCGGTTTCAAATCGGCTTCTGCCAGCAATCGCCCCACATGTCGGGGAGAGATCGTCTCCACAATTCCCTGTTTGCTGTACTAGGGCGTGTCTGCAAAGTACAAAATCTTATGTAGGGGCGAAGCATTTGGGGGATAAATTATGCCTCAATCCCAGGTTTTTATGTCCAAATGCTTCGCCCTCCCCAGGGTTTGCAGACAGACCCTAGCAACAAAACCGAAAACCATTTTGAGGAAACGTGTCTGTTGAATGGCATGATATTTATGATAACTACTCGATCTTCGCTGCTGGGCAGGCGATTATCCATCATGGGCTTTGCAGACCTATCAATTGCAGAAATTGCAGCAGAATACAATCTCTCAGTAGAGAAAGTGTTTCACCTGTGCGACCAGTTGGGAGTTACTTATAAAAAGGTAAGTTAATCCTTACTCGCGATCGCTCGATCGGGTCGCTGTCTATTTGATTTCTTCCCACTGTCGATTTGTTTTCGCTGTTGATGAGCCCTTGATCCACATTGTGCCTTAAATGTCAACTAGGTGGAGATTGAGTTGTGCTGTGTTGAGTATGCCAAATGAATGAGCCAAATTTTTTGAGGAGAACCATGCTGAAGCGATTAATCTGGGTGGTTGTAGCGACCGTGTTTTTTGCCTTTCAACTTAATATCGGCAGTGCAGCTGCCCTTAACCTTGACGAGGATATCCGCACGGTGCAGTTAAACGAGCAGGGGGACGAGATTGTCTTAACCAATGAACAAGCTCAGCGGGGCGCAAGTCTATTTAACAGTACTTGTACCCAATGTCATCTCCAGGGCAAAACAAAAACTAACCCCAACATAGGATTGGGTTTAGACGAGCTCGCTGGGGCAGAGCCGCGGCGCGATAGTATCGTGGCACTGGTCGATTACCTGCAACATCCCACGAGCTACGATGGGGAAGAGGATCTCACTCTGTTGCACCCCAACACAGAAAGGCCTGATATTTACCCCGAGATGAGAAATTTCACCGAAGAGGATCTCACAGCGATCGCTGGTCATCTTCTGATTCAGCCGAAGTTAGATTCAAGGTGGGGAGGAACGATCTACAACTAAACTTCAATTCCCAAAACTTTTGGTTTGGGAAGTTGATTGGGGATAGAGTCTCAGTTTGCTTCTAATAGCCTAAGTACTCTTCAGAGTACTTAGGCTATTAGCCAGGGACTTGAGTCCCTGGCGGTTGTGGTCACTACTTCTAAAACCAGGAAAAATTAGTTTATTTTTTTCCCAGCTTTTTAAGGAAGAGGAAAGAAAGCTTTGGTTCCCCTGCGTGACAATAATCCGACGCAAATCACCCCTTATGTTACTTATGGGCTGATTGCCGTTAATATCTTGGTTTTTTTGTATCAGATCAGTTTGAATTCTCCACAACTAACTGAATTTTTCCACTTTTATGCAGTTGTTCCCAAGGAGTTGACGGCAAGCTTCAAGGGCATAAGCGTCAATCAGCCAGTACCGGAGTGGTTAACGCTGGTGACTTCACAATTTTTGCACGGAAGTTTTTTGCACGTTGCTGGTAATATGTTGTTTCTCTGGATTTTTGGGAATAACATAGAAGAGCAGCTTGGTCGAGTCAAGTATTTAATTTTTTACTTGACTTGCGGTGTTTTGGCGGCTTTAACCCAATGGTTTTTCTCCGTTCAATCTGGTATTCCTTCCCTGGGAGCTAGTGGCGCGATCGCCGGAGTAATGGGAGCATATATTATCCGATTTCCTCGAGCTGAAATCCTCACCCTGATTCCCCTGGGCTTCTTTATCACTGTCTTCAGAGTACCAGCAGTTTTCTTCCTTGGCTTTTGGTTTTTGCAGCAAGCCTTCTACAGCTTTGCCAGCCTGGATGTTCCTTCTAACATTGGCATGGAGAGTGGGGGCATTGCCTATTGGGCTCATGCGGGTGGCTTTGTTTTTGGCGTAATCCTTGGTCCTTTGTTAGGATTGTTTTCTTCTAAAACATAATTATTTATAATCCTTTTTACTAACCTGTAGCGGCACTAGCTCTTCCTCCTCCTCCTCCTCTAATTGCTCAAAGGAGGTATCTATATTCTCTTGTAGGAACTCTGAAAGTGGAACCAAGTTCTCGACACAGTTGATCGTGACTCCCAACAGGGGCAGTTCTGCCTCAATGAACTGATCGAGCACTTCACCCAGCATACTTCCTTGGGTTAAGCCCGGTTTGGTAACGATCACGATCCCATCAGTTAAAGGTTCAAGCAACAGGGCATCATTACACTGGGAAAGTGATGGAGTGTCAATTACCACCATGTCAAAGCGCCCGCGAGCATCCTTAAGTAGCAGCTGCAGTTCGCTGGACTCGATAATCGCAGCCGCTTGTCGCTGGGGTCCAGGGCTAGGTACAATGTATAAATTTTCGATTTCTGGGACTAAGCTGATAGAATCGGTTCGGGAAGCATAGTAGCGCAGGGGTTCAATGCTCGCTTCGGGGTTAAGATCTAGCTTCAGAGATTTAGCTTGAGAGGGTGATCGCAAGTCTGCTTCTACCAATAGAGTACGCTTACCTGCGTGGGCTGAAGCGATCGCTAGATTATAAGCACTGACGCTCTTACCCTCCTCATTGGTAATACTAGTAATTAAAACCACCTTATCCGACTCTGGTCCCAGACGACGAATATTACTGCGAAAACGCTCGTAAAAAGACAGATAGGTTGAATCTGCATCGAGCAAGATGGGTGTCTGTTTTCCACTGGGAGCAAAGCTGAAGATAAAAGGCAATTGTCCTAGTAGCGGTACTTCCCTTTGTGTCAGTACCTCTCGCAGCTCCTGTGGCGTGTGGAGCCTATCATCCACTGTCGCCAGCAAGAAAATTATCCCAGTGGCAGCCACTAATCCGAAGCCAGCACCAGCTGCAATGATCACGAAAGGGTGTAACCCTTTCTCAATCTTCGGCTGAAATGGTGGGACAGATGGCGGTTGAGCAATGGCTAAGCTAGATACGGTCTCTACCTCAGCAGACTTGGCATCCACTAATGCTGTGAGGATCTTCTGGTAAATAACTCGTTGGAACTCAACTGCCTGAACTAGACGTGCTTGTTGCAATTGCTTTTCAGGAAACTGCTCGTACTGCTGCCGCAGTTCCAGCTCTGTCTTTGTGACAGATTCAAGTTGCTTCAGTAGTCCTTCCCGCTGACTTTGCAAAGCCACCAGACTGTTTGCCAGTTCCTGCCTAGCTGAATCTAGATTACTGTCTTTGCGGATTTGGCTCGGCAAAGGCGTCAATATCCCGTCACGGCCAATCAATTCTTCAGCTCGCTCTTGCAACAATGTTTCGTTAGCCTCTTGCTGCTTGCGCAACTCAATTATTTTTGGGTGTTCAGGCCGCAAATCTCGTTGCAGTAGCTCTAGCTGTAGCTCATTTTGCAGAATTTGTGCCCGTAGGTTGGCAATAATCGGGTCAGCACTGAGGACAGAAGAGGTATAAGCTTGCTCAGGTGTTAAACCCAACTGTTGAACCAGACTGTTGATTTGACCCTCAACTTCATCTAGGGCAAGTTTAATTTCCCTTTGCTGTGCTTGGCTGCTAGTAATACCGTTGAATAAACTGCCATCCTGAACTGCTAATAAAGCCGAACCCTCTTTGCTGATATACCGATAGAATGCCTCTTCCGCTGCTGTCAGATCCCGCTTGGTCTGGGACAACCGTTTTTCGAGTGCTTTAATTCTTGTTCGTAACTGGGAGGTGTTGAGCAGACGGCTTTCCTCGATCATTTCCTTCATGAACAATTCAAGTACTCTTTTAGCCTGCTCAGGATCTTGAGTATCAGTGTATTGGACAGTAATTAATTGTGGTTCTTCCTTCTTGGGAAATTTAATTTCTAGCTTTTGATCGCGGATCTTGATTATCTGCTTGGAAGTGAATTGTAATTGCTCTGCCACTTGTTGAAGCACCCTGGGAGCCAGCAGAATATCCTTATTAATTTCCTTGCCCTGTTGCTGAAGCTGTTCTCCAGTACTGGTAAAAGCGGGGGGAGGATTGCTAAAAGACAGTCGCCCAATTGCCTTATAAATGGGACGGGGAGGAGGGGGTGGTGGCTGTAGCGCAATAACACCTGAGATCGCGACAATCAAAGCAAAGCTAAAGAATCCGAGCAACTTATGTTGCTCGAAAGAAATAAGAAAACGTTTAACAATAGGTGGAGTCATGGCTGTCAAAGTGAACTCCCCACACTAAATCAAAGATTATAGTGTGGGCTTGCTCCCTTTCTTCTTTCTAGATAAACTTTGCTGCTTACGCTTTAAGTTTTTGTCATACTTTTGCAAGTGCCGAGGGTTAGGGTATTTAGAACCATCAGATGTTATCGCAAATTCCTTCAGCTCGAGGTCAATACCTATTGCCTTGCCATCCCCACTGATTTCTGGGGCTTCTATCCCAATGTTTCTCATAGCTACACCTTAGCAGATAATTAAATTAATTGCCACCAGCATCGCGCTGCGCTACTCTGGGACGAGCTGCGCTACTCTGGGGCACGCTGCGCTACTCTGGGACGCGCTGCGGAGCAGGGGCGCAGCCTAGTCTAGCCTAGTCTAGCCTAGTCTAGCCTGGTCTAGACTATCAACAACTTTTCTTAACCGAGCAGTATTGTAGCCTTTTTGATCGCCCTCCTGAACGGTTACCTTTAAACTGGTAGCCCTTATTTACATAGCTACCTTGATTTCAAAAGAATCCTCCTGTAGATCCTCCTGTAGATCCTCCTCCAAGTATCGAATTAAAAAAATTCCGGAAGCCCAAGAGATCCCGGATGGGTTGAGTAATAATGTTAAATGCACTGAAGATATTCCCAATCAGGGTGCGACTGATGATGATAACATCCTCATCCTGGAGTGGGACATTTTGAGAAATATCACCCTCAATGGCTTTTCCGGGATTTAGTGTCTGGGTGACAACTCCACCCCGTTCTGCATCAAATCGCATCAGGGCGATTTTATTCGTCTGGATACGAATACGATCTACGATTGGGAGTGAGGCGATGACATCGATAAAAGTACTGCCATTTGGTACAGTAAGATTACGCAATGCTATACCAGAAGGAACAGCGGGAACTAAAATTCGCACAGTGATGGTTTGCTGAGGAAGAGTAGTGCGAGAAACTAGCAGGCGATCGTAGTCTTGATCCTCCCCGACATCCAGTTTTGAGACAATTACTGTATCTCCACCCTGCAAGCGCAACCTTGGCGGGATCCTCCCAGTTATCAAAGGCGTGTACAAGTCAACCGTTTCCTCAATTACTGTCCCATCAACTAACGAACGGCGCACTATAATTGACCTTAGGTCAGCCGTTGTAGTGCTGCCACCAGCTGAGGACAATACCGCAGTCAGCTCAGAGCCAGGTGCGAGAGTATAAAAGCCTGGTCTGACTACTTCTCCGAGCACGGTAATCTGGACTGGACGTGGTCCTACCAGAACCGCGATTACCTCAGGCTCATTTTGGAGATAACGACGGCTTAGCTCATAGCGAATTTTGGCTTCCACTTCGTCGAGACTCAGTCCCACCAATGATATTCTGCCCAGGATCGGCATCACGACATTTCCTTCTGGATCAATGACGCCTGAAAAATTGAACTCTGGAAACCGTTGCACGGTGATACCGATTCCATCTCCAAAGTCGAGGCGATAGAGATTGAATTGCTTAGAAGTTTTTTCCTCAAAAGGTGGAGGGGAGTAGCCCCTTGGCGGTGGATTTACTATACCAAAGGTTCGAGGAGGTATCTGCCGGGGCAATTGTTCTCTTTGCTCTGGTTTCTCTGGTTTAGGAAGGGAAATAGATCTTTGAGCAACGCTAAGGGAGGCAAATAGCGCACAATCAGTCATCCATAACAAAACTGTGCCAGAGAGGACATAAGCGACAACCTGAAGGCTAACAAAAGACAAGGCTGTGATCTGATGTCGTGGGTGGGCAATTAGAGACATGAGGGATTGGGGATTGGGGATTGGGGGTTCGACGCGCAGAAATCTTCGACCGACGTGCAGAAATCTTCGATTTCGAGCATCGTCGAGCATCGTCGAGCATCGTCGAGCATCGCAGTGATTGGGTAAAGGTGATTAGTTTTTACCTCTCACCAGTCACCAGTCACTGGTCACTAGTTCTCATAGAGACTGAACTGAAGGGATCTTTGTTCAGAGTAGCCTGAACAGTTTTAGCCAGAGATTTAGCTAAAGGCCAAGCTGCTTCCAAATCACCTAAAGGCTCAATGGGAATTTTTAGGCAAACGGCAACCCAAGGGACGCGACGGCGACGCAACTGAGCCAATTGGTCAGACCAAAACCACTGCGCCGGAGCATAATGACCGCCACCGGGCCAAGCATACCATTGCACCACGGCAAAGGTCTGCTGTTTCCAGGCGCGAAAGAAGCGAGCTTTAACTTCAACCGATGCCGTCTCTTCCTCAAAAGTAAAGTCTAACTTACTGTAGGAATCAGTTTTCCACTGCTGGGAACCATTAATATCCATCCACTCCACTTGTGGCTGATCCCGATAATAATTTTGGGGCAGCAAGAGCAGCGTCACCGGTTTTTGAGCGTCTTTTTGAATTTTCTGCTTTGACCATTTGTGACCGCCAATCTTTACTTCTTTTTGGTCTAGAGTTTTCCAGCCGGGAAGCGTCAAACCTGTTTGCCGCAGACTTCTAATCTGATTAATATTAGTCACGCGGGGTAGATCTGACCAAGGTAAGTTTCCTGTCCAGTAGCCAGGAACACCTCCTATACCTATTAGCAAGATTAAAAGTAATACAAGAGCCAAGCGGGAAATTGAGGTTCCCCCTTTAAACTTGGGTAGGCTCATAGGAATCTTCCAGTTTGACTTCAGACTACTCATCTATTAAATCCTCAACTGGTTTCTCTTGCTCATCCTCAAAATCAAATCTTTCTATCACATTCAGTAGTAGTATGATTATTCCTAAAGTACCAGCCAAATAAAAGTCCCCGCCCAATCCTTCGTGTAACCATACAAACATCTTGTGTTGACCAGTACCATGCCAGTAAGTCAGCAGGGTGTTGCGAATGATGTTCGCACTGATGCTGATCGCCACCGTACCCACTAATAACAAAGTCGTTTTTTTGCGGTCGCTTAAATTGTCTGTCCAGAATAATAACATCAGAGCCACATAGAGACTGGTAAATAAAACCTTGAGTCCAGCACAGTAAGGGGCAACTTCTACTAGCCGTCCGCCCACAATCAGGTAAATCTGCTCAACGGTGACATCAAAACCAAATTGCAGGAGGATAAATCCTACGGTTCCGGCAATAAATTTCTGTAGTGGTAAGGTGTAGGGGGTGATTAAGTAAGGTACTGAATTAGGGGTAGCCAGGAAAACCAGTAGCAGGGGAAAGCCTTGCAGTTTTAAACCTGGAATTCCCTTCAACCACAGGCAAAGTCCGGCTAAGACAGCGGGAAAGGATAAGTTCACCCATTGAGAGACTCCAGTAAGATAAAAAACTGCCCCCAATAACAACAAAATAGCCCCTAGGGGATGGGCTCTATTTTCCAAGCGCTGCCACTTTTTGCGCTGCGTCCAACTAATGTAAGCAGCAAAGGGTAAACCAATCACTCCGTGACTGAAGTATTCGTGTTCAATGCTGATAGTTTTGTTTAGCCAGCCATCATACCAGTGAATGATTAGGGGTGCGTAGAGGATAACCAGTAAGGCAAAAATCAGGATATTGTAAAGGTTACGTTCAAGGAGGAGGGGAAGCTTATTGCCAATTTGCATAATTTTGTTGTTTTTAGGGCTACCAACTTAAGGCGGGACACTATGGAGTAGGGAACTTCGGATCAGGGAACTTCGGATCAGGGAATAGGGAATAGGGAATAGGAATAGGGAATAGGGAATAGGGAATAGGGAATAGGGAATAGGGAATAGGTAATGGGGAATAGGGAATGGAGAATAGGTAATGGGGAATAGGTAATGGGGAATAGGTAATGGGGAATGAGGAATAGGGAATATAGCAGTCCATTATAAGTCGTTCCCCTGCTCCCGGGAGCTCTGGGAGCTCTCGTCACGTT
>JBFRWF010000437.1:0-4869 GCA_051439465.1 Xenococcaceae cyanobacterium | reverse complement strand
CCTGTTGCAGATAGTTCCATTTGTGGATTATGGTACTGGGTGGAACAGGGGCAGAAAAGATCCATATCCTAATACTTTAGCATCCGTTGGCGTTGGTTTGCAGTGGCAGATGGGCAATAATTTTACTAGTTAAGTTAAGCGGTGTTCAAGTCGAACCCATTGTTGGCTTTGTAATAGAGAAATCAAAATGCTCAAGATTATTAACTCAACATTACTAAAGTGAGGTTGCAGATATTTCTGGGATAATGGGATCAGATTATTCATTATTGTCAATAAGCTGTGGGTTGTTTCAGTCACTACCTTGGGGATGATGCTTTCACTCTCACACCTGAGGGATAGACTGGAGCTTTACTCAGCACGACCATTATGAATGGTCAAGGTTCTACGGAGAAACTCTAACAATGCTTCAGGACTTGGATAAAACCTTACAAGAACTACTTAAGCAAGAACTACCACTGGAAGTGATATCCCCCTCTAAGGGAAAGTCAATCACGATTAGTTTTTCCACTCCTGACAAAGATTTTGTCACCAGAGTCGAGCAGCCAGCAATAGATCTGTTCCTCTACAACGTGCGGGAAAACATGGAATTGCGGACTGTATCCTGGTCAGTAGAACGAGAGAATGGGATGGCGACCAAAAAGCGTAACCCTGTCCGGGTAGATTGTTCTTATCTAATCACAGCTTGGTTTGGAGAAGAAAGTGAAGAAGAAAAGGAACACCGGATCTTGGGGGAAGTGATGAAAGTGCTGTTGCGTCATCGCACGATTCCAGCCGCAGTATTGCAAGGAGAACTGCAAGGGAAAGAACCCCCAATCCGAGCCACTGCATTAGGGCAACCTCAACTACAAAGCTTGGGAGAATTCTGGCAAGCGATCGGGGGAAAACCCAGAGCAGCCCTAAATTATACTGTTACTATCTCGGTAGATGTCAATGAGGTTGTCGAGAATGTGCCATTAGTAACAAATATACAAGTTAGGTGAACGAATAGAGGGCAGAGTATGTCAGCATGGATGAAGTTGGAAGCAATTAGCCATCAAGTCGCGATCGCAGGTCAAGTCAGGAACGCCCAAACCAACCAGGGAATACCAGGAGTCCAAGTAGAAATTACAGGAATGCCCCCAGCATTCCAAGCAAAACTTGCCTTGCTCGCCCAGCTTTATAGCACGGACTGGGGGCACAGAAAAGAGCGACCGGACCGAACTCAAACGCGGTATGACGGTTGCTTTTACTTCCTGGATCTGCCCAACGGCGATTATACCTTGAGTGCGTCCTTGCTACAGGCAGGTACGCGCTATGGCAGTGCTGAACGCCGAAATGTAACAGTGTCGCGCGATCTCCACGGCAAGATCGCCAATCGTGTGATCGTTACCATTGACTTGCCACCCACCTCACTTGCAGGTAAAATAACCGATCGAAACAACAAAGCTTTAGTCATGGCTAAAGTGCAGCTTGAAGGGAGCAGCGAATATACCTTCAGCGATCGTAACGGGAACTATCGTCTGATAGGATTAGAAGCAAGTCAGTCCCCATCCCAACAGCGTCAAGTCAAGGTGAATGCTCGAGGCTACCAATCCCAAGCGACACCGATAGTTTTGACTCAAGGGCAGTTGCAAACTATGAATATTTCTCTAGCTATAGCAAACAAATCCAACCAAGGATAGGGGAATTTATGCCAACAACTTATTTATCGCCAGGCGTATACGTTGAAGAAGTTCCATCAGGTTCGGCCCCCATTGTCGGCGTAGGAACCAGTACCGCAGGCTTCATCGGAGTCGTGCCAGACTCGATCATAATTCCCAAACCGAATCCTAATTACGATCCAACCCAACCAGATTCCAATACAAATTCACCTGACACCACAGATCCATTTTCCCCTGTGGCTGCTGGTGAAGTCAAGTTGTGTACGAACTTTAGCGAGTTTAAGAAATTCTTCGGGGACTTCTCAACCGATCCCAATCAACACAATCTAGCCCATGCTGTCTATGGATTCTTCAACAACGGCGGGACGCGCTGCTATGTAGTGCGCGTAACACAAGTAAGTGACATAACAGCCGACTTCCTAGAGAAAAACTTTGAACCGATTGACGAGATTGCAATTGTTGCAGCCCCAGGTATTACAGACAGCAACGTTTGTAGCGCTATCATCACCCACTGCGAAGAAAAAACTAAGGATCGCGTTGCCATATTTGATAGTGCTGAAGATTTAGGTGATAGTTGGAAAACTCAGAAACCAGGGGATGGTAAAGTACCTAGTAGTTCTAACTACGCAGCATATTACTTTCCCTGGATTCAAGTCTTCGATCCGGCCACAAAAACACAGAACCCCAAGGGAGATGGTCAGATCTTCGTGCCTCCTAGCGGTCATATTGCCGGGATCTATGCCCGTGTAGATGCCCAACGAGGAGTTTACAAAGCGCCTGCAAACGAAGTCGTTTTCGGGGCATTGGGTCTGAAGTACAACATTAGCAAAAACCAACAAGATGGTCTTAACCCTGACGGAATTAACTGCATTCGCAACCTGAATGGCAACATCAGAGTGTGGGGGGCGCGAACCCTGGGCGGTGACAAAAATGGAGAATTTAAGTACATCAGCGTTCGTCGTTTGTTTAACTATCTGCGCGAATCGATTGACGAAGGAACGCAATGGGTTGTTTTTGAACCCAATACCCCCGAACTGTGGGCAAAAATAACGCGCAACGTCAGTGCATTTTTAACGAATGTCTGGAGTACGGGTGCTTTGTTTGGCAATAGCGCCGAGCAGGCTTTTTACGTCAAATGCGATGAGGAGACTAATCCACCAGAAGTGCGGGAAAACGGACAAGTGATCGCAGAAATTGGCATGGCGATTACGAAGCCCGCAGAATTTGTGATTTTCCGTCTCAGTCAATGGACGGGACCGGGAGGGAGTTAGCTGAAACCCGCTCGAACTCTCACGTCTCAAACGAATCGTTCGGCAAGGAGTTAAAGATAAAGATGCTGTTGTCCGAGGTGCAAACCCCTGGAGTTTATCGGGAAGAGGTATTTCCCACACCGCCACCAGTATTGCTGACAGGGGTGCCAGCGTTTTTGGGATATGTGGAGAAAGGTGAGGCAAACGAACCTCAACTGCTGACTCTGTGGCCTCAGTTTGCAGAGAATTTCGGTGCTACTTTATCTGATGGCTACTTAGCTTATGCGGTGCGCGGTTTTTTTGAGAACGGTGGCAGTCTGTGCTATGTTGTGCCTCTCGATCGCTCTGGGAACGAATTAGCCAGTGGGTTAGAGGCGATCGCACCCCTAAACTCCATCGACCTAGTTTGTGCGCCAGACTTGATGAGGGGTAACCCGCCAGCAGAACAGGTGCAGCAACAGCAAAAAGCTATTTTAGAGCATTGCCAAACGGCAGGCGATCGCTTTGCCATCTTGGACTCCCCATTCCCAACTGTCGGCATCGATATCCAACAGTCCATCGCCAAGGCGATCGCCCAACGACGCGAACTACTCAGCCCCAGTGGAGCGCTGTATTACCCTTGGGTGAAAGTTAGCAACTTCGATGCAGCAAAAATCCCAGTTTGGGTGCCTCCTTGCGGTCACATTGCTGGCGTTTATGCCCGCAGTGACAGTCGCATCGGCGTATATAAAGCACCTGCCAACGAAATACTCGAAGGAGTGCTGGATCTGAAGTTCAATTTGACCGATGCCCAACAAAGCCAGCTCAATCCTTTGGGAATCAATTGCCTGCGATCGTTTCGGGGGCGGGGAATCCGAGTTTGGGGGGCACGCACCCTCAGCAACAACCCCAATTGGACCTATATCAACGTGAGACGATTGATTTTAACTATAGGTCGCTGGCTAGAACTCAACCTAGCAGATGCAGCCTTTGAGCCAAATAACCTCAACCTGTGGCTGCGGATCGAGCGAGAAATCAACACCTATTTGGGAGAATTGCTCCGTCAAGGAGCCTTAAGCGGACCAAACGAACAATCCGCGTTCTTCGTCAAATGCGACGCCGAAACCAATCCACCCGAAATACGGGAAGCTGGCATGGCGATCGCCGAAATTGGCATCGCCCCAGCTATCCCTGCCGAATTCATTACCATTCGCATTATCCTGGGTGCTAGCGGCGTCACCGCAGTAGGATAGCAAGACATTAATCGAGATTAAACAGGAGGTTTCTCAGATGGTCTTTTCAAGAAAAGATCCCTACAGCGGTTATAACTTTAGAGTCGAAATTGATAGCATCACCCGTGCTGGTTTTAAAAGCTGTTCGGGTTTAGAAACCAGCACCAACGTCAGTACCTATCGCGAAGGCACCGACAAAAGTCTGGGGATGCGAAAGATTCCGGGAATGCCCTCGAGTTCCAACATCACCCTGACTCGCGGTTTCACAGACGATCGAGAACTCTGGGATTGGAGAACCTTAGTTTTGGCAGCAGCAGACCCCTCAAAGTATCGTCGGAATATGTCGATTGTCCTTTTGGACGATGCGGGAAACGAAAAAATTCGTTGGAACCTCATCAACTGCTGGCCAGTAAATTGGACAGGACCGACGCTAGATGCCACCGTTGACGAATTTGCCATTGAAACCCTTGAAATTGCTCATGAAGGGATTAAGGTAGAAAGCGATAAATGGAAGTAAAGTAATTAGTAATGCAAACAAGCAATGCAAACAGAATTTCCATTCACCCTGCCCCACGGCTACCTAGACAGTGAGGGAAACCTCCACCGAGATGGCGCGATGCGCATGGCAACAGCCTATGACGGAATGCCATGAAGTTAAGGGCGATCGCTAAGAAGACCAAACTTCTGAAAGCCTGCTAGAACAACGATTAGAGAAATGGTTTGACCGAAGTTTATCCCATTCATCAAGCTCTCTTTCAATTAGCTCTC
>JBFRWF010000436.1:0-7979 GCA_051439465.1 Xenococcaceae cyanobacterium | reverse complement strand
TACTCCGTCAAGATTGAAATGATGGATAGAACAATCAGTTTTTCAATTCTCTCCCTGCTCCCTGCTCCCTGCTCCCCTGCAGCCCTATCCCTCAACTTAAAATTGTCAGAGTACTAGGTACTTAAATGTCAATCTACCAAATTATTCTCCAGGGCAAAACGCACCAATTCTGCCCGGTTGCTGGTTTTGGTCTTTCTCAGCAAGCTGCTGACGTATTTTTCTATAGTTCTAGGACTCAAATAAAGTTGGTTGCCAATTTCGATGTTAGAAAGACCAGTGGTGAGTAAATCTAGAACTTGTTGTTCTCGCTTAGTGAGATGAAGGGAGTCGAGTTTGGAAATAGAGTCTGGTTCCGGCGCTCCCTTTGCCCACTCTGGTGGTTTGAGCTTGGACTCTATCTCAGAAAATCGCCACTCTGATTGAATCATCTGCGATCGCTCTAGGAGATTGCGAATTACTGCTCCTAGTTCCTCCATTTCAAAGGGTTTGGGCAGATAAAGATCGCATCCCACTTGATAGCCACGAATCCGTTCCTCAGTACTTCCCCGCTCTGTCAAAAATATCACTGGCAACAGGCGGAACTCAGGGCGCTGGCGAACTTGCTGCACCAGATCGTAGCCATCTTTTCTGGGCATTTTTATGTCAGAAACCAACAGGTGAGGATGATAAGTTTCCAGGAGGGACAGAGCTTGTTGACCATTCTCAGCGGTGATGACTGAATAGCCAGATAGTTCCAGATAATCGCTGACAGCTAAACGAATTCCTGGGTCGTCATCGGCAATCAGTATTAATAGAGGCATATATGGTAAGGTGGACTGCTTTTCCCAGCTACTATATGCCTATGTTAATGCTTTTTATGCTGCTGTTAAAATTTCAAGTTTTTCTAATTGTGCCTTTGCTAGTGCTAGGTCGTAAGGAAAAGGTCGTTTTAGGGGACGGTAATCTCTTTCAAGGGCTACCCCGTGGCGTAGCACTGCATTCACCAGTAAACAGGGTTCTTGATTGAGATTAATCGCCCCGTGGGGTACACCAGGGGGAATTGTGACCACCTGGGGTTGACGTTCACTCAAAGGTATGTATTGATACTGCCGATTTTGCAACACTACCAGGATAAAACTCCCCCGTACCACCAGAAGCTGGTCTGTTTGAAACCGATGGACAAACAGATCGTCAACTGTTCCTGCTGGAATCTGCACTAACATGGTTTCATTACTCGATTGGGGAGTATAAAACTGAGCCATTCCCCCTTGGATCGACTCTAGTGGACGAATAGAAATTCCTTTGATTAGTCCCATAGTCAGCATCCTTTGTCTTGAAGCTTTATATATCTTCAATTTTAGCTGCTGATTTATGAAAAAATGTTACAAAAATAACAATTAATTGCCTGATTATGATATTAAAGGGAAATTTGAGTATTTCACCTGGCGAGGTGACAACCCCGTCAAAACCCAGACTGGGCTTGGCTTAATCCTAGTTGAGTAGGCTTCGCCGCTGCTGTCGCAGTTGACGAAAAAATCAAGTTGACTGAGAAGCTTATTGAGAATGGGCAAACTTTTAGAAAGCCTCATAGAGAATGATAATCATTCTTTAGAGGGGGGAGTGAGAGATAAGTGATCGCAAATCGTTTTCAGGCATGGTTCAAAAACAGGCGATTTTGTGTAACACAAGCAAGAGAGAACTGGAGTGTTACCTTGATTTGAACCATGCCATAATCGTAGGGTGGGCATTGCCGACCAAAAACTTGTAACTCACCCACAGAAAGAATTCTGGGCAATGCCCACCTACAATGCTTATATATGTTTTGATTTGCCAAGACTCATTTATTACTGCTATATTCCTCATTACCTATTCTCCATTACCTATTCCCTATTTCCTATTCCCTATTCCCCGTTCCCTACTTTTGCATGCAAGCCTTTTGCCTTTTGCCTTTGAGCGCTCTGCGGAGCAGCGACGTAGTCTAGCGAGTGCCTATTCCCTGATCCGAAGTTCCCTGATCCGAAGTTCCCTACTCCAAGTGTCCCGCCTTAAGTTGTTAGCTGATGAAAATGTCTAAAAGAGAGGAAAGCAAAGTTCATATCTCCAGCAACCAGATCAGGCGGATCATTCTAGAGCAGTCTAAGCGAGCCCATGTGGGTCATATCGGCTCGGCTTTGTCCATTGCTGACATCATTGCAGCGCTATATGACAAAGTTCTGCATATTGCTACTCCTGATGAACCCGAACGAGATCGTTTTATTTTGTCCAAGGGGCACGCTGTTCTAGCAGTCTACGCAGCGCTTTTTTTAAAGACATGGCTGAGGGAAGAAGAGCTTAATACCTACTGTGCAGACAATAGCTTGTTGGGAGTGCACCCGGAACACATACTCAGAGGTGTAGACTTCTCTAGTGGTTCCCTAGGCCAAGGTTTATCTGTCGGCGCAGGAGCAGCGCTAGCAGCTCGCCTGCAGCAGTCAGAGCGTCGCGTGTTTGTGCTAGTCAGTGATGCTGAATGCAACGAGGGTTCTATCTGGGAGGCAGTTATGTTCGCTGCTCACCATCAACTCTCCAAGCTAATTGCCATTGTCGATCTCAATGGCCAACAGGCACTCGACTACACTGACCAAGTCTTAAACCTTTCCCCCATGGCAGAGCGCTGGCGGGCATTTGGTTGGGATGTGCATGAGGTGGATGGGCACGACACAAAGGCGATCGCAGAAACCATTGCCGATTTGGACATTACCTCTGGCCCTCCCCACGTCCTCATCGCTCACACTGTATTTGGTAAGGGTGTATCTTACATGGAGAACCAAATCAAGTGGCATTATTGGCCTATGTCTGATGAGGAATACCAACAAGCTCTCACAGAAATTGGAGCAATTACATGAGAGGAGCATTTATTCAAACTCTAGTGAAGTTAGCTGCAAATGACCCCCGCATTCTGCTCTTGACTGGGGATCTCGGTTACACAGTGCTGGAGCCATTTGTGGATAAGTTTCCCGATCGCTTCTTTAATGTGGGAGTGGCAGAGCAAAACCTGGTGGGGATAGCCACGGGGCTGGCAGAGGCAGGCTTTATCCCATTTCTCTATTCCATCGCCACCTTTGCAGCGCTGCGCCCTTACGAGTTCATTCGCAATGGTCCGGTTCTGCATCAGTTTCCAGTCCGGATTGTAGGCGTGGGGGGCGGATTTGAATATGGTCACGCTGGCCCCACCCATCACGCATTGGAAGATGTGGGGGTTATGCGGCTGCAACCTGGCATCACGGTAATTGCCCCTGCTGATTACGAGCAGACTCGGACGGCGCTATTGACCACTTGGGACTTACCGGGACCAATCTACTATCGGCTGGGGAAGAATGATAAAACCAAGATTCCCGAACTGGGAGGTCGTTTTGAACTGCGACGAGCTGAGCTGCTCGGTCAGGGAGAGGATATATTATTCATCGCCATGGGGAGTATCACCAGCGAAGTGACTGCGGCGGCGGCGGCTTTGGCGACGCAAGGGGTGGCCTGTCAGGTGATGGTAGTGGCTAGTCTGAATCCAGCGCCGATTGAGGATTTGGCGCAGGTGCTGGCTCGTTTTCGGTTGGCAATTACTGTGGAAGCCCATTACTTGGTGGGAGGTCTTGGATCCCTGGTGGCAGAAGTAGTGGCAGAGCGAGGATTGCACTGTCGGGTGGTTCGTTGTGGAGTTAGAACAACACCAGAGGGTGTAGGCGGTAGTCAAAGTTATTTACACCGCGTTCATGGTTTGTCTAGTGAGAAGCTGGTTGAAAAAGCTATTTGGGTATTGCGGGAGTCGGATTTGGAACAAAAAACGTATATTGAATAGCGTTGCTCAATCTCCTGTTTCGACTAACTCGAAATCTGTCAAAGTATGAAACGATTAAGTGCGTCAGTAGACTCAAGCTCAAATAAGATTGAAAAACTAAAGATATCTGTCATTCTACCTGTCCACAATCAAGCCGACCACATCAGCAAAGTTGTGCAGGAGTATCAGGCAGTAATTTCAAAGCTTCAAAATCCCTACGAGCTGATTCTGGTGGTGAATGCTTGCCGCGATTCCTCTCTAGAAGTCTGCCAGGCGCTAGCGGCACAGCATGAATCGGTGCGGGTGATACATAGCAAAAAAGGGGGATGGGGATTGGCAGTCAAGTTAGGGCTCAAAGAATCCCGGGGGGACATCCTCTGCTACACCAACTCAGCTCGCACGAGCCACCAGGATTTAACCTTGCTGCTGGTCTACGCAACAATCTATCCTAATGTGGTGATTAAAGCCAACCGCAAGATTCGGGAAAACTTGCAGCGGCGGCTGGGCTCTCTACTATACAATCTGGAATGTCGCGCTCTGTTCGATCTGCCCTACTGGGATATCAACGGTACGCCTAAGGTCTTCCCGCGTAAATTCAAGGGGCTACTGAACTTGCAGCGTGATGACGATTTAATTGATCTTGAGTTCAATGTTATCTGTCGCCTTGCAGATTATCCGATGCTAGAAATTCCCATCTTTTCTTCCCGACGTCATGGGAGCAAATCAACTACCAGTTATAAATCGGCTCTGAAAATGTATTGGGGAGCCCATCAGCTCTGGCGTAGTTTATGTCAAGGAGGGAAATGAAATCTCCCCGCCAAGAAGAACTCAATGCTCTGTGGTCTAACCATCATGGGTTATGGCGCGATCCAGCTCAAATTGTCAGTCAGTGGCAGGAGGCAGGGGCAACAGACCCGAAGTTGCTGCGGTACAGAGTGGAGGGAGCCTGGTGGGAGACACTAGCTGAGTGTGGTTTGACTCTATTGGTGACGCGGGAGTACGAACACCTGGTAATGGCTATGCAAGCGACTGATGCTGGGTCAGTGGTTTCCTATCTGCCGCTGCCCCATCCGTCTGGACTGGTGGTGGATCGCCATCGCCAGGTTGTCCACATCGCCAGTACCCGCAACCCTAACCAAGTCTACGACTTTATGCCCGCCACTGACCTGCTTCCCCGGCTAGATGTGAAGGTGGAGCCACGCCAAGAGCGTCCGCTGGTGCCTGTACGCTCGCGCTTCCTTCCTGGGTGCCTTTATCTGCACGATCTAGCTTTAGTTGACGGTGCTTTGTATGCCAACGCGGTTGGACACAACGCCATTGTTCGCTTGGATGCCGATGGAGGCTACGAGCGCGTTTGGTGGCCCCGGTGCATCGAAACGGATACAGGTCCAGTCTTTGGTCAGAATCACATTCAACTCAACTCTATTGCAGCTGGCACAGACTTGACGACTTCCTACTTCTCGGCCTCAGCAGACCAAATCTCTGCCCGAAGGCCCGGACACAAGAACTTTCCAGTAGACAAGCGCGGTGTCATCTTTTCCGGTGCCACCCGCGAACCAATGGCGCGGGGGTTGACGCGCCCCCATTCTGCTCGCTTGTTCAATGAGCAAGTTTGGGTAGACAACAGTGGTTATGGGGAATTGGGAATTGCTGAAAATGGCTGCTTCATAGCTATTGTGAAATTACCAGGGTGGACGCGAGGATTGTGCTTCTACGAACACATTGCTTTTGTTGGTACCTCGCGGGTCATTCCCCGGTTTCGCCAGTACGCTCCTGGCTTGGATGTAGATGCCAGTCTCTGCGGCTTGCATGCCGTGGACACCCGCTCAGGTCAGGTGCTAGGCAGCTTGATTTGGCCATATGGCAACCAAATCTTTGCCATTGATTGGATAACTAACCAAGCCACCCCTGGCTTTCCTTTTGTCCCTTGCACCAAGCGGGCGATCGCACGTGACAAAACCCTTTTCTATGCTTTTGCAACGGAGAATAGTAGATGAGCAATGATTTCCGGCTACTCATGCTCTCAGCCATGTATGAAAATGGCGGCAACACCATCCACCGCTTCCTAGACGGGCATCCCCAGATGTTTGTCTATCCATTCGAGTCGCAGTTGGGCACGCGCCTAGTCAAAGATCATCTATCTTCCATGTTTCCGGTCAAGTACCGCTGGCCCACTTTCGACCTAGAAGCCACCCCTTTTCAGGACTACAAAGGGATTATTGACGAGGAATGCAAAGTGCGGGCTCGGACACCGCACGTGAGCAAGTTTCGGCACATGCCCTTCGACTTTTCCGACGATGAGCGCTGCGAGATTTACCAGCAGTACATCAAGGAAACTGGGCGATCGCGGGCTCACAATGTGGCAGCATTTTTCCGCTCCACCTTTGATGCCTGGGGTAACTACAAACGCACTGGCCAGCAGGTGGTGTATGTGGGCTACAGCCCCATTGTCGTAGTGGATACTGAGAAAATCCTGCGGGATTTTCCCCAGGCACACATGTTGCATGTGGTTCGCAATCCCTGGTCGGCCTACGCTGATACCAAGAAACGCCCAGTGCCGCTGTCGCTGCCCAACTACATGTTGGGCTGGACTCTGAACCAGTACTACGCCCTCCTGTATAAGCAGAAATTCCCAGAGCGCTTACACATCGTGCGAGCCGAGGACGTAATGAGCGATTCGGTCAAGGCCCTGGGTGCTGTTTGTGAAAAGTTGGGGCTAGAGGCATCACCCTCTTTGAAAACTCCCAGTTGGAACGGAGATCCTCTAGAGGAAGTTTATCCTTGGGGCACTATCCGCAAGGCAACCCCAGCCGCTAACCTAGCTACTGCTCAGGAACTTTCCAGTCAGGAGCGGGAGGAAATCCGGGCCCGTACCTGGCAATATCTGGAAGTCTTCAACTATCAGAATTTGCTGTAGGCTATGAAGCGAGTTATTCTCACAGGGGCCACTGGCTTTGTTGGAGCTAACCTAGCCAGACGGCTGTTACAAGACGGACAAAAAATTTACCTGCTAGTTCGCCCAGGATACAATCCCTGGCGCATTGCAGGTATCCGAGCTGACGTGCATCTGCACGAGGTGGAGTTGGCGGATGCAGCAGCTCTGACTGGTGTTGTAGGAAAGATTCAACCAGATTGGGTGTTTCACCTCGCCGTATATGGAGCTTACTCTTCCCAAACCAACCTGTACCAAATGGTGCAAACGAACATCATTGGCACCATCAACTTGCTTGAAGCTTGCTTACAGACAGGGTTCGAGGCATTTGTGAATACCGGATCGTCATCGGAATATGGCTTCAAAGAGCGGGCTCCATCCGAAACAGAGTGGCTGGAACCGAATAGCCACTATGCCGTGACCAAGGCATCTGCCACCCTATTCTGCCGCTATACCGCCCAAAGCCAAGGCTGCCACCTGCCCACCCTGCGTCTATACTCGGTCTATGGCCCCTTTGAGGAACCTACTCGTTTAATGCCTACTCTCATTCGGCGAGGGTTAAAAGGTGAACTTCCACCGCTAGTGAACCCAGATATTGCCCGTGACTATGTTTACGTAGAAGATGTCATCGATGCCTATTTGCTGGCTGCGACTCAACCTAACCAAGAGCCGGGAGCAGTGTACAACGTGGGGACGGGTGTCCAGACATCTCTGCGGGAGGTGGTGGATGTGGCGCGGCAGGTGATGGAGATTACCCCTGAGCCGCAGTGGGGGTCGATGCCAAATCGCCGTTGGGATACTAATGTTTGGGTAGCAGACAGCGGTAAGATACAGGCAGCATTGGGCTGGCAGCCACGCTACACGTTCGAGCAAGGTTTTCGCTTGATGGTTGATTGGTTTCGCGATCGCCCCGGTTTTTATATGGGTAATCATAGGGAAGGGTAGTTCACATGATTGGTTATCTCGTTTTTCTGATAATTTTCACTGGGCTGTTTGGCTTGTTTGCCCTGGGGTTAAATTTACAATGGGGCTTCGCTGGTCTGATCAATTTTGGTCACGTTGCTTTTATGACCATTGGGGCATACACCACCGTTTTGTTAAGTTCTCAAGATGTACCCTTGATTGTTGCCGTCCCCATCGGTGCAGCGATCGCCGCCTTACTGGGACTGCTAATTGGTACATCTACCCTGCGGCTGCGGGAAGATTACCTGGCAATAGTCACCATTGGAGTCTCAGAATTGCTGCGCCTGATAGCAC
>JBFRWF010000435.1:0-16015 GCA_051439465.1 Xenococcaceae cyanobacterium | reverse complement strand
GTGTTTACCGATTGCAGTATCCGAGAATGGTTTGACGAACAATTACAGCTTTGGGTTGACAGAGATATCAACGCAGCGGTCAATACAAAGCGAGTAGGGCTGGGCGTGTTCCCTACTATAAAACGCCGTAGAGGGAAAACTGTAGTTACCTTTTCAATTACTAACAGTACCTCGAAGGAAGTTCTGGCCATCCTCTCGGGGTGCCAGAAGCCCACACTTACTCGGAGCGAGAAGTGTGGGAGCGTCACCAAATGACCAATGACAAAAAACAAATAACAAAAGACTCGGGTTTAGGGACATTTGGCGGTGTCTATACACCATCAATTCTCACGATCCTGGGCGTGATCATGTACCTGCGCTTTGGCTGGGTGGTGGGTAATGTGGGGTTGCTAGGCACCCTGATTATCGTCACTCTCTCAACCGCAATTACTTTTTTAACTTCCCTGTCTGTCTGTGCGATCGCCACCGATCGGCTCGTCCGGGGGGGAGGGGCTTACTATATGATCAGTCGCTCACTGGGGATTGAAACTGGAGGAGCAGTGGGTATCCCTCTCTACTTTGCCCAAGCTCTCTCCATAGCACTCTACACCATTGGTTTTGCTGAAAGCGTAGTTCAGACCTTTGATAACTTAAATCAGCTCTACGTAGCGCTGATTGTGACTATTGGCGTGGCAGTTCTGGCACTCACTTCAGCCAGCTTTGCCATCCGCGCTCAGTACTTTATCATGGCGGCGATCGCCTTGTCCCTGCTCTCTTTGCTATTGGGACGTCAGGTAGAGCCGACCAATATTGAATGGTGGATTACTACAGAGAAACCTTTCTGGAAAGTCTTTGCCGTCTTCTTCCCCGCCGTCACTGGGATTATGGCTGGGGTGAATATGTCTGGGGACTTGCGCAACCCCACCCGTTCCCTTCCCAGGGGGACTCTGGCAGCAGTGGGCACGGGATACGTTATTTATATGGTTCTGCCTATTCTGCTGGCTATGCGGGCAAATGGGGATAGCCTGATCGCAGAACCTCTAATTATGCAGCAGATGGCTTTTTGGGGACCAGCAATCTTGCTAGGGGTGTGGGGAGCGACTCTCAGCAGCGCCATCGGCAGTATTATGGGCGCACCTCGCGTATTACAGGCACTGGCAAAGGATGGAGTTTTACCGGATTGGATGCGCTTTCTCGGCAATGGTAGCGGAAAAGATGACGAACCGCGCATTGGGACTGCTGTCACCTTAGCCGTGGCGATCGCCGCAGTCTGCATTGGTGATTTGAACTTAATCGCCCCTGTGCTGACGATGTTCTTTCTTACCACCTATCTGGTGCTGAATGTCTCAGCGGGTATTGAAGGTTTCTTGCAAAGTCCTTCTTTTCGCCCTTTATTTCGGGTTCACTGGTCCCTATCCCTATTAGGAGCAATCGGTTGCCTTGCAGTGATGTTCTTGATCAATGCCGTCGCTACAGTGGTAGCGGCGGTTATTGTTCTGGGCATTTACTTCTGGCTGCAGCAGCGGGAATTGCTAGTGGCTTGGGGGGATGTACGGCGCGGGATTTGGATGGCGCTGTTGCGCACGGGAATCTATCAAATTGGTCATACTGACGACACTAAGAACTGGCGACCGCACATTCTTGTGCTTTCTGGAGCACCGAAAAAACGCTGGTCTTTAATTAGATTGGCAGATGCTCTCACCCACAACCGGGGTTTGATTACGGTTTCTAGCGTCCTGCCAAGTGGCTCCTGTGATGTTGCCCGACAGGCAGCTTTGGAAAAGAGAATCCGTAATTATCTGGAACGGCGAGGGGTGCAAGCACTGGTGCGCTTGGTAACAGCGCCGGATCCGTTTGACGGTGCTCGGCGACTGGTGGAGACCTACGGCTTAGGGCCGGTGGTTCCCAATACAATTCTACTGGGTGATAGTGAGGAACCATCCCGCCGCGATCGCTACTGTCAGATGATTGCTCATCTACATCGAGCAAAGCGAAATGTTGTCATTCTGCGAGAAAACCGCGATCGCAGTTTTAATCATCGCCGACGGATTGATGTTTGGTGGGGCGGGATGCACGCCAATGGCAGCTTGATGTTGCTCCTAGCCTATCTGCTGCGTACCGATAGGTCATGGCGTCATGCCCAGATATATCTCAATTTGGTTGTTCCTGATGAAACTGCTGCCTCCTCGGCACGGGCAAATCTTGATAGTCTGGTGCAGCGGCTGCGTATTGGTGCATTATCCCAGGTGCTAGTAGCAAATGGGCGTCCTTTTGATGATATTCTCCACCAGTCTTCTAAGAATGCAGATTTAATCTTCCTCGGCATGGCGACACCGGGAAATAATTTTAGGGAATACTATGAAGGCTTGCAGGCACGTGTTGCTAATCTTCCCACTACTATTTTTGTTCTCGCTGCCCCTGATTTTGCTTTTGAGGAGGTTCTGAGTGAAAGTTAGATTGGGAACGTAATGGTCTATCCTACATAGGGCTTGCTGAATAAAAGTGGAAGGTAGTCCAGATAAGGGTTTTGAGCCTTTTTTCATCAAACAAGTGCAAGGTTATAACATCTAGAGGCTCAAAACCCTTGCACTTTCATGGGAATTCGCTGGGTAAATTTGGGAACTAAGCGACAAACCTACTATTTTTCAAGCTGTGTGGCCTCTAGATTCACTCTGTAGACTTTTTCAGCAAGCCCTACATAAGCCAGGAGGAAATCGAAGCGATGCTGGATTTGAGCCAATTCAAAAAAAGCCGATTTTATCAAGACCTTTTGGAAAAATGAGGTCTTAGAACACATCCGCGACCAAATGATTGAGCAAAGGTATTAATTTTTCTGAATCGCGTAACAAAAGCGACCAATCACAGGTTTTTGGTCTCCAACTGTCATCAAGTCTGTTGTTGTCGTTTTTAAGTTTTGCATAAAACTCAACAAATTATAAGTCTTTGAGCCATCCTTGTTGCTTATTCTCGAACTCCAATCCCATTCCTTCCACCAGCTCGGTTCTTTAAATTCCTCAGCCACAACATCAACTGTGAATAGGTAAATTCCTTCTTCTGGAAACTCTTCCGGTCTAATTGTAGTGGTAAAATTTAATCGATTGTTATCAAGTTTCCAGGCATTTAATTCTATGGCGTTTTTTAGGGATAAATCATTAAATTGTTCCTTGAAATTTTTCTCGAATGAATCGAAAGCCATGATTCGCGTTTCAGTTTCAATAGATTCATTATCAATCGGCAAGGTATAGCTTAAAGGAGCAAAAGGAATGCTGTAATTTATTGGCAGTTCTTTTTGTTCAATTCTCCTTTCTATTTCTAACAGCTCGTAGGGCGGAGTTTCAACCTCTACTGCTACCCTGCCATTATGAAGAGACACGGGTCTAGTTATCCCTTCTGGGGTTGGCGGCGAACCAAGATAAGAGATTTCACTTACGATTTGGCCGGGATAAAAGATAACCAATTTACTGCTATCTATTAAATCTCTTCGAGTCTTTTTCAGCTTGTCAAAGTAGTGGGCGATGTCGCTGTAAGGTCCCAAAAAAACTGCATAAAATGGGCGATAATCCTTGAGCTGTTTGCCGGCAGTATTATACTTAAAATCCGCGACAACTCTCGGCTCTGTCGTATAAACAGTTCCTTTAAATTCACTTGTAATGGCTAAAATTCCGACAGCATAGCCCTTTATATTTTTATTGAGGTAAGTTTGCTGAATTTTTTTGTTGAGATGATTGACATCAGCTCCATTTTGAGCTAAGTCAGTGACGATAACTGAGAGTTTATCTGTTTTTTCTGGAGGGATAATAGCCGCATCTAGTTGACTTGATACTTTAGGAAATTTAGGGTTTTTACCTGTGTAGAAGTCTGGGAGTTGTGCTTGCCGATATTCTGAGCGATTGAGTTTTTGATTACTTGGTCCCCCAGAACGATAATATTCAAGCGCAACCTGAGGTCGAGACCCTCCGCCAATACCAAATGCGCTGTCGAGTAACTTGAGTGTTTGGATATAGCGACTGTTGGGGTTGGTGACATACCCTAGCATAGAGCCACTGCCGTCTACCTGAATGGCAATCGTCAGCGGCTCTGATTGAGAAGCTTGATTCTCCAGCGAAGGAAGCTCGCAGGGGATATCTTTATCGGTGAATACAGGAACGGGTTTACAGGAAAAAAGCAAGAAAAAAGTAGCGATCGCTACGACTAGACTCTTGGCTCGAACTCTAAGATTGACCACTTGTTACAAGATTTATAATAAATATAATTTATGGTTGAGCAAGATGCTTTACGATATACATTATAGAGGTTCGCTGGCTAAAACCCATTGATATTGATAGTCCGACACCGAGAGGGGAACAAATGAAAGCAGGGGAGATTATTAGAATCATCGTATTTAGCGTCCTGGGATTCTTGCTGATGTTCTACATACAGCCTATGATTTATCAAAACCGAATGATAAGGATTAGTGATGTCCCACTCAATACTTGGCTGGGTGATAATTACACAGCTGGCGCTTTGCTTGTCTTTGGCGTTTCCGTCATTGCCACCGTATTATGGTACATACTAGCGGCAACCGCTAAAGTTAGGGGAGCCAATGATGTGTTTCGGTGGCAGGTGGTTTGGTGGATGCTTGGACTTTTGCCCCTCCTGGGTATTTTTATCGCTCTGTTGTTTTTTAATGAGAGCGACGATGCTCGTCTCTCTTTGGCTGGCTTCTTTATATTTAATGGTATATTTTTGCTGTATTGGTTGCCCACAGCAACCAGTTCTCCTGGATTGTTAAAGCATATTCCCCCAGGAGCATTTCTGCTGCGTCGTCTAATAGGATCTTAAGTCATGGCAAGGGATTCACTGTATGCGATCGGAATTGGAGGGACGGGTGCAAAGTGCCTGGAGGCAGTGATTCAGTTAGCTGCTGTTGGTCTGTTTGCTTCCGAACCGATTCGGGTTTTGTTTGTCGATGCCGATGAAACCAATGGCAACTTAGAACGCGCCAGAGTCAGCCTCAGCATTTATCAGCGCTGCTACCAATTGCTCTTGGGTGACAAGCAACAGTGCGCTTGGATGAAAACCCAGATAGAGTCCTATAAACCAGATTTGTGGTCGCCCTTTGGCAACACTAGCACCAATAAAACTCTCGGCTCATTTTTTAATTACAACAGCCTCAACCAAAACAATGAGGCGTTGGGCAACTTATTTAATGTTCTCTACAGCAAAAAGGAGCGGGAAGTCAGCTTAGATGTTGGGTTTCGAGGAAGACCTGCCATTGGGGCGGCGATTATGAGTCGGTTAGATTTGAACGACTTAGAGGAAGACCCCTGGGCAACCCTGATTCAGCAAGTTCAGTCAGATGCGGGAGCTGGGAAGTCTCCCAAGATTTTTCTGTGCGGCTCAATTTTTGGAGGAACGGGGGCTTCTGGACTCCCCACCATTGCTCGTCTGATTGCCAATAAATTAGAAAAGGAAAATCTGCGCGATCGCGTCAAAATCGCCAGCTTGTTCGTTCTGCCCTATTTTCAATTCCCACCCCCCACAGGAGCAGAAGCTATCGATGAGGTTTATGCCAGTTCAGACAAGTTTTTACTGAATACGGAAGCGGCTCTCCGGTATTATGTCAACCAGAGCAAGCAGTTTGATGCCGTTTATCTGCTAGGCAATCAGAACCTCTCAAACTATAAGTTTAGTATCGGCAAGAAAAGTCAGCGCAACGAGCCGCACTTCATCGAACTCTATGCAGCTTTGGCGGCGCGGCATTTTTTGCTCGAAACCCCATCGGCTCAGGGGACAGTGGTATTGAACAGCCGCCAGGATGGTGGAAGGGTTGTCTGGCTCGACTTGCCAGAAATGGCTGCGGTTAGAGCTGAGTTAGTCAATGCCACTCGCTTTGCCTACGTGTGGCTTGCTAACATTGAACCAGAAATGACCGAAGCCAAACAAAAGGGGATTGGTTGGTTTCAAAAGAACGCTCCTTGGTTTCCTGAATTTTTCCGCCCCGAGCAAGGTGGACTATTAAAAATTTTTGATAAAAAAGGGGAGGATTTACCCGATTTCAATGACCCACAGGAACAGGAGGCAATCAAGGTCGTTACCAACTGGTGTAAAGACTATTTACGCTGGCTCAGCGAGCTCCATCAATGCGATGGAGATAACATTGACCTGTTTAGGTATCGTGCTTTCGCCAATCTGGACGGGCAACTTAGAGGAGAGTATCTGCCAGACCTGGACGCTGGCGATAACCGAGACAAAGGGAGCAAATCGCAGGATACCGTGCAACAATTGAAAGAGCACCTCAACCCCAAAACTATCACGCCTCCCAATAAAGGGACAGCGGGTCTGGCAAAAGCTGTGTACATTCTCTGTAGGCTCTAGGGAGTAAGTTAACGATGACAAGCGCACAACCAAATCAAGAGTTGGTCTTATTGCTACCCCAGTTAAAAGCCGATTGCGATGTCAAAGCCAGTAATCAGGCGGGGAAATGGGATTTGCAAGGCAGCAAAGCCTTTGCCGATGTGGCTTCTAGTCTGGATTATCAAGCCCCTGGAGAAGTCAAGAGCATTAGTTCCGTCCCGACAATGTGGGCACGTCCCCTGACGATGGAGATGGCTTTACAGAATCTCGCCCATCCCCTTCGCCAGCAGATGGTTGAGCAGTGGCAAGGGATGTTAGCGGTGATCGCCCTGGCAGAAGTGCGGGGATTTCCCATGAGTGCGCAACTGGTGGAACTGGGCGAGTTGAAATATGAGGAGTTTGCTGATTCTTTATTTGAGCTTTTGCCGGACTGCGAAAGAAGCACCCTCTACACCCAAGAGGAAAAGCATCCTTGGCAAGACATTTATATCTTTTTATGGAACGAACAGCCAGTGGGGATGACATCGCCGAGTACCCTGGTTGTTCCCTCTGAGGAGGGAGACTGGACAGGGTTGCCCTGGTGGAACGAGAAGCAAAAGATCTTGCAAGGTCCCCAGCGTTTTCTCAATGAAAGCGAACAAGCTCTCTTGTTCCGCTGGTTGGAAAACCTCCGCAAGAAGTTACCTGACTATAATGGTAACAAAAAGGCGATCGATGTCATGGGAGGACTGATCGATGAGTTTCGAGGGAGTCTGAAAAGGAATCCGGATCTACCCCTGATTCTGAGTGATGACCTGCAGTTTTTTGGCGTTCCTATTAACCGAGGGGTGCTCGAAGTTCTCAATCGCCCGCTCAAAGCACAGGAGAAAGATTCCAATGTTCGTTTAATTCCCAGTCGAGAAAAAGCCGGGAAAGCGCCCTTGCTCATTATTGACCCAGAGATTGCGAAAACTTGGAATATCCCGCCGCAAAATGTCTGGGTACATGGCGGCAAAACCCTAGCCTCCTTAGAAATCGAGGATCTGAAAAAAGGGAAATTAATTTGGCCGGATGTTCGCTGGATTGAAAGCCATGAGCTATTTCTGCCAGAATTTGTTTTCATCGACCAACAGGATGCGTTACCTGGGACTTTTCCCCCTAAGACGACTGAGCCTTTGGCTTTCAACGGTCAGCAGATCACGCCTCTCATTCCCCTTAATCCCATCTTGCTAGATTATTTCACCCCTGAAGACTTAATTGACCGGATTAAATTACAGCCTTTCACAAGCAGCGAGGGGGCTCAGGTGCGGGTAATTTTGGATTTGCCCCTGACGGGGGTAAACGAGGACAAGTCTTCTGAGAACTTGCGCTTGTACAAAGATTACCCAATCAATGAGGAAAATGCCCTATCGGAAGTGCCTGTCCTAGAGGTGTGGCCCTATTTCCAAGTCCAAGGCTGGAAGGAATATTATACCTTTTACTACGATGGGGAATATGGAGACGCGACTTTCCAGGTGAGTCTCCCTGAAGCCAGAGATAGCCACAGTTTTAAAGAGGGTCTGGGGCGCTATCAAATGGTTCGTCTAGAGAATTTTCCTGAGTGCATTCACTGTCAGAATTCCGAGAGAACCCTTATCGGTCTAATTTTACTGAAGACTCCAGAGGAAATTCAACTGAGAGGTTCTTGGCAAGTTGGGGTAGATTTTGGAACTTCTTTCACAAATGTCTATGTCAACAGCAGTGATATCCCAGAACGCTTAGAATTAGAGAATTTACATCTCAAGGTAACGGAAAGCAATATAGAAACTAGGTTAAACGTTCTATATGAAAACTTTATTCCCGAAGACTTTATTCCCGCCGAGAAACCCTTACCCCTGTCTAGCGTGCTGACAATCAAGGGAAGCTTAAATTCAGATAATAAAATTAGCCTCCCCTTTCTTGACGGTCGGATTTATATTCCTAACCAAAAATTTAAGCCGCAACAAGAGTGGATAAAAACTGATCTCAAGTGGTTAAAGGAGAATCTCCTTTACAATCAACTTTTTCTCAAACATTTGGCCCTGCATATTACGGCGATCGCTGCCCAAACGGGAATCAGCCAAATTCAGTGGTCTTTGTCCTATCCATCCGCTTTTTCTCGGTGGGACAAGAAGCGCTATGCCAAGGTGTGGCAAGACTTAATCAAGGAATTGGAAGACAAGACGGGCATTAAACACAATTCTCCACAAATTAATTCAGATAACCTCCGCACCGAGAGTTTAGCCGTTGCTCAGTATTTTAGGGATTTTGAGGATCACAACCTAGTCAATACCACTTGTATTGATATGGGGGGTGGGACTTCCGACATCTCGATTTGGGAAGAAAATAGCCTGGTGCATCAGTGTTCAGTCCAGTTAGCGGGTAGGGATATATTCTCTCAATTTTTAGAGATGAATCCCCAATTTATCGAAAAAAGTTTCGAGGTTAACCTGTCTGAGTGGAAAGGATTAAGAGGGGGAGCGTTTAATGCAAAACTGGATGTGTTGCTGCGTCTAGAGGGAGATCATTGGCTGAATAATAAAAAAGACTTTGTAGAAGACGAGGAAGATTTCCAGGGATTGATCCGACTCACGGCAATTGGCACAGCAGGGTTGTATTACTATGTGGGAATTATCCTCAAAGTTCTCTACGATGAAGAAAAATACAGCCGCGATGAAATTACCCCAGTTTACATCGGTGGGAATGGTTCTCGCTTCTTAAACTGGCTGGCGGAAGGGGGACGCTTTGATAATTTCTCGGAAGTGAATTACTTACTCAGTCAGATGTTGAGTAAAGGCTCCGGCTTTGAGGACACGGAAGAAATAACGCGGTTGAGTCAAAACCCCAAAGATGAGGCTGCGTGCGGGTTGGTGCTGCGCGAGACTAAGCTGACAGGACTGGAGAAAAAGGCTAAAGATCCGTTGATTGCTGGAGAAACTTGTCTGGTGAATAAGAACGAGATTTTCTGGAACTCTCGCCTAGAAGTTGAGGGGGATGTGAAAGAATTCAAAATCCCCCACTTGGTGCAGCTGCCGCAATTCCTCTATGATTTTCATGTTGCCTTGCAGGACTTAGAGCTTGAGGGAATCACACCCCTGAGAGGTTACACCCGCAGTCGGGATCTAGATCAGAATAGTAAGCTGTGGCGCAATACGCAAAAAGAACTCACCGATCTTTTGCAAAAAATGAAAGGAGATTCAGAGAATATTCGTTTAGAGCCGCCGTTTATCTTAGGGCTGAAGGCTTTGTTGCAGGTACTAGGTAAGGAGTGGGCAGGCAGATGACAAAGAGTTAAGTTTTGGGGTTTTGTCTGTTGGTAAGCTATTAATTAGTAATGCCGTAGCTTACCACAGGGCAAGTTCAAAGGGAGATAGCTGGAGTGTTAGCTGGGGGCAAGGAAGATGGAAGTATCGATATCAAACCTATTCAATAAAATTGGAGAGTTCTTGTTTCAAGAGATTAAGTTTCCTGAAAAAGAAACAGACTCATCAAATTCAAAACATGAGGATTTAGAAACCAAATTAGCTGAATTGTTAGCCAAGGGGATTAAAGAATACTTAGAACTCCCGAACAAGTATTCACAACAGGTTGATAAACTTACCTCTATATTAGAGAAACAAAGCGAGGAGCGTCGAGAACTTCAGTCTCTATTAAAGGAAGAAATAAAAGATCAAAGAAATCAGTTTGAGCAAATCCTAGATTTATTAAAGACACAAATCAGTAAGCCAAGTGAGTATCGTAATAAGTCCCAAGAGTCAGAAACTTCTCCGCCACTAACTCCTAGGAGTCAAGAAGCTTCAAAAACTGTAGAATCGACTGAACAGGAAGCTATGGGAAGTGGTGAAGGCGAACAGTGCAGGCAACAAGTTGACGTTAAATCAACACAAGGAGTTACTGATGTAAATCTTAATAATGCAGAATACTCTCTAGTTGAAGTTTTCAATACTTCTCAAATTTCATCCACACATAAAGTAGAAGTGTCAGAAACCAAAGCCAGTATAGAATCTCGTCGTGTTGGAAAGAGAGAACCAGCAGTCTTTGAAGAAGTCAAAAGTGCTGGTTCTGGTACATATTTAGTTATCATAGGACAAGAAGGGCAATTAGCTCTAGTTCCTAAAGATAAACTAACAATCAATCAACAAAGGTTTGAAGCATTTCAAGCCTCGTTTGAATGTCGCAACTTCCAAGAAGGAAAAGCTAACAAATTAAAATTGGTTAAACCAGCTAAACTGTCTCCAATAGTTGAAAAGCAGTGGAAATTAGAGGAGAAAGGTGCCCTAGAATTTTTTCAATCTCAATCTAGTGAATAGGAAAATGACTCATGTTAAATCTCTCTGAAGCAGAGTTATTGAAAATTTATAATCATGTACCCAAGGCTTTATCACGGAAGGTAATCAAGGTTTCAGTTATAGCCGCAGAAAGCCTGAGAAACAAGCAGCATATTCTTCTGGAAGAGGCTAAGAATGGCAGCTATTGGATTATAACACCAGAAGAGAGAACTGACTGGTTATTCCCCAAAGGCAATCTTAGCATTAATCCTCAGTATGAAACAGTAAAATCCTTATTTGACTGTCACGGATACCAACCAGAAAATGCCAGAGAATTTACTCTGAAAAAGCCAGCCAGAGTTTCTCTTGTGCCTAATGGAAAGAAGTGGCAATTAGAAGAAAAAGGGATACTAAAATTTGGCAAAGCTTCTCCGTTAGCTCAGCTAGAAACAGAACTAGAGCAAGCACACAAGGAGCGCGTACAACTTCAGGAGCAATTAGCGCAGTTTAAACAAGGATATCAGCAACTTCAGTCTCGCTTAACTCAATCCGAGCAAAAGTGCCAGCAACTCCTATCTATGACATATCAATTGACTGAACAGTTACAGGAAGCAATACAGGCGCTAAGAGAGGAGCGTAAAGATTCCCGCTCTCTGTTACAGGAATCAATAAATCTATTAAGGGAAGAAATAAAGGAGCAAAGAGAGGAGCATAAAGATTTCCTATCTCTATTAAAATCAGGAATAAATCAGCCTAAGCGCTCTCAGTTCCAAGAGTCAGAACGGCAAGTTAGCCAAGATAAAATTAATTTACCTCCTGCGATACCATCTTCGCCACTAAATTCTAGCACTCAAGAAGATAAAACAACTGTAGAACCGACTGAACAGGGCGGTATGAGAAGTGGTGAAGGCGAACAGCGCGAGCAACAAGTTACCGCTCAATCACCACAAGTATTTACTGATGTAAACCTTAATAATGCAGAATTCTCTCTAGTTGAAGCTTACAAGACTTCTCAAAGTTTATCCACACATAAAGTAGAAGTGTCAGAAACCAGAGACAGTATAGAATCTCGTCGTTCAGGGAATACAGAATCAGCAGTCTTTGGAGTGGTTGAAAGTTCCGGTTCTGGTACATATAGGATAATCAAAGAAAAAGACGGACAATTTTATCTAGTTCCCAAAGATAAACGAACAATCAATAAAGAAAAGTTGGCAGCATTTCAAGCCTCGTTTAAATGTCGCAACTACCAAGAAGGAAAAGCTAATAAATTTAAATTGGTTAAACCAGCTAAACTGTATCCAATATCTGAAAAGCAGTGGAAATTAGAGGAGAAAGGGGTCCTGGAATTTTTTCAATCTCAATCTAGTGAAGTTGAAGCTTACAAGACTTCTCAAATTTTATCCACACATAAAGTAGAAGTGTCAGAAACCAAAGACAGTATAGAATCTCGTCGTTTTGGGAAGAGAGAACCAGCAGTTTTTGAAGAAGTCAAACGTGCTGGTTCTGGTACATATTTAGTTATCAAAGGACAAGACGGGCAATTATATCTAGTTCCTAAAGATAAACTAACAATCCATAAAGAAAAGTTTGCAGCATTTCAAGCCTCGTTTGAATGTCGCAACTACCAAGAAGGAAAAGCTAACAAATTAAAATTGGTTAAACCAGCTAAACTGTCTCCAATATCTGAAAAGCAGTGGAAATTAGAGGAGAAAGGGGTTCTGGAATTTTTTCAATCTCAATCTAGTGAAGTTGAAGCTTACAAGACTTCTCAAATTTTATCCACACATAAAGTAGAAGTGTCAGAAACCAGAGACAGTATAAAATCTAGTCGTGTTGGGAAGAGAGAACCAGCAGTCTTTGAAGAAGTCAAACGTGGTACATATTTTGTTATCAAAGGACAAGACGGGCAATTATATCTAGTTCCTAAAGATAAACTAACAATCAATAAAGAAAAGTTTGAAGTAATTCAAGACTCGTTTGAATGTTTCTACTACGAAGAAGGAAAAGCTAACAAATTAAAATTGGTTAAACCAGCTAAACTGTCTCCAATATCTGAAAAGCAGTGGAAATTAGAGGAGAAAGGGGTCGTGGAATTTTTTCAATCTCAATCTAGTGAATAGGAAAATGACTCATGCGTCAAAGTAACTTAAAAAAAGATTTGCTATTTTTAGCCAAAGGGCTGCTATTTTCAGCTTTAGTTTCTGGTGTATTAGTGAGCTGTATACTAGGTAAAGTTACTTATGGTGCTACTGATTCACTACCTGCACGACAGGAACAGCTTGTAGAAGATTATACCAAGTTAACTAAACGTTTGAATCAGGTAAAAGCTGAAGTCAATATCTTTAAAAATTCCCTAGATAAATTTAACACTGAACTTAAAAGTGAAGATAAACGGAAGAAAAAGCAGGTAGATTTTGAGAATCCGAATCAAAAGCTAGACGCACTCCTTAAAGCTTGGAATCAATTTAATGGAGAATTACAAAAATCCAATGTTCAGTTGCCAGAGTTGGTTAAAAAATTAACTCAACAAGTCGATTTTAATCTTAAATATATTCAGAAAATCCTATCTCCTCTGAAAAAAGGATTAATCGAAGGAAAAGTAGAACAAGTACAAAAACATCTAGATTTTTTTGACCGAGAAGGAATCCAGCCTCAATATTATGGAAAATTTGGTCCAAGGACTCAGCAAGAAATAGAGAAAGTTTCAAAAGAAAAGCTCCTCCAGGCTCAAAATGCAATTCTAGAAATTAATATTTATCTGCTCGATACGACAATCAGTTCTAGTAAAGTTGCTAAGATTCAACAACCTTCAGAAGAAACTAAAAATTTACAAGCAGAGATTCAAAGAATAACAGATGAAAATCAGCACTTAAAGGAGCAATTGGGAGTAGATAAGACAAGATTAGCAGAAGAAATTCAGCGATTGGAAACCGAAAATCAAAAACTTTCTGATGAGCTAAGCCGCGCCAATAAATCAAAAAAAAACAAAGAAATTTTATTGATATTTTTTATCTTTGGGGAAGCGGCGATAATCTTATGGCTCAGGCATAGGAACAAAGAGCTTAGGCATTCTCTTCCCAGACAAACGACGATTAAAGATAACGACAGTCAACATGAATTAGAAAACGAGACGGGATACCCTGATGAGAGAATAGAAGGATTTAGTCAGGAAGATTCATCTTCTAACTGGAATGATGCTCGTACTCATCAACGTCATTATTCTCCCTCTTGGGATACAAGAAGAAATCCTGAGAACGATTCATCCTACAAACCTAACAACCAGCAAAATGCACCTGTAACAAAGCCTAATTTAGGAGTCTCTTCAGGTAGGTCGTCAAAAACAGCAAGACATCATGAATCTAGTTTACCTGATGATGACTTAGTTGTCATACATAACAAAAAGCCTAATCTATTGGCAGGAAAGACAATAAAAGTCTCAGCAACAAAGGAAAGTATTGAAAAACGTCGCCTTGGTTATAACTACCCAGTCATCCTTGAGGAAGTCAGCAATGGTAACTATTGGATCGTGACTGACAAAGCCTCAGACTACATGATACCTAAGAAAAATTTGATAATCAATAAACCTAGTTATGAAACGGTTCAAGAATTGTTTGAATTGTCTGGATATCAGTCAAGACAATCTAATAAATTCGATTTGATAAAACCAGCGAGAGTTACCCCTATGTCTGGAGATAAATGGGAACTTATGGAGAAAGGTAAGCTTCGATTTTATTAATTGAATATATCTAGCACTTCTCGTTCACTGTTCTGGGAAGAGCGAATCAGCAGTCTTTGAAGAAGTAAAAGGTGCTGGTTATGGTTCATATTTAGTTTTCAAAGGACAAGACGGGCAATTATATCTAGTTTCTAAAGATAAACTAACAATTAATAAAGAAAAGTTTGCAATCTCAATCTAGTGAATAGGGAAATGACTCATGCGCCAAAGTAACTTTAAAAAAGACTTGCTATTTTTAGCTAAAGGGCTGCTATTTTCAGCTTTAGTCTCTGGTGTATTAGTAAGCTGTATACCAGGTAAAATTACTGATGGTGCTACTAATTCACCGCCTGCACGACAGGAGCAGGTTGTAGAAGATTCTGAAAGATTAACGAATAGCTTAAATCAAGTTAAGACGGCATTCAATAACCTTAAAGCTTCTCTTGATAAATTTAACACTGAACTAAAAAAAGTAGCTGACGGAGAAAGACATATCAATGTTGAAAAAGATAGAAATCTTGTAGATTTTGATAATCCGAATCAAAAGCTAGACGAGCTACTTCAAGTTTGGAATAAATTTAAGTATGAATTACAAAAATACGATCCTCAGTTGCAAGAGTCGGTTAGAAAATTAACTGAACAAGCCGATGCTAATCTCAAATATCTTCAGGGAATTATAGAACCATTGAGTAAGGGATTAGACCCAAAAGCAGTAGAACAAGTACAAAAACATTTGGATTTTTTTGATAGAGAAGAAATTCCTGATAAATTATATGGTAACTTTGGTCCAATTACTCAGAGAGAAATAGAGCTAGTTTCAAGGAAAAAGCTTCAAGATTCAGAAAAGCAAATTAAAGATATACTTATCTGGATGGAAAATCAGCGATTGGCAACCGAAAACAAAAAAAATTATGATGAGCTAATTCGCGCCACTAAATCACAAAAAAAACAAGACATTTTCTGGATATTTTTTATCTTTGGGGAAGCGGCGATAATCTTATGGCTCTGGCATAGGAACAAAGAGCTTAGATATTCTCTTCCCAGACAAACTACGATTAAAGATAACGACAGTCAACATGAATTAGAAGACGAGACGGGATATCCTGATGAGAGAAGAGAAGGATCTGGTGATAAGAGAAGAGAAGGATCTGGTCAGGAAGATCCATCTTCTAACTGGAATGATGCTCGTACTCATCAAGGTCCATTAGCAGAGAAACATCAACAAGAGCATCGCGAGTTCCTATCTATGTTAGAGCAAGAACAAAAGCAACAAAGAGAGGAGCGCGATAAGCTACAGGCGAAAATAGATCAATTGACTGAACAGTTACAGGAAGCAATACAGGCGCTAAGAGAGGAGCGTAAATATTTTCTATCTCTATTAAAATCAGGAATAAATCAGCCTAAGCGCTCTCAGTCATCTTCTAACTGGAATAATGCTAGTACTCATCAAGGTCATTATTATTCCTCTTGGGATACAAGAAGAAATCCTGAGAACCATCCATCCTACAAACCTAACAGACAGCAAAATGCACCTGTAACAAAGCCTAATTTAGGAATCTCTCCAGGTAGGTCGCCAAAAACAGCAAGACATCATGAATCCAGTTTACCTGATGATGACTTAGTTGCCATATATAACAACAAGCCTAATCTATTGGCAGGAAAGACAATAAAAGTCTTAGCAACAAAGGAAAGTATTGAAAAACGTCGCCTTGGTTATGAC
>JBFRWF010000434.1:0-16724 GCA_051439465.1 Xenococcaceae cyanobacterium | reverse complement strand
CCAAAGTCCGCAGAACTTGCTGTAGAACTTGAGCATTAATGGCTTTAAGTTCTTCGTGGCTCTGTTTGGCTTTGGTTAGAGCCTTTGCTTGTTGGTGATATCCTGGATACGGTTGGTCGGATGGAATAATATATTCTTTTTCAATGGAGCAGGCATTAATCGCACACTTCCTAGAGTTAATCCAGTCCTTGCGCTCTCTGAGGGCAAAATTCCAGACCTTGCGGCAGACGTTGAGGGTTTGGTCAATGGTTGCCACTTGTTCTGGTGTTGGGATTAGTTTGTACTCGTAGGTTAGGGTTAACATCTACACAAAATTATCGACCATGTAGATAATAGTAACATAGATGGAAAAAAGAGGTACATCGAGTACCTCTTTTTTCCTTGAGGGGTTCATTTCCCTAAGCCATAGCCGTTAGGCTATGGGCGCAGTACTAAGTAGTCGGACATAAATTTTGTCACCTGAGTTAAGAAATGTAAAAAGCTTCAATGCCTTACTGTTGCCTATTCCCTATTCCCTCTTCCCTCTTCCCCGTTCCCTACTTTTGCATGCAAGCCTTTAGACTACGTCGCTGCTACCGCAGATGCCTTTTGCCATTGAGCGCTCTGCGGAGCAGCGACGTAGTCTAGCGAGTGCCTGTTGTCTTGCCCTCACAGTTAACTTTAATTGTGTCCAACTACTTATAGCCCCTCAAACTCCCCAGTTAAGATAGGAGTTAACGCGCCTATTGTAGTGATGAGGAGACTTTTCAGAAGATAAGGAAAGTTTTTCCGATTTTAAGCGAGTTCGCTCCTAGGAGTAGTTAAATTTTATAACGGCTGAAACCCATGCTGGTGCTGTTTTTGGGGAAAAGATGACGAGAAAGCCTTAAGTTCCTTCTTAAGAGCCTAAACTTCGGTTGTTTAAACCGGGTTTGAGGTACAAACTGGACTTAGTTTGAGGGGTGTTGCCAAAAAACAGGGATTAAGAGGAGTACAATCTGATGGCTAAGTTGGCAGAAGAGTTAAAATCGGTCTGGCACTCTCGTCTTTTCAAGGATTGTCCTAAGCAAAACCCAGAAAATCAGCAGAGTATCGTTCGATGGTTACTGGAAGAAGATTTAGAGCGGTTTGATAGGTTGATGCCCTCTGAGTTGGTGATCGCTAACCAAGCAATGGACTATCGCTTCCGGATTTTGCGACAACGCTACCTGGGAGTTGAACCAGCCCCAGCATATCGTCACCTGATAACTCGGTTGGGTTCACTGGTGATGCTACGCTATCAAACCCTCACCAGGGTTACCCTCAGCCCCAGTTGTCAACGGACTGTGGCGGATATGCTCCAAGGGGCGATTCAGGAAATGTTGAATAGCGATCGCTACATTCAAAAGCAAATTACCTGGATTGCCCAGTGTACTCAAGACACCTGTCTGCGGGACGCTTTACTTCTCACTAGCCTTGAGGAGTATTGTCTGCGACCTATTCGCAACCAACCCCTGCTAGTCTATCACTTTGTTAATTTCCTGCGCCGTCAAGCATTCTTAGACATGACTCAAGTCCTGCAGGGTAACATCCTGCCCTTGATTTCCGAGGAAGTGAATCTCAATGGAGCAGATTCTCGAGGGGTAGCTGATTATCAAGGGGCGCAAAATTGGGAAAAACAGCAGGGGCAGCGGGTAGCTGTGCAGCAGGAATTTGAGCGCTATTTGGCAGAAAATGTCGATGGGCTAGCGGTGCGCTGGCTTAGGCTTTATCTCCAGGGTCGTTCCCAAGAAGCGATCGCGTCTATTTTAAATTTGCCAGTCAAGCAAGTCTACGGACTGCGCAAACAAGTTAGCTACCATGCCATTCGGGTTTTTCCCCTCAAAAAAAAACTGAAATTAGTTGCCAATTGGCTGGAGACATCGTTAAGTTAGCTTGTCCTACAATACCTAAACAATTATAGGAAATAAGTTACCTTCTTCCGAAGATAAGAAATATTTTACTAATTTAAGGTATTTCGCACTAGGGAGAGGCTCAATTTTTTAATAACTAAAAACTCGGCTCGTGCTGAATTCAGAAAATTGATTGCAAGAAATACTTAAGTTCGTTATTAAGAGCCTAAACTTCGGTTGTTAAAACCGGATTGGAGTGGCAATATGGATTCAGTTATTAGAGGCTAATGGCTAGTAGCTAGTAGCAACCAACAATCAGTAACTAAATGTAGGACAATTTAGAGTGAGTATGAAAGAAATGCAACTTTGTTATCGCCGCCTTCATTACAAATACAACGTTGTCTCTTGGCCAATAATTGAGAGTGGTATCACTGGTAAGTACCGGGGAATTACCTACAAGATTAAACAGCCTTTAGAGGTAAACTCTAAACCTGTTTTTGAACTAAAATATCGCGGTGTTACCTATAAGAATAGTGCTGGATTAAGGGTGCATGAAACTAATAACTAAACTCCCTAAGTAGTAGGACACAAATACTTTCGGTTGAGACTGAGAGTGAGAGGGGGAGCCCCTTCAGGGAAGTCAAAAGTCACGTATTCAAAAGTCAAAAGTATGACTGGACTGTAAGTTAGACAAGTTATATGGCTAGCCCAATCAACCTCCCAAATGCGTGACTTTTGACTTGATATTTTTGACTTTGAGCGATCTGCGTACCCGAAGGGCGTCGCAAGACTTCAGACCAAAAGAACTATGACTTATACTTCATCGCCGACATCTCTCATGCAAATTCAAGTAATATTAATCAATCTGAAGATAATAAGTAAAATGCTATACCGAGCAATAGTACAAAACTATCCTGTCCTAAAGGAAGCTTTTCGGATTTTCAGGCTGCAAATCAAAAAACAATTAACTGTGCATATACCAGAGGAATATTTATATAATCTGGAGAGAAGGGTGGAACAGCTGATACTGGAATTAAGGGAAAAAAATTTGCAATTACAACAGCAAATCAGCCAGTACCAGCAGGCAGAAACCGCTCTCCGAAAAGCTAACCAAGAGCTACATCGCCTCGCTATCATAGATGGCTTGACCCAAGTGGCTAACCGTCGTCGCTTTGATGAATATCTTAACCAAGAGTGGCGGCGGCTGGCACGGGAGCAAGTACCTTTATCTTTGATTTTGTGCGATGTGGATTTTTTCAAACGCTACAACGACACCTATGGTCATCAAGCGGGGGATGATTGTTTACGAGCCGTTGCCCAAGCAATTAGCCGTGTGGTTAAGCGTCCGGCAGATTTGGTAGCTCGTTACGGCGGCGAAGAGTTTGCGGTGATCCTACCGAACACCAACGCTGAAGGGGCGGTCAAAGTCGCTGAAATGATTTGGTTAGAGGTACAATGCCTCCAGATTGCCCATTGCCAGTCCGATGTTAGTGAATATGTCACTTTGAGCTTGGGCGTTTCGAGCAAGGTTCCAACTCAAGAAGTTTCGTCTAAAGTCCTCATTGCTGCGGCTGACAAGGCGTTATATGAAGCTAAAGAGCAGGGGCGCGATTGCGTTGTCGCGCAAGCATTATAAGTAGTTGGACACAATTAAAGTTAACTGTGAGGACAAGGCAACAGGCAACAGGCAACAGGCAACAGGCAACGGGCAATAGGGAACAGGGAACAGTTTTTAATTATTGAGCTTTTTGATAAGAGCAATAAGCATTCTACTTTCCTTTTTAAGCTGATTAACAATCAATTCTATATCTTTTTCTGTGGGGTTTTTAAAGCGGATTTGGTATCACTAGTCATCTTCTCACCAGTCACCTTCTCACCAGTCACCAGTCACCGTGAAACCGGAAAATCGAGAACCAATTGCTGGCTGTTGATGACCATCCCCTTTCCCTTCGCAGGACTGAACTTCATCTTGCCTGAGCAAGGCATTATCCAGCGCCTGTTCAATCTCTTTGCAGAAGATAAATTCCATCTGGTCCCCCACATCTTCTGGCACATCAACCAAATCTTTCTCATTCTGCTGGGGCAACAGCACCCGATTGATGCCTACCCGGTGAGCCGCTAACACCTTTTCTCGTACTCCCCCAATGGGTAGGACTTCACCACTGAGGTTAATTTCTCCCGTCATGGCAATATCCGTCCGGACAGCTCGGTTCATTAGCAGGGAGGCGATCGCCGTTACCATAGTCACTCCTGCCGAGGGCCCATCTTTAGGAATAGCACCCGCCGGGACGTGGACGTGCAGGCCATTATCCTTGAACGCACTCAAGTCAATGCCTAGGGAGGCGGCATGAGACCAGACATAGGAGCGAGCAATCCGAGCCGACTCCTGCATAACTTCCCCAAGCTGGCCTGTGATGGTCAGGTCTTTGCCCTTGGGTAACAAGACGGCTTCCACAAACAGAACCTCCCCGCCTTGTAGTGTCCAGGCAAGACCCGTAGCTACCCCTGGTTTGGTTACTTTCCGCATCTCCTCCCGCAGAAAGAGTCTGGGCCCTAGCATCTCTTCGAGCTGTTCGGGATGGATGGTCATCGATTCGGTTTCCCCATTGGCATAGCGGACGGCAACTTTGCGGCACAGGTTACCCAGTTGCTGCTCCAGTCTGCGTACCCCCGCCTCCCGGGTGTAGAATTCAATTACCTGGCGCAAAGTCTCTGCTGGCAGTTGCACCGCATCGGCTGGCAGTCCTGCCTTTTCGATCTGACGGGGCAATAGGTATCTCTGGGCGATCGCCAGTTTCTCCTGCTCGGAATAACCAGATAGCTCAATAATTTCCAGCCGATCCAGCAGTTGAGGGGGAACGCGGGATAAGTCATTTGCCGTCCCAATGAAGATTACCTGGGATAGATCAAAATTCAGATCCAGATAGAGGTCCCGGAAGCTGTGGTTTTGCTGAGGGTCGAGGATTTCTAGCAATACCGAGGCGGGATCACCGCGATAGTCCATCCCAACCTTATCCAATTCATCCAGCACGATCACTGGATTCTTCACCCCGGCTCGGTGCAGCGCTTGCACAATTCGACCCGGCATGGCACCGATATAGGTGCGGCGGTGGCCCCGGAGCTCGGCTTCATCCCGCAACCCACCCAGGCTGACTCGCTCGAAGGGACGACCCAAGGCGCGGGCAATGGATTGACCTAAACTCGTTTTACCCACCCCTGGCGGTCCAGCAAAACAAATCACTGTACCAATGGTGTAGCGCTCAGCAAGTTTCTCGGCCTGTTCAGCTTCCGTTGCCTCTTGACGGCAACCTACTTGTTTGAGCTTGAAGGTTGCCAGGTGCTCAATGATACGGTCTTTGATTTTGTTGAGGTCGTGGTGATCGGCATCCAACACTTCCCTAGCATTGTGCAGATCGAGGTTGTCCTGCACCATCTTGTGCCAAGGCATCTCCAAAAGCCAGTCCAGGTAGGTGCGAATCACTCCTCCTTCTGCCGATGCACTGCCAATTCGCTCCAGGCGAGCTAATTCTCGTTTCGCTTGCTTTTCTGCTGCTTCTGGTAATTTAGCTTCCGCCATCTGAGCTCGCAACTCTTCAATTTCCTTGCTTTGTGGATCTACTTCACCCAATTCCTCTTGGATTTTCTTCAGTTGCTGCCGCAGGATGAATTCCCGTTGCTGTTGGTCAATTTCTTTTTTCGTCTCCCCCATAATTTCACTGCGCAGGCGCTGGACTTCTACCTCTCGCTGCAAACCTGCTAGAACTTGACGCAGAAGCTGTTCCAGGTTTTCTTCCTCTAGCACCGCCTGCATCTGGGGAACTTTCTGCTGTAACAAGATGGAAGTCTGGTAAGCCAACTGTGCCGGATCTTCGCCATGCAACAAGACTGCCAAAACTTCTTCGGGGAAGTTGGGATTCAGAGAAGCAGCTTCTTGCCATAGTGATTGAATGGCACTGGTGAGAGCTTCTAGGGTCTGATGTTGGGTTCCTCCAGCAATGGCTGCTTCTGTAGTGAGTTTGGGCAGCCGTTGAAATTTCACTGCGTAGGTGGGATCCGTCTGCAGCAATTGCTCAATTCGGACTCGCTCTTGGCCTTCGACAATGAGCTGGATCGGTCCAATGGGTAGCCGGAGGATTTTTTGGACCACTGCCAGGGTGGCAACGGGATAGAATTCTTCCAGGCTCTCAATTTCAACATTCTCATCTTCTTCCAGTCGCTTGGCGGCTTCCGGGCGAATAGCAGCGATAACCAACTGCTTGTCCGAGGTCATCATTGTTGACTCAGCTACTGCGACAGAGCGACGCCGACCTGCTATTACTGGTAGTGTAATACCTGGCAGTAATACAACGTTGCGCATGGGAAGCAGTAAGCTAGTTTCCAGCGGATCCATTTTTCTGGGGAATAGGGTGGTAGAAGTGATATCCATAAAAGCTCCCTATCCCGTCAATTCAAGTTTTATCCTTGGCAATCTCAGGGATATATGGGTTGAAGCGAGCAGTTAAGCAGTGTCAACTGCTCACTCTTGTCTATATTTGAACAAACCCTATCTAAATCAAAAATTATAGATGAGGATTCTTTCGCCAAAAAACAATAACTTTCTTGACGCTCCCGGAAAAGTTGGTACCATAAGTAGTCGGACAAAAATAAACATCTCTGTATTAAGAAAAATTAAGATGAATATGGCTCCGCTCAAATGCCCAACTGATAAGCTCTCCCCCTCTCTCCCCCTCTCCTCCTCTCCCCTGATGTCTTAACCGAAAATATTTATGTCCTACTACTTATTTATTATGACATAAAGCCTCGCGTCTCGCTAACCTCACCTAAAATCTTTGATTTAGGTGGGGACTGCGATCGAGATTTTGTTCATCTTGTTCTACCGAACCTAGTATGCTAAATTGATGCGTAGAAATTGGGAACAGGGAACTTCGGATCAGGGGTAAGGGTTATGCTCGTTTTATAGCGGAGTTACATACAAAAAGGATTGAAAATCCTTTTTGTATTATAACTTCGATATTATGTTTTGATTGATCCCGACCCATTTAGGACTGCTATATTTTCAGAGTAAGCTCTTTCCCCAAGATGAGTTATATTAAATCTTAACACAGCCATAGTGCTTAGTTTTGGTGGGCTACGGCGGATAGTTAGTTGGCAGGTTAGTAAGATGAAGTTGTCCCCACCTAACCCACCCTACGCAAGGGTTTAATATTAACTGTTTCTTCTGATTGTAATAGTTAGGTTTATCTTTATAACTCTGGCAGATGACAAATAAGTGGACAAAAGTTAATGCTTCCTGTTCCCCGTTTCCCGTTCCCTGTTTCCTGTTCTCTGCTTCCCTCAAAAAGGGGGTATTGACCCGGATTTGGTATGAGGAGTGCACCTACTCTGAACAGGTACGCGAAGCGCCTCAGCCACAGCTTCTAAACTGCTAGAATCCCTTACCATCATTGCATGGGCAAAAACCGATAGCTTTACCTCTTTCCCCACCCCCAGTTGGGAACTCTGTGCTGGGACAATAATGAAATCATAGGGAGTCCAGAGAGAGGTATAATTAAGCTGCTCTAGAATCTCAACATCTCGATTCAAATCTTGCAAAAAGGCACTACCAGGACGCATCTGCACGCAGCCAGTGAAGGGGAGAGCGTAAGCCATCAAGGTGCCATTGTGGGGAGAGGATATAGTAATGAAGCGCTGTACTCGATTAATTCCCCCCAGCCGCTGCACATAGTAGCGACTTACCAAACCCCCCATACTCAATCCTACTAAATCTAGGGGTTGAGAAAAGGGAAAGGTATTTTCTATATAATCGGCTACCTGTACGGCTAGTTTGTCAAGTCCTAAGGTGGCATTATTAGGCTTCAGATTGAAGCGATGAACCTCCCAACCCAGCGAGTTAAGATAAGCGGACATTTTGTTAAAAACACTTTTCTTTCTGAAGATACCGTGAATAAGCAATACTGGATTTCGGGTCATGATGGGGTGATATCGATTTAAGATTTTTCATAATGAATGTCGATGGTGAGGAATTGTAGGGGCACGGCATCTTTCAATTATATAGCTAAGTACCTGATGTTAATGACGCCGTGCCCTTACTTGTTTATCAGCCCTTCGGGCAAGGCAGAAGGCATTCGGAGGCAGGAGGCAGGAGGGAAAATTCATTGACTTGACTGCCGCTCCATCCTGTTTTCCACTGGTGGGCACTCAATTATCACCTCATCAGCAAAGCTCTCCCAGCGAGCAAATTGAAAGGGACCGGCAACAGATCCCCAAACTTGCTCATCGGTTTCTAGATCTCGTCCCAAGTCATAGCTGATCAATTTCTGCTCATCAATCTCGAAGCTGTTATCCAGATAGGTTTCTTTGCCGTTACGCACCACAATGCAAGCCTTTCCAGGCTTAATGTAACCTTTAAAACTATGACCCGTCCATTCAACAATCATGTCGCAGCCTGGTAACTTTTCCAATTGCTCAACTTTCAGCTTTTGTAAGGGTTCCGGATTCCGGGAAGCACCCCAGAACTTTTCTTGGTCTTTGACAATGTAATGTTCCAGTTCGATATGATTATCTACCACGTTCATTTTAAACACTCGTAAACGGTAAGGGGTGTTGAGCATAAAATGATAAGCCTGTTCCAGAAAAAGACTGGTTCCTGAAAAAAGCGACCATGGCAGCGGACGCATACAGACGCGAATGTGAGCAAAGAAAGGGGGATTTTCATAGGCTTGCTCTTGGTTACTGAAATCCGCTGCCATCCAGCGAGCTAACGTTTTGATATCTGTCGAATGGGTCATATAGATTGGGAATGGAGGCTAGGGATGAATTAGTCAGCGATCAGTTGCTTTCATAACAACTGACTTATTTAAAATATATTTGAGTTGTGCTAAAGCCATCTGTACACGAGCACGAACTGCCAGTTCTGAATCAGTTTCAGCCATACGATTAAATCGCTCTAAAATTTGTAGCACAAAATCAGGCTGAGTCTCTGCCACAGCCGATGCCAGTGCTTGTAAGCCCACAACTGCTGCGTAGCGCACTACCCATTCCCCATCTTGAGAAACTAGCAGTAGGGTTTTGAGTACTTGGGTTTGAGCAGCAGTTACTTCCTCTGCTGGTAATTTTGACCAACGAATACTCCCTAGCCCTTTGGCAGCAGCGCGACGGACACTTAAAGAAAAATCACTGCTAGCAGCATCTAACAACAGCTCAAGGGCGCGGGGATCGCCGATGCCAGCGAATGCTCGGATTGCCCAAGCTCTAGCTCCATAGTTGTAGCCGTCAATCTCCTCTAACAAGTACGGTACTGCAGGCTCTCCCAATTCCACCAGTCCTTCGACTGCTGCGACTGCTGCTCCTGGGTTGTTGTAGCCCAAAATTTTAATTAAGATCGGAATTGCTGCCTCTTGACGGACAGCAGCTAATGCCTCTACTGCTTCCAATAAGCCATCAGCAGAATCGGCCTGCTCAACGGCTTGGATTAGTTCTTGGGTACAGTCAGTCATAGTAATTTTATAGAAGCGTATCCATCAGGTTCATTAACTGAATACTCTCCTCAGATAAAGCTGGGAATTCTATCGGGTTATTTTCTAATTGATGTTCCAATAGTCCTTTGAGGGAAATCAGTTTAAGACTATTTTCGGCTAAAGTCTCAGCGATCGCTTCTCCTGCTGGAAAATAGCCAATCGCCCCCAAATCCATTAGTGCTGACCGACGCAATTGTAGCTCATCGCCCTGTAAAGCTCTGACTAAACGTTCTCCATAGACTGGGTTTCCAGTCAATTGGTACATGGCTCGTGCTGCAGCGTACTGCACCTTGGGTACAGGATGTTCCACGAAGGGTTGAATCAGTGGTACTGCTTCCGATGCGCCCAGGGTTCCTAAGGCTTCTATCACTGCCTCGTAGGGTTGGAAGAGATGGGGTTTCCCCGGTACTAGCTTGGCTGCTGCCACACCACCATCGAGTAATTTGATCAGTGCCGGAATACAACTCGAATCGCCTAGCATTTCCAGCGCTTGAGCGGCTGCCTCTCGAACATAAAAGTCTGGGAATTCTAAACAGCGAATCAGTGGTGGCACTGCCTGAAGCTCTCCCAGTTTACCCAATGCTCGCGCGGCATTGCGCCGCAGGGGATAGCCACCATCGGGTGCTCTGTCCTCCTCATCCTCTAAAGCGACTAGCAGCGTATCAATGGCTGCTGGTTCCCGGACTCGGAACCTGCCTAGCCACCAAGCGGCATAGTAGCGCAGACCTAAGTCTTCCCGCTGTCGTAGGTTAGCGATCGCCTGCTCTACAGTTAAAGAGTTGCCATCTGCTGGCGCGGCTGATACAGATTCAGAATACTGCTCTTGCATATTGTAGAAAAACAGATGTAATTGCCAGACACAACAATACCCGGAAAAGTAAACAAATACTAGCAATCTGCTGGCATTCGCATACTTTTTCGGGCAATGCGTTCAACAACTTAGGTTGTTGATTGTTGCTCCAAGCTACTTGCTAGCAACTAGCTCGAATCCCTTGTCAGATGTCACGCTCAACTAGCTCAGGGCGTTGATTGCGTAATCGATATAGTTATTCGCTTCAGTAGCAGGCTGACCACTTAGACCGTGATTTGCCTTGATGTACTTGAGAGCTTCAATGTACCAGCTAGGAGACAGCTCAAAGCTACGATTAATCTCGTCCAAGCCAGCAATCAAGTATTCATCCATAGGTCCGGTACCACCAGCAACTAGGCAGTAAGTTACCATTCGCAGGTAGTAACCGATGTCACGAGCACACTTTGCCTTCCCTGTAGCATCTGAAGCATAGGTGGGACCAGGAGTAGTGATGGTGTAAGGGAACTTGGCATACACCGCTTGGGCAGCACCGTTGATTAAAGTCTGGGAACTTGCGGTCAGCGCCTTAGCAGCTTCTAAGCAAGCACTAGCACGCTGGAAGCGACCAAAAGCCGTTTGAATTTCTGTGTTGCTCAAGAAGCGACCTTGGGAATCTGCTGCTGCGACTGCTTCAGTCAGAGGGGTTTTCATGGTTAAACTGTCTCCCTATTATTTTGCTAAGTTTTCTTTCAAATAGACTGCGTCACCTGTACAGGCGAGTAATCAACTGGCTATACCTAGCCAACTGCAGCGGCAGCGCGCTCGAAGTAGCCAGCAATTTCGGCCATTAGAGCACTGCAATCGCCAGGGGTAATTCCAGCCCTGTCGTTAGCGATCGCAATTGCTGCCTCTTTCATTTTTTCCACGCCAACGGCTACAGAAGCACCAGGAGTACCGAGTGCCAGGTAGGTTTCGCGCAAGCCATTGAGGCAGCGATCGTCTAGCACACTGGCATCACCGGAGTAAATCGCGTAGGTGACATAGCGCAGGATAATTTCCATATCCCGCAAGCAAGCAGCCATCCGACGGCTGGTGTAGGCGTTACCGCCAGGAGAGATCAACTGGGGTTGCTCAGCGAACAGGGAGCGAGCCGCATTAGTCACAATCGCAGAAGCGTTGCTGGTGATCCGGTTAACCGCGTCCATCCGCTTGTTACTTTCACTAACCATGCTGCTCAGGGCATCCAGTTGAGCACTGGACAGAAATTCGCCCCTGGCATCGGCTTGGGAAACAACCCTCGTGAATGCATCGAACATCTAATTAATCTCCTACTTGACTTGGTTGAGCTTAGTTTGACTTGATAACGGAATCTCACTTCAACGCTTTCTAGCTGAGCGAGCAGCCTGGAAATGTTTAAGATAGACTCCTAGCACAACAATTGTTCAAGTTTCTCTCAAATATCGCTGAACACAACGTAATTTTAAGAAACCTGAGAAAACTTCATGTTTCTATGAGAAACCGGGCAAAGGTGGTAAATCTGCTTTTGAGTTGACGGTTGCCTGTGCTCATCTACCCCTCAGGTAACTTTTATACAACGCTGTTGAGTCTTTATTTGTTACATCTTGTTAAATTTTTGGGGTATTGATTAACCAGGCTTAACAAATCTACAGGCTGATGATGCCCCAAGCAGCTAAGGCTATGGCAATCGTACCGAGTCCTAAAGTCGCTGCGCCAGCTATTGTAATCACCTTGGCAGCTAAAAGAACTGGTTTCGGTGGGTAATACGGCTTGAAGCTCTCTATATCTCCGAAGAAGTAGCCTATCTTCTCCAGTTGTGCCCGGTGGTCCGCGCCATAGCGAGGCATCCGGGCAAAGGGCAAATCCCCTTGAGTGCGCTGGGGTAAAATTCGCCTTCGTTGATAGGGAACAGTATCGTCGCCAAAGTTAGTCAGATACTCATCACTATTGAGCAAAGCATCAATGAACCCTTGTAGCCCTTTGGTGGCTATCAAAATTGACCAGGCTAGTTCTTCCCGATCATTGTAAACATCGCGCCCCAGAATGCGCTGTACACACATCCGCACAAACCGATAGTTATTGCTAGGTTCATAATTGCGCCGTCGGAACGAATCAGAAAGCGCTAGTCCTCGAATGAAATCCCGCACAGTGATTTGACCAAATCTCAGCTGAGATTCCAAAAATTTTTGGCGGTTGCTCGAAAGAAGCTGTTGCTCGTTAAAAATTTGCCGATAGGCTGCCCTGATTACGTCCTCGATTTCTGAGGATGAGGGCAGGTTTTCGGTTGTGTAAATCATGGGCTGCTCATCCCCCGCTATTTCATAGCCAGCTACTCGCTGGTTTTGAGTGGAGGGGGGATAGCTTAGCAAAGGAATAGCCATTTGAAACCCTCGTTAATAAACATCAGTCAAAAGCCACCGCTGATTATTGGGCGTTAAGTATATGTACTTAACTACCTAATACTTGAGATTAAGGGATAATGTTAACCAAAGTCTCATTTTGTAAAAAAGAGCAATAATCCGTAATATTTGTTAGTACAATCAATGAACTTCTGCTAATTTGCGTTCCAGATCGAAGAGAAAACCGTGGATATACTCCTCAGTCCACTCTTCACCGTATAAACGCGTAAACATCCCCCGTGCCGGATCTTTTTCAGCCCGGTAGTCTATATAACGCCGTTGAGCTTCTAGAATCTCTTCAAGCCCTTTACTATCGCTGACAGGTTCCGCTTGTTCAACAAAATTCAGGTAAGCCTGGAGATAGTCCTTAAAAGCTTCAAGCACCCGCGTCTGGACCACCTTTGTTTCCTGGGGACGAGTCCAGAGAAATGCCGGGGAAAAGAATGGTCTTGCTTCTTCTGGGAAGTCTCCTCCCCAGGCTAGGTGCTGTTGATGCGCCTTAAATATCGGTAGGATTGGCTCGGTATATTTCGCCTGGTAAGCTGGATCATCCCGGAAAAGGGGTTGCATATCCAAGGCAATCAGGTGTCCCCCTGGCAAGGTAACTAAGTCTGCCCCAAAAAAAGGCAAGTCGTAAGTTGGTTGGGGGAAGATGACGAAGTTGAGGACTTGCAGGGAGTTGCCACCCTGGACATGAGCTGCTCGGATTTGCCTGATTTTGGGGGATTTAAAGGCGTAACTGGTAGTGAGAACCTCTTCGAGCCTTTTCCCCTTCCCCATGGTGCCTTCCTTGCGCTCAAATCCTTCTGGGATGGGATACGGCTGTAGATCGAGCCGCTCCTTCAGCACGGCGATCGCGTAATCCAAAAAAGGCTGGTATAGGGTCATCTTCTACCTGACGTGACGGCTAAAGGTACAGCGTCTTCAAACAAAAATTCATAGAGGAAGCGTTCTGACCACTCATGACCAAAGTAACTACTAAATAGACCTGAGGCTGGATCTCGGTCTGCACTGTACTGGTCGTAGTCTTTCTGAGCCTTAACAATACGCTGGATATCTTCTGGATCTGTCAGAGGCTCTGCTTGCTCGAGCAGTTGCCAATACAATTTTATATATTCTTTGTAAGCAGGAAATAACCGCTTGACCACAGTCTCGGCATCAGTTTTGGCAAACAGCAAGTACTTGGAGAAATACTGATTGGCATCATAAAACTTCATTTCTAAGTTTTGAGCCAAATCATTGTACTTGTCACGAATTGACCGCATTGGCTCGATGTATTTGTCCTGATAAGCCCGATCGCGGAATAAGGGCTGGAAATCCAGTACAACCAAGATTTTTTTCTTGCCAAAAGATAAGAAATCGATTCCTAGCAGCGGCAGATCGTAATGATGGCCCGGATAAATAACGCTATTAAAAACTTGAGCCGTTTCCCCAGCATCAATGTAGGTATAGCGGATTTTCCGGAATTCGGGACATTGATAACACCAACTCTGAATCCTAGCTGGATGTCTGCCGCGATCGCTAACGTTGAATTCTAACCCTGGGGGAATAGGCTGACTCCGTAAATCAAAACGCCCAAAAAGCTCTTCTTCTAAAAATTCGCGAAAAGGCTCGAACATAGATTATTAGCTCAGATACTAAAGCTTCCTCTGAGAATATAGGATCTCGATCGCTACCGTCTCATTTCTCACAAACAAAGCAACAATCCGTAATATTTGGTGATTGGCGATGCCGACGGGCATAAATCTTTGATGGGCGAGCATCGCAGTGACTGGTGACTGGTGATTGCCTTTTGCCTTTTGCCTTTTGCCTTTTGCCTTTGAGCGCAGCGAGCCCCAGTCACCAGTTTCAGCGGAAATTATCTGGATTCAGCTGCCTGTGGTTGGATGGCATCGACTTATTGCCTCGCAGTCGAGTGCCAGTGCCACCGTCTGCTGGATCGAGGAAAGGTCGCAGGTCGATGTCCTTAGATAGACTTGGGCTAGATGGACTTGGTCCAGAGCTTCTCTCCCCTAGGGTGGATAGATCCGTATTTAGTATTCCATCAATCTGGTTGAGAAGTGGTATATCTTGATTGCCCTCGACAAACGTATTGACCCCCTGGGTTTGTTGACCACTGTCAGCTACAACCAGGTTTTGGAAAATGCGATCGCGGGTTAGCTCAGCATCTTTACCAGGAGGCACTGTCAGCACAATGCGACAGTTTGGGTCTTTCTGGGTGGTAACGCAGATAATTTCGTAATTATTTTCCACCGAAGTACTAAGCTCCAATAGACCATCAGATCTGTAGAATTCAAGACGTCTACTAATTTCATAGCAGCGCCGCTCTGACGTCCAGCCACCTCCTAGTTGACTCGGAACTGCCCAGGGATATGCCTGATCTGGCTGACTCTCTGGGTGGTACATTACCATATACTCACCATTGACAAACTGACAAGTAAACCGAGGGTCAGTATTTGTTGAAGTTGAGGTAGTTGAATCTGAGTCCTGGGGTTCAGTCTCGACTATTATTTCCGGTGGTGTGGATTCTTCTTCAGTCTGGCTAATAAGCTGAATCCCTTGGTTGTAAGTACCAGTCTCGATCGCCGGGGGACCGACTGAGTACACAGAGGCGTGCAAGGCAGTAGCACTCCCGCTACTCAGCAGGAGTACAATACTGACGGGCAAACTAATGCCCCTAAGTGCAGAGGCGGAAAAACTGAAACGTGATTTGATTAGCTGTGGCGACATGGCTAAAATTCCCCAAGATTCTGTAGTAGCAATTATTGTATTTGTCTTAACATTTAAAGTGCCAAACAAACATCAGAGATTTCCCCGATCAATTTGACTTAACCTAAAATGACGACACACTAGCAACAAAAGTTTCTTTCTTGGGGTATTGGGGAATAGGGAATGGTTACTCATTTCAACCACTTCCCAATTCCCAATTCTCTTTTGCTACCTCTTTGACTGCAACTTGCTATCAGAAGCTCAACCAATTCGCTTTTCTAAATATTGACCAATCATCAGCTCCTGTCCTGCTCGTGAAATAATCGTCTGCCTAGTGCGATATTGCTGTCCAATTAACTTCAACTCTTCCTCAAAGACAGACCCCCCATACTCAGTCCTCAAGCACATAGTTTTGGGGTTGGGAAAGAATAATGTAGCGGTGACGGGATCGGAAGTAGCAAAGCCTCGGTCTCGATACAGGGTTTTGCCCAGCACTCCAAACACAGTTGAACCCTTAGACGGCTTGCGAATTTGCCCTGAATAATTGCTCTCCCAGGTTACCAGGGTTCCAGCGAGCAAGGGAGTTTGAGCATCTAATTTGTGTAACCGCGCTAATTCAAGTAGTTCAGGACATCCTTTTTCTAGAAATTGAATCCTCAGAAAACTTACTACCTCTTGAGGTTCGACCTCCTTCTTCAGTGTGTAGTAGCGTCGTTGGGACTTCCATTCCCCTTCAGATTGCCTGAAAAACTGGACCGCCAAGGATTCTGTGGATAACTGAGCAATTTTCACCGATGTCATAAAGACTAAACCTCATTCAATGTTGCTAATGCACAATGCAGGCGCTTTGTAAAGTGCAGACCAGGTATTTGTCACATTTCTTAATATAGCACGAATCATTAGTCCGCCTACAAGGATGGAGTAACTAAGGACTAAAGGCTAAGGACTAATGACTAGCCGTGACAAAAAATCAAGATGTCTTTACATGCAAACTAAATGTTTTGCCGCTTACAATGCCTGCCATTTCTCCTTTAGCAGTGCGATAAAGGTGGCATATCCTTGAGAGAATCCAGGCGGATCCGGTCGAAAATATTCAGGAAATTCTGTGTAGGGACGCCACTTCTCTAAAGGGTGATACCGTAGATGCAAAATCCCCGATGAGGATGTGCCATCAGGACTCCAAGTCATTTGCCCCACAGGTGTATTCGCCATCAATAACTCCTCACTTTGGATACTGTGCTTTTGATTTCTCCAAATTCTGGCAGATACCCAAATAAATTCTGTAAGTATTGATACTCGTTGACAAAGCCCGAATTTGTCTGCAAATCCATTGAGGCTCTCCTGTATCTATGGTGATAAGCAGAGGTTATCTAATGAGCGGGGGCAAACCATTAGCCCCCAAAAAAGGCAAAAAAACCCCAAGTATGGGCGCCAGCCGGTA
>JBFRWF010000433.1:0-12677 GCA_051439465.1 Xenococcaceae cyanobacterium | reverse complement strand
TAGCCTATGAGGCAAGTGCAGGGTTACTCGAATATGGCGTCAAGCTTGGTGTACATCGGTTTTATGCAACAGTTGATGTTAGAAATCAGAAATCGATTGCACTGATGGAACGACTTGGTATGAAACTTCAGGGGCACTTTCGGAAAAACTGCTACGTTAAGGGAGAGTGGTGCGACGAATATCTATATGGGATTCCTAACAGAGAAGTTTCATCTACCAATTGCCAAATATTCCGAGCGCAAAGTAACTAATTACTTATTTAATTTTTAGACAACTGATTAATCTCGGAAGTTACTTTCAATTCTTCAATATTCCAGAAAGCTCCTCCTAGTGCGGAGTATTGGATGCCTTGAATGTGCTTGCGCACAGCAGCTAGGGACAATGGGTTAACCTGGATACCTTCCAGGTAAGATAATGTTCACTTATTTTACTCGGGGCAGGCCCCAACATCAGGCAAAATAATAAGTGCCGCGCACCCTCGGCTCCATGGAAGCTAAACTAGGTTCAGAATCTTCCGGTCTAAGGTCTAAGCCGTCTGGGAAGACATCCCAGACCATCGATCTGCGTGGAGTGCGGGTCGAGGAATTTTTAAAGGCGCGAGCCCTAGCTGCCAACAGCCAAAAGGCTTACCGCCGGGAACTGCTACGCTTTTTGGCCTGGACGAACAAACCCTTGGCTCAAATCGCTCCTCGACACATTGTTCAGTACAAGACCCACTTAGAAACATCTCTGGCTTCTAGTTCAGTTAACCGGGCGCTTTCTGCCCTCTCCAGTTTCTTTGCCTGGTTGATGGAAGCCTATCCAGAAACCCAACAGAACAATCCTACCCGGGCGATCGCACTCAATAAGTTACCCGACCCTCCTGCTCTTGACCTAAGTGACCAGGAAGTAGAAGCCCTCTTCCAAGCTCTCGGACAACGCCCAAGCGAGACGGTGCTGCGCGATGGGGCGATTTTCTATGTTCTGTTGCACGGACTGCGAGCAGGAGAGGTGGCGGCGCTCAATCTGGGCGATTACGATGGGATACGCCTTTATATTCGGCAGGGAAAAGACGATAGCAGCGGCACGGTTCCCCTCAATCAACAAGCTCGCTCCAAGCTAAATGCCTATCTCCTCCACCGCCGCACCCAGGGAGAAAGCTTTTCGAGCAAAAAGCCCCTGTTTCTCTCCCACAGCCCTATTCCCGGCGCTTCACCTCGGTTAGGCTATCAAGGAATTTATTACTTGATTAAGGAACTGGGGGATTTGGCAGGGATTGAGAATCTCACGCCCCATCGCTTGAGGCATACCTATGCGACGAAGCTGTTACTAAAAGGCATGGATAGCATGCATGCCCGGACCCTCACCCGTCATAAATCGGAGGCAAGCTTTAAGCGCTACGCCAAACGAGCCCTGACGGCTGCTGCTGAACGGGCTTTTTACCAAGCCATTGGGGAAGAACCTCCCTCACCATGAATCAGTTCGAGGCCCAATTTCTCGGTAATGCTGCTCACCCAACCCAGAAAGCTGTTTTCTAGCTCCTGAGGCTCAAGTATGGCAAACACCTTTTCTTTAATTAGAGGCGGATCTCTTCGAGATCGCCTGTGTAGATCTACCTATCACCCGAGCAATTATCCATAACTACACAGGCTCCTTTCCACAGTTTAGGAACTAACTTTTGAGAGATAAACGCTTCAAAAGTAACAGCATCAGTTCCTCCCATCAGACTACATTGAGCGATGACTCCCTTGAGACTCATGGCACCAATAATGGATACATTTTGACCTCGTTTTTGAGGGCGTTCACCATAAGCCCTTTGACCTTGAGGAGACCGAGCAAATAAACGTACTAATGCCAAATTCGTAATCTCATCCATTTAGCAGTTGCTCCCAACTAGCTTGCACACGGCTAATCACTTCGTTTTTGTTGACTGTCAAAATCTGGCGATTGTGCATTACCAACTCCCCATCCACAATTACCGCCTGCACATCTGATGGTCGCAGACTGTAGACCAAAGAAGCTGGGATGTTATGAAGAGGCTGATGATGCACTCGGGCCAGGTCAATCAAAATCAAGTCGGCCAAATATCCTGGTACTAGTTTTCCCAGTTGCTCCCCCAGACCAAAAACCCGGGCACTTTCACTGGTAGCGATGTAGAGGGCTTCTGCTATAGGCAAGACTGAGGCTCTCCTTTGAAGGAATTTTTGCATCATCGCCATCAAGCGCAGTGATTCCCAAAGCTCTAGCGTATTGTTACTGGCAGCTCCATCTGTGGCTAACCCCACTGGCACCCCAGCCCGCCGGAACTCGGTTATCGGTGCTATGTCCATAGCCAGCTTGAGATAAGTCTTAGGCGCATGGGCAACACCGACAGGATATTTGGCGAGAATCTCGATGTCCTTTGGTAGCGCACCGCAAGCGTGGGCCAAAATCGTCGGGACGGTTAACACTCCAGTTTGTTCGAGTACTTGGATTGGTGTAAGACCGCGACTGCGCCAACTGGCTTCGGTCTGGGACTTGGTCTCGGACACATGGATGTGGATTCCCACCCCTAGTTTCTCTGCAGCTTGGACAGTGGCTCGCAGGAAATCGTCGTCACAGGTATAAGGGGCATGGGGAGCCATCAGAGTCCGAATGCGACCATGAGCTGCTCCCTGCCACTGACGCACAAACCTTGATGTCCGCTCAATGATCTCATCGCCCTGACGGCTGAACATCGTAGAGCCTAACAAGGCGCGTGTCCCGGCCACTTCAACCGCTTTGGCGGCGGAGTCCATGTAAAAGTAATGGTCGGCTACAGAAGTGACTCCCGCTTCAATCATCTCTATCAGTCCGAGTAACATCCCCCAATAGACATCTTCTGGGGTCAAGTGACTTTCTTTGGGCCAGATGCATGAGTTGAACCACTGTTCCAGGGAAACGTCCTCTGCCAGACCTCGAAAGAGAACCATCGGCACGTGGGCATGGGTGTTAATCAGCCCTGGCATGGCTAGCATCCCGTTGGCCTCCAGACAAGTGCGAAAATGACTCGGATCGACTATTGCCGTTGGTTGAAGCGCTTCAATTGAATTCCCCCGCACTAAAATATCTTGGTCTGAGAAAATCTCGGCGCGACTGCCGTCGTCGGCGATGTGCAAGACCTGGCAATTGCGAATCAGTAAATCCGACAAACTTTACTCCTAATTCTCCAATTTTCTATTTCTCTTGAAGATTCAAGGTTTTCACAACCAATTACCAATCAAGATTATCGAGGCCCAGGTAGAAGGATGCTTTTCAATGTCTCGAATCTGATTTAATTGAGCTTGTCTCAAGGCCTCAGCTTTCGTAACTCCTGGTTGCTTCAAGTATTGATAGAAATCTGCCATCAATTCTACTACAGCTTCATCATTAACGGGCCACAATGTGCCTACTGTACTGTTGACACCGGAGCGAACTGCTATTCCGGCTAATCCTAACAAAGAACGGTCATTCCCGGCTGCCGTTTGACAAGCACTGAAGGTAATCAAATCAATTGCTTCAGATGAACTCCTCAGCAAATCTTCCAGTTCTGGCAGAGAAATCCGCCGGTCGAAGGCTTGCAAAAAAGCCCGATTGGGATTGCCGCCAAACCGACTGTGAGTGGCTAAGTGAATGACTTGCTGACTTTTTTCTACCTGCTGTTGTAGGGTTTCTTTTGTGAATTGCTCATTCAAAAACTTCTGCCCGCCGAGAATTTGGTGAATTTGGAGAACCTCTTGCTCTACATTAGGCAAAGCGTCTAGGGGTGGGATAGCGGCGGACAAACCAAAAGTTGAGGCATCCACCTCGGATTTTTCTATGGGTTTGGGGAAAGAACTGAACTTGAGTCCAATAGAAGCAGCGATGGGATATTTTTCAATCAAATATTGCTCGCCGTCATGCAGTGCTGCTATGGGAACATTTCGCAGCAATCCGTCATTGACAAAGATCAAGGCATCTGGATTGGCTTGCTCTAAGTCGGCTTCCATTGGACGAATCAGCCAATCATAGAGTTTTTGGGATAAGGAGAGGTATTGATAGGTCGCTTGCTCTTCTAATAAATCTCGCCATTGTTGGAGTTTTTGAGTCAGTTGATCTGCGGTGAGCGCTACTTGATATCGACGGATTGACCCGTCAGGCAGTTGAAGGATTAAGTAGGTCTGTTCGGGGAGAATGACTGAATGGATTAGGGCGGCATTGGTTTTGGCCAAAACTTCTTCTGGCTCAATGGTTTCTCCCTCTACGCAGGGATCTCCGAAGAAATTTTCCAATTCTGCTAATTGAAAGAGTTCGAGTAGGTGAAGTGCTTCTCTAAGAATGTCTGGGGAGTCTTCAGAAAGCAGTAGGGCCAAATACTCGCGATACAGGGGTTCGACTTGAGCGCGGAAATCAAACTGAAAATCTTGGCTAGCAGCAGCAAGATCGTTTCGAATCTGCTGCCAGGAAGCGATCGCCGCCTGGTAGTTAGCTCCTGCTCGTTCAGTTGACCCGGTGGCGCTCCAGATGCGGGCGGCTTGCCATTGCCACTGGTAGAGGCTGTCGAAGGCAAAGATTTGTTTGGCGGCTAATTGGGCTTGCTGGGTGTAGGTGAGTGCTTGCCCATAGTCTCCAGTTTTTTCATAAATGTTGCCCAACTGTCCCAGGGCGTGAGATAGTCCCCGATAATCGGAGATTGATTCGGCAGCTTGGATGGCTTTTTCTAGAATCTTGGTTTGAGTGGAAGGTTCAGCTTGAGTTAAAGAAGCCAGGTTGATGAGGAGGTAGACCTTGGTTCGAGATGGGGACAGTTTTTCTAAGATGGATAGTGCCTGTTGCTTGTAGGTTGCCTGTTGTTGGGTCTCGACAAAGGGGATGAGATTGAGTAAGGCGCGAGCAGTGGATGCATTCTCCAATGAGCTACTGGCTGAAAGTGCCTGTTGTGCATATTGTTGTGCTGTTGCTTGAGCTTGTTGTGCCAATAAGAATAGTTGTTGAGCTTCTTTTACTTCCTTTTCCTGCAATGCCCACTGGCGTTGGAGCAGGTATTTCTGAGCAAGCCGATTGTGAGCGTTGGTTAGGTTGTTGAGAGCAGTGCTGGCTAGCTTGGATTTGTTGATTGCCTGTGCCAGTTCTAGACTATTGGAGTAGGCATCAATAGCTTGACCGAAATCTCCTTCTAGCAGGTGAGCATTGCCCATCACGGCAGTCGCGGTAGCAGTATATTGGGGGATTTGCTCGGATGAGGAAATCTCAATAGCTTCCGATAGGAGGGGAATCGCTTTCCGAGCTCGTCCCCAGTTGATATATGCCTGTGCTTGGTCGATTAGCAGTGCGGCTTCCAGACGACGAGAGTCAGGTTCTGGGTGGCTGCGATAGATTTCAATAGCTTTCTCCCAGGAGTGGATGGCTTTGCCGAATTCCCCTATTTGGGTGTAAGCTGCACCGAGGTAGCGATATGCAGTTGGATTGATGGCTCCCGACTCTGAGAGTAGTGCGCTTTCTAAAAGATCGATTAGTTCTTTATATTGTCCTGAACCATAGTATTGTCGAATTTGTTCGACTGTAGGGCTCAGGGGAGAAACTTCTTGTGCTAAATTCTTGGGAATCCAAAGAAATACTTTTAATCCGATTAGGAATAAGATGAGAAAGGAGACAATTTTTGATTTATTTATCATCTGATAAGATGAAGTTTTTTAGATAATTCAGGATTAATAGCCAGATAAGATATGGGTTTAGACAAAATTTTATTGACTGCGGGAATTCTAGTAGCACAGACAAATATGATGCCTTTATCAATTATACCGGAGTCTTATTCTCATTCATCGAGTAAAGAAGATAGTAAGAGGGAGCGCCATCAGGAAACTGAAATTTTTGGCTCTAGGGGCTGCGGCTCCTCTACAGCTAGAGCAACGTTATTTTTGCCCGGAGAAAAGCAGTCTATCACAATGGCTGTTCATCCGATGTTTTTATTGTATCTTGACAAAGTTCCTTCTCAGTCAGTTATTGTATCGATAACAGAACCGGGAGTTCCAGAGCCGATTTTTTATGAGAAGTTGAAGTTAGAACGTGCTGGCTTGATGGCGATAAGTGTACCTGCTGATGCACCGGAGTTAGTCCCTGGCAAGCCTTATGTGTTTACCGTGTCTTTGGTCTGCAACCCGCACAGACTGTCAATGAGCAAGACTAAGCGGGTGGTTTTCCAGCGAAAGTTACCAGATTCAGGATTGCTTAGACGGTTGGCTCAGACAACTAATGGCTATGAACGCGCCCAAATCTTGGCAGAAGCTGGCATCGGTTATGACGCGCTCGCTGCGGTTTATCACGCCTATACCCAACAGCCAGGAGCGCCCAAAAGCTCTGATGGTTTTCGACAACTGCTTCTTCGACTGGGAATTTAATAGAAAGTTTGATGGAGTCATTTTTTAAACGTTGGTCGGGTTTTTTTGTGCTCACGCCGATTGTCTTCCTCCTGCTTTCAGGAGTCCGGTTATTAGGAAAGCTTCAGCCTGAAGAATTTAAAGCCTATGATTGGCTGTTTAAGAGTCGTCCAGCAGAATCGGCAGACGCGAGAATTGTAATTGTTGGCATCACGGAGGCGGATATTCAAAAGCAGAAAACTTATCCGTTTCCTGATATCATTTATGGGGAGCTATTAAAAAAAATAAAAGCCCAAAATCCGAGGGCGATCGGGTTCGATATCGTTCGAGATCAGCCTGTTGAGCCGGGGCACGCTCAGTTGGTAGAGGTCTATCAGACAACGCCTAATCTCATTGGAATTGGAAAATTTACTGGAACGCAGATCGCTCCCCCGCCCCAATTACAGGAATTAGGACAGGTGGCCGATAGCAGCGGAATTGTGGATGAGGATGGGGTGGTGCGGCGAGCCTACCTGTATCCGCCCTCCAAAGTGCCAATTCGGACCTTTGCCTTAGAATTGGCACTTCGCTATTTAGCAGCGGAAGGGATAAAGTTAGAAGAATCTTCTGATGGACGCTGGCTGCAACTAGGACAAGCAAGGTTTCATCGTTTCGGATGCAATGATGGCTCCTATGTCCGCGCCAATGATAGAGGATTTCAAATCTTGGTGAACTGGCGGGGAGATGGGGGGCATTTCCGGCACGTAGAGGTGACTGAGGTTTTGTCGGATAAGATTCCACCAGATTTGTTTCGCGAGCGCATTGTCTTGATTGGTTCCTATGCGCCGTCTTTGAAGAATGCCTACTACACGCCTTACAGCAAATGGGAAGGAGGCATTCCCCAGCGGATGTATGCCGTAGAGATTCATGCCAACCTCGTCAGTCAAATTATTAGCGCAGCCCTCGATGGCAGGTCCTCGATGAAGGTTTGGGCAGACTTGCTGGATTATGTGTGGCTGTTTGGGTGGGTGGGGGTTACTGTTGGCTGCGTGTGGCGCGTCCGCAAGATTGAAAATCCAGTGATTTTGTTATCGATTGTCGGTGTAGAAGGCATTGGGCTAACTGGTTTATTAACCGGCATTACTTACTGGTTTTTCCTCAATAGTTGGTGGATTCCGTCTGTCCCCGCTCTGATAGGAATTTGGTTAGGTCTGATTTTTGTCGTCGTTTATGTTGTGATTTGGCAGAGGCTTCAAGAAAAGCAGAAGTATATTGAGACTCTGAAAGTGGAAGTGCGAGCGCGGACGGAGGAATTGAAAGCAGCGCAGGAACAACTAATGGCGCAGGAAAGGCTGGCTTTTTTAGGGAGGTTGACTGCTGGGCTCAACCATGAGATGAAGAATATCCTGTTTGGGATTGCTAGGGGAGCAGAGGCGTCTGGAATGTTGTTAAGTGATTTGCGCGAAGTTTGTCAGGAGACTCTTTTAGGAGATGAGGAGATGGGGGAGCTCTCTGAAATTTTAGATTATCTAGAAGAGAATCTAAAAGGAATTGAGAGTTTAATTAAAAGAGGTAGGGATTTTAGAGAAAGATTCTCCCCAGTCAATTTTAAGGATTTTAGTCAAAAATCGCCCCTAGTTCCTAGCAATATAAATCAGTTGATCTTAGATTGTTTTAAGTTAGTATCTACTAATAAAAGAGGAGAAGATTCAATTAAAGGGCTTGAGGTACGAGAAAACTATGATGAATCGCTGGAGGCGATAGAAGTCGTCCCGCAAGAGGTGACCTTTGTCCTGATCGGTCTGATTGATAATGCCTGGGATGCCGTGCTTGAAAAACAGAAGCAGCAAGGAGAAAATTATATCCCCAAAATTCTGTTAACAACTAGGAATCTAGGAGATGAGGTGGAAATCATCGTACAGGATAATGGAATCGGCGTGTCGCCAGAGTTAGAATCAGAAATTTTCAAATCCTTCGTGACGACTAAACCGCCGGGGAAAGGGACGGGATTGGGATTGTCTTTGGCATCAGACATTATTGTGGCTAGGTATCAGGGAAGTATTAGATGGGAAACCATAGAAACGGAAGGAGAAAAGCAAACGCAGTTTGTTGTCAAGTTTTCTCAAGCGAGATGATCCTGTTTTAGAGGACGGACTTTAGCTTAATAAAGGCTTGGCTTATCTAGCTTTTGAGACTTTTACCCAATTAGCGATCGCGACCCTTGACAATGCGCTCACCAATTTGAACAGACCACAAGATTAAAAGTTGCTTCCTTGTACATTATGGCGAAAGGAGCTGAAACTGTTAGTTTTGCCATGTCTCAGGTAAATTTATAATTGTAGCTCCTAAATCTGAATAATGAGCCAGAAAAAGGGACAAGAAAATCAACTGAAAAGTCAGGCGTTATCACTGCTGCGAACTGCCCTCAATAACTCAACCGCTGACTTTCGAGATGGGCAATGGGAAGCAATCTCAGACCTCCTTGAGAATCGCTCGCGGTTACTTGTCGTACAACGCACAGGCTGGGGCAAAAGTTTAGTCTATTTTCTCGCTACTCGCCTTCTCCGCGATCAAGGCGCAGGTCCCACTCTGCTTATCTCTCCCCTCCTGGCACTCATGCGAAACCAAATCGCTGCCGCCGAACGCATCAATGTCAAAGCCGCTACTATCAACTCCAGCAATACCGAAGAATGGGAACAGGTACAGACTCAATTACACGCAGGACAAGTCGATGTCCTACTCATTTCCCCTGAACGACTGGCAAACGAGGAATTTCGGGACACCATTCTCCTAACCCTCTCAAAAAAAATTGGCTTATTTGTCGTTGATGAAGCCCACTGTATCTCCGATTGGGGGCATGACTTTCGCCCCGACTATAGGCGTATTGTCCGAATTTTGCAGGCACTTCCTTCCAACATCCCAGTACTAGCAACAACTGCTACAGCCAACAACCGAGTCGTTAATGATATCAAAGCGCAACTGGGGTCAAATCTGCGGGTATCTAGAGGTAATCTAACCAGAAAAAGCTTACAATTGCAAAATATCTATCTCTCCAGTCCAGCCGCACGCATGGCATGGTTAGCCGAACAGCTTCCCAAAATCTCCGGTAGCGGCATTATTTACACCCTAACCGTTAGAGATGCTGAACGAATTGCCGATTGGTTAAAGATTCAAGGAATTGATGCTAAACCCTACCACAGCAAGCTGGATAATGAAGAACGGAAGACAAAAGAACGGGAGGCATTAGAAGACCAACTGCTCAATAACGAAATCAAAGCCCTAGTTGCCACTACAGCTTTAGGAATGGGCTTTGATAAACCAGATTTAGGCTTTGTCATTCATTACCAGCGTCCTGGTTCTGTTGTCCATTATTATCAACAAGTAGGACGCGCAGGAAGAGCAGTAGAACAGGCGTATGGCATTCTATTGAGTGGGGATGAAGACGACGAAATTACCAACTACTTTATCGAAACCGCCCTTCCTCCAGAGGCACATACCCAGCAGGTGTTAAACGCCTTAAATCAAGCAGAGGATGGCTTTTCTGTTCCTCAACTGGAACAGCAACTTAATCTTTCCAGAGGACAAATTAAAAAGGTGTTGAAACTGCTGTCTTTGGAATCTTCTCCACCTGTCACTAAGCAGGATTCAAAGTGGTATGCAGCTCCAATTAATTATCAACCCGACACTCAAAAAATCCAACAGTTGACCCAAATACGCTACCAAGAGCAAGCGCAGATGCGAGAATACATGAAAAGCCAACACTGTTTAATGGCGTTTCTCGCCAAAGCCTTAGATGACCCCAACCCCACTCCCTGTGGTAAATGTGCTGTCTGTTTGGGTAAACCCATATTGCCAACCAACTACTCAATTTCACTGGTAAATGCTGCTATTAGATATCTTCGTCGCAGTGACCAAATTATCGAACCCCGCAAGCAATGGCCCGACTATTCACAACTATCATTTGGCTGGAAAGGGAAGATCAAAAAAGAACTACAAGCAGAGGGAGGACGGGCATTATCTCTTTGGGGTGATGCTGGTTGGGGTGAATTAGTCAAACATGGTAAATATCAAGATAATTATTTTGACGATGTCCTGGTGCAGGGGGCTTTTGAAATGATTCAACGCTGGCAACCTCAACCAATGCCTACTTGGGTGACTTGTGTACCTTCCATAAACTGTCCAGAATTAGTCCCCAATTTGGCTCAAAGACTCGCTAATAAATTAGGTTTACCTTTTGTGCCAGCAGTAGAAAAAATTGGCAAAAATCAACCTCAGAAAAAAATGGTTAATAGTTACCAGCAAGCTCATAATTTGGATGGTGTATTTGAAATTGACACCAGTCAGGTAATGAAAGGTGCTGTTTTCTTAGTTGACGACATGGTCGATTCCCGTTGGACATTTACTGTCATTGCAGCACTGTTACGTCGTGCTGGTAGTGGTCAGGTTTTTCCCCTAGCATTAGCACTCAATTTTTTATCTTAAACAGGTTAGACAGTTATCAGTTCATTATTCACTGTTGCCCAATCACCAGTCCCTGTTGAAAATTATGCTAACTCATATTCTGCCACCAGATACTCAAGCAATGCTGCTGTTGTGTGCTAGTTTTTGTCAAAACCGCCAAACCGAGCCACAACCTTTAACCTTGGGAGAGTATAACATCCTAGCGGGTTGGTTGCGGGAAAATGATATGACTCCGGCGGATTTGCTCCATTCAACTTTCAAAAATAGACTACCTAAAATTACCATTGACAAACTCGATTCTAATAGGTTGGCTGCTTTATTAGAACGGGGTCTGATGTTGAGTTTGGCAGTGGAGAAGTGGACAAATCAAGGGTTGTGGATATTGGGACGGAGTGATGCTCAATATCCTAAGCGTCTCAAGCAGAAACTGAGATATTTGGCTCCTGCTATTCTCTATGGGGTGGGTAACACAGAACTGCTATCTCAAGGAGGGTTGGCGATTGTAGGTTCTCGTGATGTAGATGAAGAAGGATTGAACTATACTCAGAGAGTTGCTCAGACTTGTGTCCGTCAGGGAATACAGGTGGTTTCTGGTGGGGCGCGGGGAGTAGATCAAGCCTCAATGCTAGGTGCTTTAGAAGCGGGAGGAACGGTAGTTGGCGTGTTGGCTGATAGTTTAGCGAAGGCAGCAGTTGCTCGAAAGTATCGTGCTGGCATCAAAGAAGGCAGACTGGCTTTAATTTCTGCCTACGAGCCAAACGTTCGCTTTCATGCTGGCAATGCAATGAGACGCAATAAATATATCTATGCCTTAGCAGATTTTGCACTGGTGGTTAGTTCCTCAGTACAAAAAGGTGGCACCTGGACAGGTGCAGTAGAAGCGTTAGAAAAAATTAAGAATGTTCCCGTGCTGGTGCGGATGCAAGGAAATGTACCAGAGGGGAATCGCCAGCTAGTTAAAAAAGGAGCAAAACCTTTTCCGGATTTCCCTTGGATTCATCCGTTGAGAGAGCTAGTGGCAACGGCTAGCTCAGAGGTTGAACAAGCGGAAGCGAAAAGAAAAGATGAAACTAAAGTCGTAGTACAACAGCCTTCAATCTTATCATCAACAAATACTTCTGAGCCAGTCACTCAATCTAGCTCGAAAAACGTTAAAGAAGAGGCATCAAAGGAAGTGGCAGATGCTGTAATGTCCGTCACACCACAAAGCTCAGAAGCAGAGGTTGAACTAGCTGAAACTGAAGAGAAAGAGAAATCGTCATTAGTAGCAGGTGCTCCAGCCAATGAACCACAAGAGGATGTTACAGATACTAAAGCACAAGTTCAAGCTCGTCCCAAAGACATTTATGAAGCCGTTTTACCTTTTATCCTCCAGCACTTAGAGCAACCCAAGGATGATAAGTCTCTTGCTGAATGTCTGGATATCCAGGTTGGACAGATGCGGGCTTGGTTAAAGCGAGCTGTAGAAGAGGGAAAGGTTAAGAAAAATAAGAAGCCCGTGACTTATGAAGTTAATTGGAACGAAGACTTGTTATCTTTGTTGGAGTCTAAACGAGCATAGATATTTTATATAGAGGCTTGGCTTGGAGCAGTTGTAAGGCTTCTTGGACTTTGTTGATGTTCAGGGGGGGGTGATGCTGCCAACCACAAGCGCTTGCTTAAATAAGATTCTTGCAGTCGATTGAGTCCGATAATTTCGAGTTTTTCCAACGCCCCTTGTACAATTTGAATGCGAACGATGCCTTCAGAGAGGTCTTGGGGTGGGGAAAAAGCTCCGCTCATTTTCGGGAGTTTGTGCTATGCTGGATTTAGTCCCAGTTTAACAGCGACTCGTTTTTTCAGGCAATGCAGCTTGCTTATCGGTTTAAGCTACACCCCAATCAGGAACAGCAACAGCTCATCAAA
>JBFRWF010000432.1:0-9340 GCA_051439465.1 Xenococcaceae cyanobacterium | reverse complement strand
ACTGGCACTAGCGAGGGTCTTGCCGTCGGGACTGAAGGCGACGCTATAGACCCTACCGTCATGCCCGGAGAGAGTCAGCAGTTCCTTGCCTTCTTTGTTCCACAGTTTCACCGTTTTGTCTTCACTGGCACTAGCGAGGGTCTTGCCGTCGGGACTGAAGGCGACGCTAAAGACCCCACCGTCATGCCCGGAGAGAGTCAGCAGTTCCTTGCCTTCTTTGTTCCACAGTTTCACCGTCCCGTCTGTACTGGCACTAGCGAGGGTCTTGTCGTCGGGACTGAAGGCGACGCTATAGACCAAACCGTCATGCCCGGAGAGAGTCAGCAGTTCCTTGCCTTCATTGTTCCACAGTTTCACCGTTTTGTCTTCACTGGCACTAGCGAGGGTCTTGCCGTCGGGACTGAAGGCGACGCTATAGACCCTACCGTCATGCCCAACCAAGCGGTTGAGTTCTTTTACTCCAAACAATGCTTGCCTTAAGGCAGTAATTGCCTCAGTGTGAGTATCGGCTTTTGCCAAAAATACCTGCTTTAGTTTCCTTCCTGCTTTTAACGCTTCTATCAGGGGGTCGAGCAACTCTTTATTCGTGCTGTAGAGCAGTTTTGAGGATTGACTGAGAGTAATTATTTCGCTTTCTCTAACTTCCAGGGCAAATCTTACGGCAGAAACGGTTGAGATTGTCAGAATAACTACAGCTCCTACTGAGCCAATAAGTGCCCATTGCAAAAAACGCTTGAGCTTCGCTTCAGCGATCTGTTTTTGCTCTTTTGCCTGTTTCAGTTCTGCTAAAGTATGAGACCCCCATTGTTTCAGAATGACATCGACTAAATAATCATGTACCAGTTGATAGCGACTTTCAGGACTTTCCGGTAAACGGAAGACTAACCCAGATAAGACAAAAATCTCTAAAACTAACGGTAATTTGTCAGAAATGTTTCTGACATCCGTGCTTAAAGAAGTTAACTCCTGTTCTAATTCAGCGCGAGTCTTGAGGGGACGAGTACGATTAGTTTCATCAACCAATAAGGACAAAACCTGTTCAGCTATTGCTTGATTCTCTTGACCACAGTCTTTAATAACGGCTTCTAGATATCCCCGAATTAAAACTTCCTTCGGTGTATCTCCCAGTTGTTCATAGGCCTCCACTGTGCGAATATTCTCTGTTTGCAGTTGCGCCCCCACTACCTGCAATTCAATGGGTCGAATCTCGACAAATTCATTGATTAAATCTTTTTGTACCAACCGTTCAATTAAATTTGATTCTAGAGAAAATGGCGTAGATTCAGTGAGGTCGCAAATCACATTAGTTGCTTGTTGGGGCGTAAAATTTCCCACATAGTAGAGAATCTCCTTGTTGAAAATATCATCGTTGATAGCTTTTAGATTAAACCCACGAGTTCCTTGTAAAACGAGATAGAGATAATCTTCTCGCAAGGAGAAAATGATCTTGACAAAAGGAAGGCTCAAACAGTTTGAGAAAAAATTAAAAAATTGCTGTATTTCTCCTGGGGTTTTAGCCACAAAGAAAAATTCTTCAAATTGATCGAAAACGAGAACAGTAAGCAGATTCCGTTGTTCGTCATTTTGCTTTAACTGCTGAAAAACGGTTTCTAGAGAATGCCGTTGAGCTACTTGGGTTGCTTTTGTCTCCAAGGTTCCCTCTAATTCTTGTTGTAGCCGTTCTCCCAATTCCTGCACCCAGTGGGTGTAAACTCTCAGATAAACAGTCAATAAATCGCGGGTATTAATCCTTTTTTTCTGCTTTAAAATCGGGATGAATTCGGCTTCTACTAGCGAACTTTTGCCCACGCCAGACTGACCGTAAACGATCGTAAGTTTATTCCTGGTGCTGCTAATCCTTTTCGCTAATTCATCTACATCTTTTTTCCGACCTACTTCTCTGAATGACAGGGCTTGGCTCAGACGATTTGCTCCGACAAAAGCGATTAAACCTAGCTGCTGTTTAATCGCAAGTTGTTCCTGCTTGGCTTGATAAGCAGCAACATAATATTGGTTATCAAAATACAAACTTTGCAATTCTTCCAGAAAGCGAAGACAAAATAATGGCAGCTCTTTATCCTCAATTTCTGCAGCTCGTTTTTGACTTTTTACAGCTTCTGCATGTTGTCCCAACTGTTCTTCGGCTTGTGCTAAGAGTAGCCAATATAAACTGGTATATTTTTGCTGAGCTCTTGGTACTGTTTGAATTTTCTCTAAGGCTAAGAGCGCATTTTTCTGGGCATCTTGATAGCGAGATTGTTTTAGAGCAACGAGAGCCAAAAATCCATAATCTTGAGCCAACTGAACCTGGTTATCATCAGTATTGTGAAGTGTGACAGCTTTGGTGGCTAACTGATGTAGTGCTTCCCACTCTTCTAAATAGGCTAAGACTTCGGCTAGGGAATTAATAAATTTGGCAACTAAATCTTGTCGGTTAACTCTTTCAAAAATTTCGAGACATTTTTGCCATGATTGTTGTGCCTTGCTCCAATCTTCCTGTTTTTCTTGTTCAGCCTGACGGCAATAACATAAACCAATATGAAAGTATAAATTTGCTTCTCTCAAGCGATACTTTTCTGGTTGAGAAGTTTCCGTTTCCTGCTGCCAATAATTTAAACTACTCTGATAATGATTTAAAGCATTGGTGAAATCGCCATTGGCATAATCTACGCGACCGCCAATAAATTCATAGCCAGCTTGTAAATCTGGGGATAGTGCTTGTTCATCACCTTGTAAATTTTCCCTAGCTGCCTTTAATTCCAGGGAATAATTTTCCCCTAAAATAACTTCATTGGGCAAAAATGACTCAGAACCCGATTGAAGCGTAATGGTAAATAAGCCATCCGTTGTTTGCCGGAGATAATCGAGGGACATATCTAAAGATATGGGAAACCAAAATGTTGTTCCCCAATCCTTAAAATCTGGGGCTAATTGTCTGAGTTTCTCTAAAATTATCTCGTCAATCCAGATAACAATTGGACAGAAAAAATTCTTGCGAAACTCTTCCCGAACTTGGTTAGTTGCTCTCAACAAGTCATCAAGATTTCTGACGGATTCCAATCCCAAAATCATCAACGCTGCTGGCTTCTCCGCCTCCACCTTCTCTCGAATCTTGCTATATAGTGTGGTGTCTGAAGAGTTTAATCTCAACTCACTGATATTAACTTCACAGATAGTTTGTAATTGCTGGGTCAGTTGCTCTCGCAGCTTCACATAATTACAATGGGCAAATAGCAAAGCAAATTTTCCCTCATCCGCCTCAATTGCCCAAGCTAAATCTTCCAGGGAACTTTGATTATAAGCAGCAATATCTTCGATTTGACGTATATTAGTCATCTGAATAACAAATTAGACCTCCGATAAAAGCGGATACACAATAGACGTTGCCTATCCTACAGCGATACCAGGTAACTAAATAGTAACTTACTCTTTCAATTGCGTCGCTTCTTCTAAGACAGGATTGACATCATACCAAGCTCCTTCTTTGTCGCGGTATTCATAAACAAACCGATTGCGAATCAATTTCTCGTAATCATCATCCCCTGCTATCTGTTTTTCCCCCTTGACACGGCGCATGAATTGCCATTCATCTTCGGTGATCCCCTGTAACATCTCTGTGCGTTGTTCAACAATTACTACTTCTAGCTTCTCCCGGGAAAGGGGGAATTTCTTCTCCTTATTAATCCAGCTACGGAGAATGATGAGTAAATTCCGCACATGACCCCCACTGATCTGGCATAGATAGTCTAACGTCTCTGGAGAGTCAAAAACTTCCTGGATCGTCTCAAGGGGGTTCTTTCCTTCCTGGTTAGGTACTCTCGCCAATACCATCTGTCTTAACAGTTCCATCCCCTCATTATGGACAAGACCATCCCTCGACTTGACTGGAACCATCGGTAGAACTACTGGCAAACCTTTAAACCTTTGTTCGATCTGGCTGTAGTCATCTGAGTATCGCAATGCCAGGGGCATTGTATAGATTACATGACATTGTAAGCGAGTTAAATCAGCCCCTCGATCGGCAAAGACATACTGTGGTTGAAACCGCCCAGATGGTTTTTCAATCTTCAGCAGGCGATCGAGATTATCTATAATAACCACTAGTCCTTGCTTGCCTAGCTGCTTCAACTGCTTTGCCGTTGGCTCAAATAACCCCTGATTCAAAACAGTTAAAATCCCATCGGTTTTCGGTTCTAGATAAGCCCTCAGGCGATCGTGTAAGTCACGATTCTTTTTGGCAGTTGCGCTAATTTTCCCGATCGCGGTTGAGAAACTGACTGTAACATCATCATCAATCTTACATCCCAAATCTCCAACTCCTGGAATTTGCCCTTCTACACTAAGCTCGATTTCATTTAGGAATAGGTTTTTCGCCTTCTGAAGCAAGTCTTGAAAAAACTCAGATTGTTCCTGGCTTTTTTCCGTCTCTAGACTCTGACTGACGCGACGGGCGATCGCCAGCAAAATATCACTGATATCAACATCACCTATATCCAGGTCTTCATCGGACTCAAAATAGACGACATGGAAGCCTTCTTGCTCTAATTCTTGCCTGAGACGGAGTAATTCAGTAGATTTGCCACAGCCGATATGTCCCGTGAACAGATTACAAGTAAATTCGTTCTCGTCAGCCCAAGTGATTTTATTTTTGAGTTCTTCAATAAGAAGACCCCCTCGCACCTTCGAAAAATCAATATAATACTTCTTATCCTCAGGGTTCTTTATATCGAGTGTCCTGCTGGGATTTGTTGCTTGATAAAATTTCCGTACATCCAGGTTCATAATATTTCTCTAGCCTTTTGTAACAAAGCTTTCCATAAATACTCAGACTATTTTTGTGAGCGCTCCCTATCCCTTCAATTTCTCAGCCAACCGCTGATAAATCTGAGCCAGCCAAACCGGAATCACAGGCGGATCCTTATCTAGAGACGCTCGCCTGTTTCCGATCAAATTCCTCAAGTGTTAGCGATCGCTTTGTTGAAACAAACTTTGTGATCTACTGAATCTGTCTTATTCCGAGTCTAGCAAAATTCAGGTAGCAGCAATTCTCAATAGTTGGTGAGAATATAGGCAAATATTACGCAGCCGTGAAAAGCATTTCAGCTTTTCCCTTCCGACTCACTTTAGTTGGTGTTACCAATCTTGGCTGAACTACGCAGCTCTCTATCCCATAGCCAAAGGCATTTGGGAATGCTTTTCGTAAGATATTGTAATAAGTAATGAACTCCAAATGAGGGAACGGTGAGTCTCTAATACAGTAGAAGTGAGGTTGCTCGCCACCCACACAGCGAGCAAACACCTCAGTTGTCTCATCAACTCCCGGAGATCAAGTCATGCCCTCTCCATTTCCAGGAATGGATCCCTATTTAGAACATCCAGAAATCTGGCCAGGTGTTCATCTGTTGCTAATTGCTGCTATGGCAGAGTCTTTAGCGCCCCAACTGCGTCCGAAGTATTTCGTCTCCGTCGAAGTGCGGATGTACGAAACTACTGGGGAACAGTCGCTGTTGGTGGGGATTCCCGATGTATCCGTACAGCGTCCCGTTCGCGACTCAGCTCCAGAGATGCCCAATGTTGCCGTCGCCGAACCCCCAGCACAACCGATAAGGGTAACTGTTCCAGTTCCGGAGACAGTTCGGCAAGGCTATTTAGAAATCCGAGAGGTGGCAACCAAGGAGGTTGTGAGTGCCATAGAACTCCTTTCCCCCGTCAATAAGCGCTCTGGAAAAGGACGGCAAACCTACGAGAGCAAACGCGAGCGGGTGTTGGGCAGTTTCACCCATCTGGTTGAAATCGATTTACTGCGGGCTTGGAAACCCATGCCAATGTTTGCTCGCGGGATTCAAAGTCACTATCGGATTTTGGTGAGTCGGGGAGACTGCCGTCCTACTGCCGATCTTTATTCTTTTAACCTCCAAGACGCGATTCCATCTTTTCCCCTGCCTTTGCAATCAGAAGATAGGGAGCCGACAATGAATTTGCAAGGGTTGTTGAGTGGAATCTACGATCACGCGGCTTACGATCTGAAACTGGATTACACCCTGGAACCAGTTCCACCTTTATCCGAAACCGATGCAGCTTGGGCGGATGCCTTATTAAAGGAGAAAGGATTACGATGAAGATTGTTAAATTATATCGAACAGGCGATCGCGTTACTCAACCGATTCTATCCATGTCAGACCTCTATTTCTTCGAGTTTGAAGACTCCTCCGCTTCCAGCGCCCTTAAAAACTTAAAATTGAGCGGGATTGAAGAATACGAAGCCAAACTCGCCCTTTTCAAACTCTCCGTCCTAGCTGATTACGATCAATTAGTATGTCTGCCATCCCTCATCCAGATCGACAAATACTGGTATCAAATCGAAACTGCTAAAAAAGTGATCAAACAATTCGGTGGCAGAGCCATGTTATCCGATGAAGTTGGATTAGGGAAAACTATCGAAGCCGGGATGATTTGCAAAGAATACCTTGCCAGAGGCATGATTAAATCCCTCCTAGTTCTCACCCCCGCCACCCTTGTCTCTCAATGGCAGCTTGAACTCTCAGAGAAATTCGACATCACTACCATCACCACCGACGACAGACAGGAATCACCTGAAGAATTTTGGACATTCAACGACCGAATTGTCGCTTCAATCAATGCAGCCAAACATAAGAGCCATTTTGAACACGTCACCGCACGCTCTTGGGACTTAGTCATCGTCGATGAAGCTCACCACCTCAAAAACCGACGCACCCTCAACTGGAAGCTCGTCAACGCTATCAAAAAGCGATTTATCCTCATGTTAACCGCCACACCCGTCCAAAATCACCTCGTTGAACTTTTCAACCTTCTCACCCTCCTCAAACCTGGACTCCTCAAAACCGAAGCTCAGTTTAAAAAAGAGTACGTCGGTTCCAAAGATGGACGAATCCCTAAGAACCCCGAAAAACTAAGACAACTAATGCGAGAAGTAATGGTCAGAAATACTCGCTCCGTCGTCGATGTCAAACTACCCAAACGTTTCGCCTCCACCATCACCGTCCAGCCAACTCAAGCAGAGAAAGAGTTATATCAAGCCATTAATGACTATCTGCGTCAGCATCAAAGGCAAAAAGAAAAAGGCATGGATAAATTAACCCGTAACACCCTCCTGATGCGTGCAGGTAGTAGTCCCATTGCCTTAGTTGAGTCTCTCAAAAGATTACAAGAAAGGTTTAACCATGATGAACTTAAATTCCTCACCAAACGTGCCCAGCAAATCAAGAAATTTGAGAAAGCACAACAATTAGTAGAGTTACTCAAAAAATCAACCCAGAAAACCCTAGTCTTTATCAACCATCGAGCAACCCAGTCCTACCTATCTAAATGCTTAGAAGCTGCCAGAGTTGCCCATACCTCATTTCGTGGTAACATGTCCTTAAAAGCCAAAGATGCAGCTATAGAAGCTTTTCGAGAGGAAGTACCAGTAATGTTAGCTTCTGAGACAGGAGGAGAAGGTCGTAACCTTCAGTTTGCCAACGCCATTGTTAATTACGACCTCCCCTGGAATCCCATGAAAATTGAACAGCGAATTGGTCGTCTGCATCGTATTGGTCAAAGCCAGGATGTCTTTATCTTTAACTTCTGTCAGGCTGGCAGCATAGAAGAATATATTCTTAAAATACTCCATGACAAAATCAATATGTTCGAGCTAGTTGTGGGGGAAATCGATACCATTTTAGGAAATATGGGGGATGAATTTGACTTTAGTGAAACCATCATTGACCTCTGGTTATCCAACCAATCCCAAAATGAATTAGATGTAGCTTTTGATAATTTAGGCGGGCAATTATTAGCAGCCAAACAAAATTATCAGGAAGTGCGCGAGTTTGATGAAAAGCTGTTTGGCGATGATTTTGAGGCGTGATCGTCGGTGGGCTAACAACTTAAGGCGGGACACTTGGAGTAGGGAACAGGGAACAGGGAATAGGCAACAGGGAACAAGGAACAGGGAATAGGCAACAGGGAACAGGGAACAGGGAACAGGGAATAGGCAACAGGCAACAGGGAATAGGAAATAGAGAATAGGAAATAGGGAATAGGAAATAGAGAATAGGTAATGGAGAACAGGAAATAGAGAATAATGACAGATAAAAATCCTCTCCTTGATGCAATTAAACAAGTTGTCTCCCTCAAAGAGGGGGTAGCAGAGTACGGCTCTGACCACACCTTGGATGTTTTACTGCCTAGGGATATAGCCAAAGCCTTAAAGCTTTCAGAAGAAGTTACCTTCACCACTTCTGCAGACTCCACCAGCAGTTACTTCGTAACCTATAACTCCGAAATCTTCAACAGGTTTGAAGCATTACTCGGAGAGAGAGGCTATGTCGCTAGCTTTGGTGTTAAATACGACGGCTATCTGAAAAACACGGGTTTTGAGAAAATGGTGCTCAATACCTTGTCTGTGCAAAACGGTTTGATTCGCGTTTCTGGTGCCAAACCGGGCATAACCCCTTATATTCTTTTCAATATCGCTTACACCGCCGAGGCTGATGAAAAGCGCCTGGGGATGGTTTCCTTTTTTGTCAATGGCCTTACCGGGGTAGCTGGAGTAGAGATTGGCGATGCTTTATTGTGGTCTTCAGACCGGATAGATGTAAATTCAACAAGCGATCGCCCCCAGATCAACTTTGAACAATTGTTAAATATCGGTGAAAAGAAAGCAGTTCAATTAATTGATACAGAAATTACCCCTTGGCGCAACAGTTTAAGGCGCAAGCTCAGTCGAGATGAATCTCGGATTCAAGCTTATTACGGTGCGATTGTCTCCGAGATCAGAACCAAAATTGCCAAAAAGCATCTAGAGGGTGAAGAGGCGGAAAAAGAATTAGCGCGGATTGGGGCGACTAAGATGGAGTTAAAGCGTAAACTGGCTGACTTGCAGTCCCGATATACCCTCACCGTCAAAGCACGACTGCACAGTGCATTGGTAATTTGGTTGCAGACGGTTCACATCGAGTGCGAACTAATCAGGAAAAAGTATAAGCGCTCTGTGATTGCCGTTTGGAATCCCTATCTGAAGCTGATTGAGCCGCTGCGGTGCGAGCAGTCTCATGAGCCAGTCACAACATTTTATCTGAGTGTTCCTGAGCTTCAAATTATCTCCCCGACAGCTTGGGAAAAATGAAGTTAAATAGTTGGTGAGAATATAGGCAAATATTACGCAGCCGTGAAAAGCATTTCAGTTTTTCGGCTCTCCTGTATCTATGGTGATAAGCAAAGGTTATCTAATGAGCGGGCGCAAGCCTTGCGCCCATACAGCAGTATAATTCCCCAAATGTAGGGGCGAATGGCTTGCGCCCAAGATGGAAAAAAGAGG
>JBFRWF010000431.1:0-36467 GCA_051439465.1 Xenococcaceae cyanobacterium | reverse complement strand
TCTACAGCCAGGGGGCGAGTTAAATCCGGATCTCGCAGAGCCTCCCAGTGCAGTCCTTGGAATTCTGGAGTTTGGCTCTCAATTTCAATCTGCAGCTGACTCAGATTATTTCGCAACTTCTTGTACTCACTGTAAACCTTGCGATCGCCAAATACTTGCTCAAATAAATTTTCCCCATAAACCTTGACGCTGGCGGCAGCTTCTTCTGCCTTAGTTGCATCCAGCAGAGGAAATACCAACCAATCCTCGTAATACCATTCCAGCCGCTGCTCATCTTGAGGGGTGAAGGGATTAGTAATAGCGATCGCATATTTTACTCCCCCATCAAAACACAGAGTTGCCTCAAATCCGTCATCAGTTTTCTGCTTCTCGCTAACAGTGATAGTCGGCATGGTATAATGGCACCCAAGGTTTATATTGGATTTGTAAGGTTCGGGGAAAAGTTACCGAACCTTAAATTTTATTATTACCCACAACACCCAGAATTCAAAATAGCGATCGCACCCAACCCCACCCAATAGCGATCGCACTTAAGTTTTGTAGGGTGGGCATTGCGGCACCAATGGGAAGATGTACCAAAGAGTCACAATCGGCAATGCCCACCAGACTCAACTTTTATTTATATCTGCTTTATGGGCTTGATTTTCAAAGAGTAGTTTTGTAGGGTGGGCATTGCGGCACCAATTGGAAGATTCACCCAAAGAGTCACAATGGGCAATGCCCACCAGACTCAACTTTTATTTATATCAGACATACCAGAAAGAATAGAAACAAGGACTGTCCGCTTCTCAATAATCTAAAATTAATGACAATCAGCAACGTAATCACAAGGGTTTCAGACCACGTTCAAGCTGAAAATTAAAACCTGAAATGTTTAACTGGCAATGATTTCAGCGATTATATTCCCCTGTGTGACAGCTTCGCTATATTTCCCCCAACCTGAACTTTTCTATAACTTTCCTAAGCTAGTTGAAATTAACCTCAATTTTTAGGTTTTATTGGCTAGAAAAAATCAGAATTTAAATGAGTTTTTCTGTATTTTAATTTTCTGGCTAATTTGCCAATCTAGTTATATGGATCAAATGAAATCTGTTTAAGCAAAAATCTGATACAAATTGAAGTTTACTCCTCATGAGACTAAATACATCAATTCTTTTTTCTCTATCTATTGTCCTAGTACTTACTGCTGGATGTACTCTTTACGAGGAGCCCCAGCATAACCTACCAGAAAAAGCCTACGTCACAAAAGAAGGCAAATGGTTTTTCCCATGCGACATAAAAACCCAAAAGGTCAAGGCGATACCCGAAATACTTGGAAATCTTGAAGAAGGTGAGGGTTTAACTGTCGTACAAGGCTCGATGGTACTATGCGTACCGCGAGGACGACTATATACGGAAAACACAATCGAGGTAAACCAGTTACTCCCCAAAATAAGAAAAGAAATAACTAGACCGTAAGCTTTTTGACCCCGTCCCCAGCGGCGGTGCTAGGCTCTAAGTACAGGATTTCACGGCATCTTTAAAGAGTAGTTTTGTAGGGTGGGCATTGCGGTACCAATTGGGAGATTCACCAAAAGAGTCACAATGGGCAATGCCCACCAGACTCAACCCTTTATTTATACCTGCTTTATGGGTTTGATTTTCAAAGAGTAGTAAAGCATACCTTCATCCGAAATGGATAAAAAGTATATTTTTGTCAACAAATTTAGTCTCCCCACGCCCAAAAAATTTGTTCTCATCCCTTGACAGTTTGAGATTATGCCTGTAATAATGATAATGTCACTTCGCGACCTAACCAAGAAAGCTTACATACTAGCTCATTTAGGTAGAGCGCTTGTTTTAGGTACAGGAAGTAACGGGTTCAAATCCCGTGTATGAACAAACAGCTTTCTTGACTTGCGCGAAGTGTATATTAACCCGAGTTAATTGACCATAAGATAGTAGGTTGTCAGGTAAAAATTCGGGACAATTCAGATATGCCAGCTAATTCAGCTTTTTGTTCTGGGGTTAGTAATCCAGCTTTGCTGCGTTCTAGCAGTTGCTCGGATCGAACGGGAGCAATTCATCGGTAAAGCGAAAGAAATAGATATCATTGATTTGCTTAATCGAGATAGGGACAACCATCCTGTAAGCGATCCACCAGATTATGGATAGCCATAATCTGGTGGGAAGAGGAGGCATACATTGAGGGAAAATTTTCAAGGGCGATCGCCGCGAGCGCAAATTTTTCAGTTAATCCTGCTCAGTGAGTAGTTTTGTAGGGTGGGCATTGCGGCACCAATTGGAAGATTTACCAAAGAGTCACAATGCTGGCTGCCTGACACATTTTGGTCAAACCCTTGATACTACATGAAAGACGCCTTGTGATAACACGGCTGGATAAGGGTTTCAGCCGATGAATATAGCCTAAAATCGGGTCAAGTGGTCACTCGCCAGAATGACTGCAGCATAAGGCTTTGGGGTACTTATGTCAGGCAGTCAGGTCACAATGGGCAATGCCCACCAGACTCAACCAAGGAGATTCGACAGTCACAATCAACAATACCCACCAGACTCAACCTTTTATTTATATCTGCTTTATGGGTTTGATTTTTAAAGTCATCCAGATGATTGGGCGCACGTCGGATTGGGCGCACGTCGGTGCGCCCCTACGTTAACCGCACTTGACGATAAAATGAAATTAACTACAATCCGGATTAAAAGAGCGATCGCACTTTTTCTATTTGACAAATCAGGCGATCGCTTAAAATAAATTCTTTGTCGTCAGATGTTGGTAACTGATTTTACCTTTCTGCCATTTTAGCCCGATCCGAATTCAAAACTACCCTTTCCCCATAATTGAGCAGCCTTTCCAGAGCTTCCAAACGATTTTCCCACACCCGCACCTGATAGGGCTGCACTTTCCTGTGCTGCTGCATCCAGTTGCTGAATCGCCTCCGAAACGAAGATAGGGTGACTTGGGCTGACAACAAGTGTCTCATAGAAGGCTCATCCGCCAATCGATTGAGGTCTGCTGCCAGGTAATCAGCTTCCTTGCCCCAGTCCTTCATTAATTGTTCCTCCATCCAGAGTTGGTGATTTGCTAACAGAAAACTCCACTCCCGTTGCAAAGCCTGGTAACGGATCGCTGTTGCCTGGAAGGGCTGGCGGTGAGGCAATGGTTCTCTCTGTGTTAACTCTACAGAACCTTGAGTGCGGCTAAAGATTCTCTGGAGATTGGGGTTTAAATTCTCGGCAGCAAACAGGGCATAACCCCCCGCTGGCAAGTCCCGTAATAGCTGCATTTGATCCACCGCCACGATATCTGGCACATTCAACAGCCGAATTCCTGGTAAAACCAGTATTGAGCCCCTGATAGATTGACTAAATAAAGGTTGAGTCATTTCCTGCAACTCGTAGGTATCCAAAGCATAAGTCATGGGTACGAGCAAGTCGATCAATTCCTCCTGCGCCCATTCTTCCCAGTTTTGTTGCAATTGTAATAAGCGCTCTCGTCGACGAATGGGAAACACAGCCGCAGACAAAGTCAGATCAGGATGCTTTTTCCTTAGCATTTGAGAAGCTGAAGCAACAAAGCTGTCAACTTGTCGAATGCGAAACCCAATCCACTGAGACCAGAGGGGATGGCTCAGAGAAATTTTAATTGGATCGACCCCCGTCATTTCTTTAAATAGCTGTCGCGATACTCTGCTGTAACCGTAAGTTTTATTAACATTGGCGCTTTGAAAAGGATAGCGAATATAGTCGAGGTGAATGCCATCTACCTCGTAGCGCGTCGCAATCTCTTCCAATAGCGACAACAAATAACGCTGTACTTCTGGATTGGCGGGGTCAAAAAATACTTTTTTAGAATTATGGTGAAAGAAACGCCCTTGTCTATCTGTAATCCCCCAGTCGGGACGGGTAGATAGTACCGGACCAAGATAGTCTGTAGGCTGGTTGAGGATAATGTTGTGACGCTGGTTTGCCGCTGCGAAAATCCAGACCCAGGCGTGTAATTCCATCCCCCGTTCGCGGGCTAACTTGATGGCAGCCTTGAGGGGGTCCCAACCCTTAACCAGGGGATTTTGCTCTGGGGCAACTCTACTGGGGTAAATCGGGTAACTCGCATTGACAGTTTCAAAAAAAACAGTATTGATCCCCGCTGCTGCCAGGCGATCGAAAATCCCGGCTAAATCTGATTCTGACTTAGCTTGAACAATTGTGCCTCGGTCAAGCCATATGGCGCGAATTTCTGGCTGAGCGCGTTGGCGCTGGATTGGATAGTTGTACCAGAGAGTACGCCGCGCTTGCACCCATTCCAGTCTTGCTTTGTTATACTCTCCTCGCTTAACCAGTTGAAGAAATTTTTGCAGTCCCTCTCTTGCCTGAATCACTGCCCGATGAGCTGAACTGTTTGAGTGTCTTAGTCCCGAGCCGTTATCCTGATTTGGGCGCTTACCTAGTTCTCTGGAGTTGAGAAACTGCTCAATAGCCTTTTCTGTGGGCAAATCAACGCCGCTATTGGTAGCATCAGCAGCGAGGAGGGAGCTTTCAAAGCGATGGATAAGACCTTTGAGTTCTTGACTCATATCATATATTTGGTGACGGGGGATCGCTTTTCCACCCTTTGGAGCCACAGATAACTCCAGACTTTGTTTTTGCCAGTTGGGCAGGAGAGGGTCAGTCTCATCAGTGCTGGGAAGTTTGGGGTTACAAAGGGATGGGTTGTAACTTCCTCCGGTGGCTTGACTTAAACGACTGAGTCCATAGCGACTGATAGAGGCTTGCAACCAGGCAGTGTCTAGGGCAGCTGGAGCGACGGCATCGACTCCCCAACGCCAGCCCAAAAAAGTAGAATTGTCTGTCACCACAACGGCTGGGGGCGTGCCTTCAGCCAGCCAAACCGCTGCCGTTTGGCTGTTGAGTCCAGCGGGAATGACTGCGCCGCCGATGAGGGTGGCGGAAAGTTTTTGGTGCCACACCCACTCCTGCTGCTCAATTTGTAGAGTTGAAGGGGAAGAGATGGGAAATCCCCAGGAGGCACCGAAGAGCGATCGCAACTTGGAACGCACCTGGGGTTGAGAAAGGCTGCCAGTGGGACCAGTGACAATCACTCGTCCGCCCTGGCTCATCCATCTGTCCAAGGCGATCGCCTGGGCTCCGTTCAAGGTTTCGACGTTGGGCAGAAACAGCACCCTGACGTTCTTTAAATCCGATTCCTGTTGCCAGTTGGACGAATCAAGTATACAATAGTCCAACCCAGTTGCCTGCAAGCGGTTGGTAATCTCTGGCCATTGCCTTGCATTTTCCTGGCTTCTGACTACTCCTAGTTTCGCCATTGCCGGAGAAGCATAAAGGGTCAAAGATAAAGAGACAAGAGAAAATATTATTTTATTCCATTTACCTAGGATATTTAGGCGCGAGCGCCCTTGCTCAAAACTCAAACCAGTCCCCAACACAAATTTCTCCTTATCCTTGTATCCTTAAGTTATAATAGTTGTATCCAACTACATATCTGCCATCATACCGATTTCCAGGAGCCCCTTTATATTTGGGAATTTTGGGTTCAGCTTTAATAAATTTTGTCTATAGATGTAGTTAGCAGCATTATAGATATTTTTGGCCAAGAAAGATAGTTTATCTATCTCGGCATAGAATCTGTGGGAGGTATTGATTATGTGTCTTTCGACTAGCTGCATCTTGTTGGTATATAGACAATTATTGTCTATGTAACCTATAACTAGCTTTCTTGTCAAGAGTCATATATTTGCCATAGTCATTGAACCCGACTTGATATTAGAGCGCGATCGCAACCCAGGGATTAATATCCCCCCTTGATATCAAACTGGAAAGCGTTTCATCTGAGCGATCGCAGCTCTTGCCTTGAGCTGCAAAGATCCTGAAAGACCAGGAATTTGGGGAATTTGCCAGAGAACATCCACTGTCCTGCGCAACATTCTGACAATATCCCCTTCATCCATACTGGTATTTTCGCATAGCTCGCTCCATTCAACACCCAATGCCCACCCCTCAACCAAGCCAATCAATTGACGCTCCAGCCATACAGGCATCGCCACGTCATACCGATTCTGTATCTGATTAAGCTGACGCCGTGTTTCCCACAGGCTCAAGATTTCAACGCCTCGATCGGAATTGCGCTTCTTCACTCCTAACACCTCGAGCACTTCCGGAGGCGGTAGGTAGTCTGTCCAAGTATCGGGGCGAGGAGTCTCGGTAATTAAGGCGCACAGAGCAGCGGCTAGGTGATGGGGTTCCAACTGCTCCAATTCTCCTGACATCAAAGCTAAACCGAGCCAGAGTTCATTTTCTCCCCGAATCGCGGCTGCTACTTCACCAAGAAGTGTTGGTGTAAATCCCTCTAGCGCCTTGAACTCCCGCAGTACTTCAATCAAGTTGAGAAATTCTTCCCAGTAATATGAGCTATGGGACCTATGTTTCTGATATTTAGCTTGACTCTTGTGCAGTTGTTTGCGCAGGGATAGCCGATGCTTATGGCGTTTGATTAAATGACCGGGATTGTTCCACTGTTGTAAGGGATGATTGTCCAACTGCACTTGCACGGTATCCACCCTTTGCTGCTGTTCAATCACTTCTGGGGTACTGCTTACAGCCACTGCATACTGAGGAATTTGATTACTCACAACAGCAGTGACTTCATTTCCCTTGCGCCATCGACCTAGTCGGACATTCTCTAACTCTGGCACAGATAAATTGTCCATTTCGGATGCAGGTAATGACCCGCCGTTTATGTCTACCACATCGGTATTTGTCACCACATACCAGCGGTTATCCACTCCCAAACAGACTAGCTCAGGAGCTTGACCCGGTCCTGGTATTTTACTGACTAAAACAGCAATCAGAGGCTGAAATACCCGCACGTGCTTTCCTTTCAGATAAAGAATTCTCCCGGCTTGTATCTGGGGCAGGATTGGGGCAATTTCCCGCTTTCTCGTCGCTTCTGCTTGCTGTTGCAGGATTTCCAAGAGGCGGTGTTCTTCTTTGAGGGCTTCTCTGAGTTTTTCATAGCTCGCAAACAGTCCAACTTCAATCGGTGCTAGCTCAACATCCAGTTTCGCCAGTTCTGTAGTCAGATCGGCGATCGCCTTTTGTTCAGGAGCTAGTTTTAGCTGCGCCAGATACTCAGCAAAGCTCCGCTCCAGCAAATCTTTCACTTCTTCAATGGGGTGTTTTTGCAGCAAATTTAGCACCATGCCATAGGAGGGGGTAAACCAGCTTCTCAAAGGTTCTGCACCGGCAGTTGCCAGATAAGCTGCTTCTTTTGCCCCTTCAAAGGGAGTTTGTACTGTCACCACATGACCGACTTTATCCATCCCTCGCCTTCCTGCTCGACCAGCTATTTGTAAAAATTCCGAAGGAGTCAGCATGCTGTGTCCGTCGTCAGTTCGTTTGGAAAGGGCTGAAATAACGGTGGTGCGAGCAGGCATATTAATCCCCGCTGACAGAGTGGCTGTGGCAAATACCACTTTCACTAAACCCAACTCGAACAATTTTTCCACTAATTCCTTCCAGGCTGGTAAAATCCCAGCGTGGTGAGCGGCAATGCCACGGGTTAGGGGCTCAAGTTGTCCTGCCCTCGCTACCTCAGAATTCTCTGCTAAAAATTGGAGCAGCTTTTCTTGTTCATCGGGATTCTCTGCTAAAAATTGAAGCAGTTCTTGTTGTGCATCGGGATTATTTCCGAAAAAGGCGAGCAGCTTTTCATGTAAATCTGGATTCTCTACTAAAAAGAATTCGAGCAGCTTTTCTTGTAAATCCGGATTATCTGCTAAAAAGAAGGCGAGCAGCCTGTGTTGTAACTCTTTTGCTTCTTGCTCATTAACCAGCGTCAACGAATCCAGTTCCTCCACAGCCCGATCGCAACCTCGGCGACTGAAAATCACATAAATTGCCGGGAGCATATCTCTTTGGTGCAGCTGCTGGACTATCTTGATTGTGCTGGGGCAATCTTCGCGCCTGAATCGCCGCCTCTCGCCTCTGGTACGTTTGGGCTTAAGGCGGGGATTTGGCTTGGTTTGCTTATTATTGAGTAGGGGAAACAACCCCTTGTTATTGCTAAAGTGAAACCGCAGGGGAACCGGGCGAAATTGGGAGTTAATCAATTCACAGCTATCAATCGACTCTTTCTGCTCATCCTGTTGAGTCCAAGCACGCACCTGGTTAATCCAGTTAGTCAGTTGTTCTGGGTTGCCAATGGTAGCGGAGAGGGCAACTAGCTGGATGGAAGGGGGACAGTAGATAATTGATTCTTCCCAAACTGTGCCCCGTCCTCTATCGCTGATATAGTGACACTCATCTAAAACTACAGTTTCTACATCTTCGAGAGATGTGCCAACTTGCCCAATCGGAGTTTCGTAGAGCATATTTCGAAAAATTTCCGTGGTCATCACCACAATTGGAGCTTGTGGTTGGATCAAGATGTCACCAGTTATCAAACCGACTTCTTTGACTATTTTCTTGACTTGTTTGGAGCCAAACAGGTCCTGAAAATCCCGGAACTTCTGGTTAGAGAGGGCTTTGAGGGGGGTAGTGTAAAATACCCGCTTTCCCCTTGACAGGGCGCGGTAAATGGCGTATTCCCCAATTATGGTTTTCCCGGAACCTGTGGGGGCGCAGACAACTACTGATTTACCAGCAGCCAGGGCAGCGATCGCCTTTTGCTGGAAATCATCCAGTTCAAAAGGAAATAGTTCATTGAGATTTAACTCTAAGCTAGCAGAATAATCTTTCACACAGGGTTTTTCCATCAATTAAGTAGCGGGAGCAAGCTCAAAGAGCTTGGCTTGAATCCAAACTCAATTGGCTCTATTGTAAGCGAACTCACGGATGACGCTCCCACACTCACCCGATAGGGAAGTGTGGGCTTCTGGCATTCATACCAAATCCGGGTTAACTACCCTCTTTTTGAGGGAACAGGGAACGGGGAACGGGGAGAGGGGGAGCAGGGGGAGCAGGGAAAGAAAAATACAGAAAATTGATAAAGGGGGTTTTAGACCCGGATTCAGTATTACTCTTGTGAGATTATGGAGATTATGCAAAGTGGAGAGCTTGGTTTTGTCGGTGACGCTGCTGTAGCTGGTGCATGTGGTTAAACAATTTCCAGCAATATTGCTCTGATAGTCCACAGGTGACGGCACCTCGGAGAACAACATTCAAGTACCAGTCGTTGGGGGCGAGTTCTTGGCTGAGTTTATCAACTACCACGTAAGTGCGAACATTTTTATACAATCTTCCGCCACTGTGGACTTCTATAAATTCATGTCGGTAGCCGTTGCTCTTAACTTCTTCCCGTTCATCAAGGCGATCGCTTAAGCGCAAGGGTAGGCGATAAAGAACACCTTCTACGGAAGATGTAGGATCTCGAACAATATCAAGAGCGCCACAGTTACGACGTCGAGAACAACGATAAAACCCTAAGCGATAGCTTTTGAGGATTGCTGTTCCAATAACGTATGTATGGGTATTTTCGCCAAGCGATCGCTTCAAATCGACTGGACACATACAGGAGCCATAGGCAAAGTAGTAGAAGATTGGTTCTGTTGGCGGGATTTGTTGCCAATGTTCAGCTCGATGGCTTGACTGAGAAGCTATAGGCTGTAAATTATGCACTACAGAATTCTGATTGTGGGCTAAGTTTCCAAACTGAAAGCTCATGAACGCCTTAAAGTACTTTTTAGAATTTTAGCTTAATCCTTATTTAGCACTTACAAGCTCCTACCGGACAATCTTTTTTGGGTCAAGGTTTTACCCTGAAGCGGCAACTTCCTCTTGATAGCGGCTGAGGGTTTCTGCTAGTTTGTCTGCTATCCCCTCAATCCAATTTTCATCTTGTTTGGTGTAACTGCGGGGGGCGTTGGCTCCCAAAATCAAAACACCTTGGTTTCCCAAGGGTTGACAGATGACCCCTTGGGTATTCTCTGGCAAGTAGTCAAATTCTATCCGCCCCGGATAAACCTTCAGAGCGACTAAGTAAACTGGTTTTTGTTTATCTAGTACCCGCTGGACAATCTTCCCAGGCTTGACTTCTAGATTAACACCTAAAACCCCTCGCCGCAAGAGCACTTTGCCTTGATAATAAACGACCAGCGATCGCGTCACTGTATTCGTCAACAACAGGTGCGACGCCCAAGCCAGTTCTGTCTTGACAACCTCTGGCAAATCCGATGCCACCTCAAAGCCCTCTTCCCCAATTAGAATAACAGCATCAGGCGATCGCGGCTGTACCTGCTGCCAAATTAAACCTGTCAAAATCAACACGGCACTGAGAATCACCCCAAGTGCATCAGAACGGGCTTGGAAATTCGTTAGCTGGGAAGTCGTTAAACGATTAATCAGCAACAGTACCCCTCCTAACCCACCGACAAAAAGGGGCAGAAGCCGCAATACTCGATTTTGGTCTGTTTTAGCCATACTATACTGAAGTCTGAAGTTTGAACTGCGTACCCGAAGGGCGTCGCGCTGCGACTGCAGGGGCGCACTGCGTCAGCAGGGACGCGCTGCGTAGCAGGGGCGAAGCCTAGTCTAGCCTAGACTAGCAGCGACGAAGCAAGGGTCTGAAAAGAATTTATCTGTGGGCAATGAGACTCCTGAAACTGTGGACAGCAAAGTTCAACCCCTTTCAGAATTCAGAATTTCTTTAGTCGTCCCCTGGCTCTAAAATCCGTTGAAACAGATAGCCCGTTCCCCGTGCGGTGAGGATCAATTCTGGATTGCTGGGGTCATCTTCCAGCTTGGCTCTCAACCGGGAAATGTGGACATCTACCACACGGGTATCCACATGGCGTTCTGGTGTGTAGCCCCAAACTTCCTGCAAGATTTCCGAACGGGAAAAAGGTTCCCCAGAACGACTAACCAACAGTTCCAGCAGACTGAATTCCATCCCAGTCAAGCGGATGCGCTCATCGCCTTTGTAGACTTGCCGTTTATTGGTATCAATTCTAATTGACCCCACATGGATAACACCAGAACTGGGAATACCAGGAGCGCCATTTTTGTCTACCCGCCGCAGCACCGAGCGAATTCTAGCTTCCAACTCCTTGGGAGAAAAGGGTTTGACTACATAATCGTCAGCTCCCAATTCCAAGCCAGTAATCCGATCGGCAACATCGCCCAAGGCAGTTAGCATTATGATGGGTATATCAGATTCCTTGCGCAGTTCTTGACAGACGCCATAGCCATCGAGCTTCGGCATCATCACATCCAGGACAACCAGATCTGGATCTGCACTGCGAAAGGTTTCGAGAGCTTCTTCCCCGTCAGCAGCTGTAACCACATCGTAGCCAATCATAGAAAGACGAGTTTCCAATATCCGCCGGATACTGGCTTCGTCATCAACAACGAGGATTTTTTCTTTATGGGTTTCCAAGTTACTCAACACTCCTTATTTAAGTTGAATTGCTAATCGTTAAGTTACGTTGTGAATACCTTTGTCTCTAGAATATCTCTTTCGCGGTGTTTATTAAGCTTGAATTGCCTATTCACAGTCTCCTTTGGGCGAATTTTTAAGATTTACTTTATCCTTGAGACTGCCTATAAGCTTTCAGGCGTCTTGAAATCAATTGAATTAATTGTTAATTTTTTTTAATCTTTTTTTAAAGAACTTAAGATGCCGAAGTCTCGAACGATTTATGTTTGTAGCGAATGTGGTGCAGAATCACCCCAATGGTTTGGCAAATGTCAGAGCTGCGGTGTCTACGGCACTTTAGAAGAGCAAGTGGTGACACCAAACTCTCCGGGCATCAATCGAGTCGGGTGGCAATCCACAACGCGGCAGAATGGCAAATCTACCAACTCTGCTCAACCAAGAGTGTCTTTGCGGTTCTCCCAAATTACTAACGATGTTCAGTCGCGGTTTGATTCTGGTTATGGGGAATTGGATCGGGTGTTGGGAGGGGGCATTGTTCCTGGCTCCTTGGTGCTGATTGGCGGCGATCCGGGCATTGGCAAATCTACTCTGCTGCTGCAAGTTGCCAACCAACTGGCAAAGCGACTGCCCCGCATCCTCTATGTTTCTGCGGAAGAGTCGGGACAGCAAGTGAAGTTACGAGCCTCCCGCCTGGGGGTTTGCCTCTCATCACCTCAAGAAGAAGAGACAAGTAATGGCAAAGCAAGAAAGGATAGCAAGTCATCTGCTGCTGAGAATCAAAGTTCCGATCCAAATCTTTATGTAATGCCAGAAACGGATCTCGAGGAGATTCTGCGAGAACTGGAATCTCTCAAACCTCAGGTGGCAGTGATTGATAGTATCCAAACCCTATACTTTGCTTCTCTTACCTCTGCTCCCGGATCGGTGGCACAGGTACGGGAATGCACCTCGGCACTGATGCAGGTGGCAAAGCGGGAGAATATTAGTTTATTGATTGTCGGGCATGTTACCAAGGAGGGGGCGATCGCCGGACCGAGGGTTTTAGAACACCTGGTAGATACGGTGCTCTATTTTGAGGGCGATCGCTATGCTTCTCATCGACTACTGCGTTCGGTAAAAAACCGCTTTGGAGCAACCCACGAAATCGGCATTTTTGAAATGGTAGATTGTGGTTTGGAAGAAGTGACAAACCCTTCGGAGTTATTTCTGGGCAACCGGGATGAATTAGTCCCTGGCACAGCAACGGTTGTCGCCTGTGAGGGGACTCGTCCAATTGTAGTAGAGTTACAAGCTTTAGCTAGTCCCACCAGCTACGCTTCGCCCCGCCGTTCCACCACAGGTGTCGATTATAGTCGCTTGCAGCAAATTCTGGCTGTGTTGGAAAAACGGTTGGGAATTCCCCTATCGAAATTAGATGCTTATGTGGCATCGGCTGGGGGGTTAGCAGTGGAAGAACCAGCAGCGGACTTGGGAGTAGCGATCGCTGTGGTTGCCAGTTTCCGCGATCGCGTAGTAGATCCTCGTACTGTCCTGATTGGCGAAGTCGGCTTAGGAGGACAAGTGCGATTGGTGTCTCAGATGGAGTTGCGGCTTAAAGAAGCTGCCAAGTTGGGTTTTAAGCGAGCTATTGTCCCCAAGGGGCAAAGTTTTCCAGATGATTTGGGTTTAGAAATTATTCCGGTGGCAAAAGTGATAGATGCTATTGTAGCAGCGATTCCGCCTCAACCCCGTTTTGGGAATGTGCCAGATGAGGATGAGGACGTGAAAGAAGAATAGCGATCGCCTCCTTTGGGTGTTAGGTATGGGATACTTACTTTTGAATGCGTGACTTTTTACTTTGAGCGCTCTGCGGAGCAGGGGACGCGCTGGGTAGCAGGGACGCGCTGCGACAGCAGGGGCAAAGCCCAGTCTAGTCTAGCGAGTGACCTAGAATTGATTAGAAATGCAAGTAAATCTATTGACAGTTGGACCAATAATCGGAGCAACCCTTGGTAAGTCTGTTCGAATTTGGGGGCGAGGTATGCTCGAAATGACTCCGACAGGTCCGAGAAGGTGCTTCGGAGTAGCACGTTTGCGCCCTGCGGGCACTTCTGAGTTTAGGGCTCCGAAATTCTTTAAAATGAATCCCAATTTTGACATGAGCGGAGTCGTTTTCTTCGACGATCTAACTCCCGAAAACAAGTATGAATATCAAATCGGTTGGTTTTTCTCTGAACTCAATTTAGACGATTTGAACTCAGCTTACCCCCTAGATTGGAGCCAAGCGAACGCGGTGGAGTTCACAACAGCTTCTGAAGAAGATTCGCGTTCCCGTTCCTTTGTATTAGGTTCATGTCGATATTTATTGCGTCTATTTGGCGGTTCGTGGTTTGACGATCGAGGCGATAAGATATTTCAGACTATACTTGAGCAAATCCGCACCGGGACGAATACTGACCAAGTTCTAATGGTCGGCGATCAGATCTATGCTGACGATCTTAATATTGTGGGAGCAGACACAACTCTGGATGAATATAATCGTCGGTACCAGGAAGTATTCTCACAGCCATACATCAGAGATTTGATGAGTCGAGTCCCTACCTACATGACTCTTGATGACCATGAAATTGAAGATAACTGGCCATCAAATAGTTCCCAGAAAGATTGGATGACAAAGTACCCCGCTGCTATTCACTCCTATCTTACCTATCAACTCAGTCACAGCCCTCTCTTTGAACTATCTAGCAAAAATAAGATTACCGGTACCCCCACGAAGCTTTGGTATTCTTATCGTGACGGTTGTTGTGATTTCTTCGTCACAGATACCAGAACTGAGCGTTATTTTGCAATAACAGAGCAGGAAAAAGAAATAATAAGTGAAGAACAGATGCAGGCTCTGCAGCAGTGGCTTGCAGATGGCTCAGGTAGGGGAAAATTTGTTGTTTCTGCAGTGCCATTTTTTCCTGATTTAAAATCAGACAGTGAAGACAAGTGGTCGGGATTTCCTAAGCAAAGAACCGAACTTCTAGAGTTTATTCGACAGAATCAAGTGAGGCGAGTCGTCTTCCTCTCAGGAGATGTCCATGCTTCGATGTCTGCAGAATTAGTCAGCTCCGACGATCCAGACTTTAAGGTAATCTCAATTATCTCCTCAGCCTTCTTTTGGCCATACCCACATCCTACAAGCAAGTCGTTTATATTGAGTGGAACAATCCCATCGAATTCAGCAGTAAACTATGAAGTCGTGAAAGGGGGTCCTGTCTACGCAACAGATAATTTCACGAGAGTTACAGCGGATCTTAACAGTGTAAAGGTTGAGGTGTTTGCGAGAAAAGGGGAGCTCCTAGGTACTAAGATCCATTCATACTACTCAAAAGGGAACAGGCAACAGGCAACAGGCAACAGGGAGTAAGGGCTCTGATCGTTTGTTGAACTAAGCTTCGCTATACTATCTAATATAGATAATGCTTTCAAAGGTGAGAACCAACCATGACAAGAGCTAAGTCTACTCCCACAGCCCGCCGGGGACGAATTTTCCCCGAAATCCAGTGGACTGAAGAACAAAAAGCTCAAAAGAGAGCTGAACGCGAGGAATTTTACCAACGCTGCAAGCCTATTTTTGATAGGGTAAAGCCAGAATTAATAAATACTCACTATAACTGGTATATAGCAATTGAGCCAGATAGTGGAGAGTATTTTCTTGATCGGGATGATTTAGTTGTTGCTCAAATAGCACATCAGAAATACCCAAATGCCAAGCTGCATCTTTTCCGCATCAATGAAACCGGAGTGTGCGGAACAATATGATTTCCGGTTTTTTGGGTAATGACGATGGGTTATTTTTTGAAATAGAATTGCTTGCTGCTGATGGTTTAGAACTACCAGTTGATGCCATGTTTGATACGGGGTTTTCCGGTTGGTTGGCAATTAACGAACAAGATTTAGATGCCCTTGGTTGGATTTATGTTGACCAACAAACTATGAGGACAGCGCAGGGAGATTCAAGATTTGATATTTTTTTAGGGAAAGTGCGAATTGATGGCAACGAATTTGATGTTCCTGTTCATGTAGGGCAGGGTTTATCTGAAGTTTTACTTGGTCGTCAGTGGTTAAAAACACGTCGTTTGATTGTGGATATGCCGTCCTCAGTGTTGACGTTGGGAGATTGATACAAATGAAGTTAGCCAACTGAGTCACCATTGCGCGATCGCACTTCCGTGCTAAGAGTTTTTGGCGGGCGATCGCAATACTTCTAAACCAAGAGTAACGAGAGCACGATCAAACTTGTGTACCAAGAGTTTTTAAGAGGCGATCGCCTGATTCAAACTTTATCTCTATGGCAGGAGGCAGGAGGGAAAATTTATTCACCCTAAACCTTGTTACAACTATTTTAGTTGACAGTTTTGATGCTAAATCCATCAGTCATAGGTCGTGATTGGTAAAATATTATCCACCCAATCCTAGGTAGATGAACTCTATCTCCCTCAATAGTTACTTTACCTGAAGTATAATTAAAACTTCTAAATTTCTGTCTAGTCTTAAATCTTGGATATCCATTTAAGATAAACTATTATTAGATTTTACTAGCCGAGGGCTTCCCAATGCCGAAACCCCCGAGGCGCTTTTCTCTGGAGTTCCTGCTCCTGAGTGCGATCGCCATAGCTATACTGTTAAGAATTATTAACCTAGGAAGTCGGGAATTTTGGTATGACGAAGTTTTATCACTGCTCCTTTCTACAGGTCAAAAAGGTGCCTATAAAACTCCTCAGGAGTTGCCAGTAGTCTTAGCTGACTATACCCTTTTACTGAATTTGCCAGTAGAAAGCGGAATTAGTGACATCCTGAAAACGGGAGAAAAACTTCTGAAGGGTTTAGTAGCCGAACCCCATCCCCCCCTATTTTTCCTTGGTCAACATCTGTGGCTGCGACTATTCGGCAATTCAGAGGCGGCAATGCGAAGCCTAGGAGCACTGTTCAGTGTTGGAGCAATTGGCAGTGCCTGGGGTTTAGGTCGCCGTTTACTAGGACATCGCGGTGGTTTACTATTGGCCGCACTTTTGGGGTTAAATCCATACTATCTCTTTCACTCCCTGAATGTGCGGATGTATGCGCCACTGGTTTTTTGGACAATCTTCAGTACCTGGGCACTGCTAGAGTTAATTGGCATTCAAAACTCCGAGAAAAAATTTCTTAACTCACAACCCTTATGGAGCCTGATTCTGATTGGCTCGGTGACAGCTGGGTTGATGACCTTTTATTACTTTGCCTGTTGGCTAGTAGCTCTAGCCGCCTTGGTATTCCTTTTAGACAGGCAGCGGTGGTGGCAACACGGATTGCGCTTGGGTACGGGGATCTTGCTCACTATTCCCTGGGTGCTTTGGGGCACCCGGCAGCAGCTGCGCAATGCCGATTTGGGGAGGTTTGCCGCGTCTGCTAACTGGGTGGAAACGGCATGGAGGCACTTGGAAGGAGCGATGCAAACCCTAGGAATTCATTTGCTGTTGGGGGACTGGGTGACTAGTCTACCTCCTGCAATGGCAACGGTAGCAGGTGTAGGGGCGATCGCCCTGCTTGTTGCCTGTAGTATCAGCCTCTGGCGTCAAAATCAGCGTCGAGTTTTGGGCGTGGCTTTGCTCCTGGGGATTTTTCCCCTTTTGCTGATGCTTGTGGTGGATGTTGTCACGGGCAAATTCACCGTCGGTTTTGGCTGGGGACGTTCGATGATTTTTATTCTCCCCGGCTGCTTGCTATTACTGGCTGCATGGAGCGAACGGACAGCTGGACAATGGCAACGACCAGCGGCAATAATTTTGCTGCTATTCTATTTGAGTATTAGCGTGGCTGACTTCAGTACTCGAGAACGCTGGATGTTTCACCAAATAGCAGACATAATTGAGCAGGAGCCGACAACGCCGACTTTAATCGCCATGAATTCCCAGGCTTGGGGTCATGTTCTGCGTCTGGCTTATTATCGTCCACCAACATCCCCAGTGATGCTGTTAGCCCAGAATTCTGCCAAACTGGCACCAGCGCTACAAAAGACCCTTGGGTCTGAATCAGTCCAATATCAACGCATTCTCTGGTTAGATAGCGATCAACCTGTCTGGGGACATCCTAGTACAGAATTAGAAAGAAAGCAAGTGCACCAGGTTTTAGAAAGTCAGTTCGAGTTAGACAAGACACAGCAATTGTCTGGCACCTCGAAGTTAGATAATTTCACCGCCAGTCTCTATCAGCGCCGCTCTTATTGACATACTCCGGCCGCTAACCCTACGGGTATAGTGGGGGATTCTCTTCAGTGTCACCACTTTTGATTCCTGGCTCTTTACATGGCGAGCGATCACCTTCTCTATTAGAAAAGAAATTTTCGAGGTTCATACTGTACAGTCTAGTTAGACATCTAGGGAAAAATGGTGAGTATAAAAACTTATCCCCTTCGGTTGTGTATTATGTTGAGCTACGCTATGGTGACTTTCGCAAACAAAGTCTTGCCAGTAAATTAGAGTCTAGGCGTTCAGGAATCGTGCTTGCCTTTCCCACGATTCGAGCTAAATCTTTCCGAGAAAATCCCATTTCAATATTGTGCTTGATAGTGCTCCAAAGAAGTGCGGGATTCATTCTGAAAGTTGCTATAATTCACTAATCACATGCCTTTAGCTTGACTCTTGGTGTGGGCAGAATGTAAAGGGCTTAAATCGGGTGTAGGAGAAGCATCCACTGCTTTGTCAAGAAGCATCCTATAGCACTATCGGCCATCCTTACGGAGACAGAACTCGCTCAGATACTCCTCATCAGATGTCGTCGTTTACGGCTCTCAATGGATGGAGCTATTACGACAACTGGCTGCTCAATTTGTTAATTGCCAGTTCGATGAATGGTCGAAGATCCCCTCAAAATACCTGACCACAAAATCCGTTAGGACTTGCCTCCGACCCAAAGATCAACGTCCGAAACGCCCCCAGAGGCCAACTCTAGATCTTCATCTGTAAGTTCCCCCTCCATCTCAGTTTGTACCTCCTTCAACTCCTCGGGCGTAAATTCATAGCCTTCAGCAACTCCTATGTCTACAACCTGCTCTAGACTCTGCGCAGCTTCTAACTTAGCTTTCAGGGCAGAATTGGCTTGTGCGGACTTGAGGAGTTCAATGACGCTTTCTTTAGACATGGTCCATATTCTCCTAACCTGGGAATCGTTAGTTCTAGCCTAATCATTCCTACCCTGATATCCTAGGTTTCATCACAGAAATTTAAACATGGTTGACAACATTTGCCACAAATCGAAATAAGATTTTATTGGCCCAGCCTTCTTTACTAAACTTTAACAAAACCTCAATCCCTTGCTGTGATTGGCATTTATCAGATGGGTTAAGTTGTGCTCTGAGTACACTGGTGGACTTCTAGCATACCATCGTGACATTCCCCCTCATGGGCCAACTTGGGCATTCCAAACAACCGCGTTGAACCTCATCCTGAGTTGGTCTATGCTCCTGCTCAGCCATGATGTACCAGCGCCAGCGAGTTGGCATATCTTTACCTAACGATAAATTATTGGTCTATGTACAAATCAACAGAAACAATTAAAAACCTATTGCAACCAATAGAGTTGAAAACCTTTTTCTCAGAATATTGGGAGCAGAACCCTCTGGTTATTTCTAGAGATAATTCAGATTTTTATCTAAATCTAATTTCAACCAAGGATATTGATTATATCATCGGATTTGCTAAAGGATTTGCTAGAGTAACCTCTGCCTCTAAGACACAGAGAGTTGAGACACAACAGCGATCGCTTCCATCTGCAATGAAAGCAGGGATTGATGATAACCAGCTTTACGATTACTATCAGCAGGGACAGACAATAGTCATAGGTCAGCTTCATCATTATTGGGATCCAGTTGCTAGATTATGTAGGGATCTAGAAAGCTTTTTCCATCATCCTGTTGGAACGAATTTGTACTTGACTCCTAAACATAGCCAAGCATTTAAGCCACACGCTGACCTTCATGATGTGTTCATTCTTCAGGTTGAAGGTTCTAAAGATTGGCGCATCTATGAGCCATTGGTTCAATTACCTATCAGTCGAAATAAGTATACGCAAAATTTATCAGAGTCGGAACTCGGTGCTCCCTTATCCGAAGTCAATTTAGCACCTGGTGATATGTTGTACCTTCCCCGTGGCTATATTCATCAAGCTCACACGACCGAGACCCCCTCGATGCATCTTACCGTTGGCGTTAATGTGTTCACCTGGTCTGATTTGGTCACTAGATTACTCATATCTGTGAGTCAGAAGACCCTTGCATTCCGGAAAGCTCTGCCTATGGGTTTCTCACACCAAGAAGAAACAAAGGCAATGATGAAAGATCACTTAACAGAACTCCTAGAACTGTTGATGAAGCATGCCAGCCTTGAAGATGCCATAGATTCGCTGACTCAAGATTTCATCGATCACATGAAGGTCCTTCCAGATGGTCATTTTTCTTGTTTAGATCAACTGGATCAGATTGATTTGGATACAAAAATTGCTAAAAGAAAGGGCATGATCTGCCGAGTTACGAGAGAAGATGACTCGGCCATCATTCAATTTCCCGGTAATTCAATCAAGGGACCAGCTTATATTGAACCTGCTCTTTACTTCATTGCCAACTCAGAAGAATTTCCCGTCAAAGCTATTCCCCTTAGTGACAAGAGCAAGTTGACGCTGGCACGTCGGCTCATCAGAGAAGGACTGTTAACCATTGTCGAAATGCGATCTTGATGCTGATCTTTGTTTATTCTCGATGATTAACTTAGAGGAACTTCCTCATCCTGAACTACCTTCACGGAGTAAAGGTCATGGTTGATGTTTGCTTAGTGCTGATGCCCTACATGGCGATCGAACGCCCCTCCATTGCCCTGGGCTTGCTCAAGGCCGCCTTGAACAAGCAAGGGATTCAAGCAACGGTCGTGTATGCCAATATTTGGTTTGCCGAAGAGGTTGGTCTGGACCACTATGTCAATTTCCCGGCTTATCCTCTCAGGGGGGAGTGGACTTTCTCTCAGGCAGCATTCCCAGACTTCCAGGCTAACGATTCAGAATTTTTAGACTGGGTGACCGCTGATGAAAACAAGACCGAGGACTTGCAACAAGTTCTCGGGCAGATGCGTCAGGCTGCCACACCTTTCATTAAACGGGTTGCACAGTCGGTTTTGGCTCTGCGGCCTCGCATTGTCGCCTGTAGCTCTACCTTTGAGCAGCATTGTGCTTCATTGGCAGTGCTGCGGCAAATTCGGCAGCTGGCCCCTGAGGTAATTACCTTCATGGGGGGGGCCAACTGTGAAGCTTCCATGGGTCAAGTGACGCAGCAAGCATTTCCCTGGGTGGATTTTGTCGTTTCCGGTGAAGGGGATGAAACCGTTCCGGCCCTTTGCCGTTTGCTGCTGGACCAAGGTCGTGATCTCGATGCCAAAGAATTGCCCTACGGCGTCATTGCTCCGAGTCACCGAAGTAATGGAGCCCTGGTGGGGGCAGCACCTAGAGCATCCGTTCAGAACTTAGATCAAATTCCAATACCTGACTATGACGACTATTTTCAGGCACTCCGCGACTCTCCGATTGGTATATTTGTGCACCCTGGATTGCCGATTGAAACCTCCCGGGGCTGCTGGTGGGGCCAAAAAAGCCATTGCACATTCTGTGGCCTCAATGGCAAGGGGATGACCTACCGCTCCAAGTCTCCCCAGCGGGTGGTGGCAGAATTCACTCATTTGTCCCAGCGTTATGGGGTGCGCAAGTTCCAAGTGGTTGACAACATCCTGGACTTGAAGCATATTGATACCGTACTGCCCACCCTTGCCGCACTGAAAGACCCTTATACAATTTTTTATGAGACCAAGGCCAATTTAACGTGGGGACAGATCAAACAGCTGGCCGAGAGCGGTGTTTGCTTTATCCAGCCCGGGATCGAGAGCCTGCACGATCAGTCTCTCAAGCTGATGAAGAAGGGCAATACAGCTCTGATGAATGTCCAGCTCTTGAAGTGGACGAGGGAATTTGGCATTGCTGTGGCCTGGAATTACCTAATCGATATCCCCGGAGAGCGTGACGAGTGGTTTACCGCAACAGCCCAGTGGCTACCTTTAATTTTTCATCTGTACCCACCCCACGGTGGGTTCAAGATTAGATTTGATCGCTTTAGCCCTTACCATGAGCAGTCTGCAGCGTACGGATTAACGCTCTTTCCAGATCGAGCCTATGCCTATGTCTATCCTCTGTCATCGGAGAGGATGAAGGACTTCGTGTATTTTTTTGAGGATGCTACCCAGCTGCAGGAGGAGAGCGGTTCTGCTCTGTCTGGAAGCGGTAAGGGTGAACAGTCAGGATGTAAGGCGCTCAAAGCATTGATCCAGCAATGGTCCCAGCTGTTCTTCTCGAAAGACCGTCCCGTTTTGAGGATGATGGAGGATGGGGAACAGATTAGGATTATTGATACTCGGCCCATTGCGACTTGTGCTGAACATCACTTAGAGGGGCTTGCCTGTTGGGTATATAAAGTATGCGATCGCGTTAGAACCCCTGGAGAGCTGGTCCGGTCCTTGCACGAGCAGTACAGCTTCGACGGTCCCTGGGAAATAGTACAGGCCACGATTGCAGATCTGCAGCAACGCAAAATTTTGCTGGAATTGAACGGCCGATTTCTCAGTCTCGCCTTCAGGGGGGCTGGTGTCCCCTACATCAAGCGGTCAGAGGTTCCTGGCGGATATATCGACCTTCGCCGTTATCGGCAAGCGATGCTGAAAAAATTGTGGATTTTCCAGTTTTAACCTGGGTTGGATGGCAGGGAATTGCGGTGCAATCGCCCTGGAAAGCTAGAAAAAGTGCTGGTTGATCGTTAAACCAGGCACGAAAACCTTGACCACTGGAATGTGAAAGGGGGCTCGCGTCAAATCAGCCTGAAAAACATTGTCGTAACCCGCTTCCTGCAGAGCGTGGAGCACAATGTCATAGTCTTGGCGTAAATCATCTCCAGCAAAGTCCCTTAACACTTGCCAAGGGGTCGTACTCTCTAGGCGATCGAAATAGGCATAAATTTTGTGATGGGTCTCATTCGTCTCATAAATCCGTTGATCGGGGATATCATCGCGAGCACCGTGGATCCACGTACACCGTCCTTGAGCTGCCTCTGTAATGGCTCGTGTGGCAGCAACCGAAAGGCTCAGATGCGTGCCATAACCCGGTGTGACGATAATTGAGGGGCTAAAGGGGTTTTGGTCCAGCAAAACGGCCCAGAAGGTATTGATGGGAATACAACCTTGCACCCAGATCAAGACCAGTTTGCAGTCAGCTGCGCTGATTTGGTCACATAATGCTTGGATTGGTGAGTCATCAATCGTCTGCAAGTCAATGAATTTGCAGCGGGCCTGCAGATATAAGCGCCCCATGATGCTGAGGCGAGAGATGGCATCACGCTCAATCACTTCGTAAAGTGCGTGCAGTGTCGCTTCTAAGCGGTGATTGCCACTGGCTAGACCATTGCTGTCGAGCTCATACAGAGCAGGGGAGTGGCGGGAAGAACAGTCGTAAACTGCACTGGCTGGTAGCCAAACCGATTCATGGGTCAGCAGATTTTCGGCTGCAAACCAATCAATCACATAGTCAGGACTGAAGAATGTTTCTGAGCGGTACTGTGGCAGAACATGAGGGTCTAGGGCACTGTGACCACTACACCGTAGCGAGTTGAGGGTATTTCGTTGCAGATCCTCACCGGGAGTTTCCATGTGAAAGACTTCAATCGCTTCCATGAGTGCAGAGACTTGAGCGGCCTCATGGGTAAGTCCCTTGCCATTGCTCACCTGCAACAAAATACCAGGGGGTCGAATGGCACAGTAGACGGGAATACCAAGGCGGTCTAACCCCGTAACATCAGCACAACGGGTAATCCCCATTGCTGACAAGTGAGGTTGGATGTTAGCTAAGGTTTGAGCTGGGGCAAGCCAACGGTGTGTCCCCCAGGTATATCCCTTATCCAAGCGTTTCATCGGCTCTAGCAGGTGGATGAATTGCGAGTTGCCAGCAGTTGCGCTGCTTTCCCAGTAATTTGCATGTGCTCCAACAACGCAACGTCAAAAGACCAATTGATACCAAAATAGCTTGGTCCTTGCTTAATCACCCATGCCTCCTGCACCTGCTGGGTCAGCCATGCTCGATCCGATGCAACCGTTAAGCCATGGGTTTGTAACCACTCGGCCCGATCGAGAACGCCATTTTCTGCTTCCCAAGTTTTAATATAATCTCTTAGGTAACTGGATGGACAGGCCACACCATTTTGTCTGATCCAGTCTAAGATAAACCCCCGTTGGGACCATTGGCGCCACCCATGCATCTGCTCATTGTCCCAACCTTGGGCGGAATCTGAAGATACAGCCTCGGAAGACTGAAGATGAGTGTTTTGTGCCCGATCACTCCGTTGATTCGCGCGGCCAGTCAAGCATAATGCAGGTTCCAAAGCGATTTGATCAGGCCAGTCAATGCCAAATGTGTGGGGACCCTGTGCAGTGATCCAATCGATCAAGCAATGCTCGGCCAAGCGTTCCCGATAGGTCAAGGGCGTTAACCCGTTAGCCTGGAGCCACTGAACTAGGTCAACAATGCCATATCGTTGCTGCCACTGTTCCATATAGGCAGTCAATTGCTCTGGTGGATAGGATATGTGGTTTTGTCTGGCCCATGTCAGCAGAAAGCAGTGCTTGGATAATATAGGTCGCAGCGTCGTTTGCAACTCAATCTTCTGTTTGAGCGCTTGCAGAACTGTTTTGCCCGTGACAATGCCGTGATCAGTGACAAAACCCATCATCGTCAGTCGCGCTAGCTGGCGGTTTATGGTGGGGGGTGCAAAGCGGTAATGCTGACACGGTTGAGGGTGGGGAGTGCTCTGTAGAGCGGCATATCGTTCGAGCACTTTAATCGCATCTCGTTGTTTTAAGTCAACCCTATGGATCAGCAAGTAATGCTCAAGTCTAGCTGCATCCTCTGCAGCAAGGTCTTGGATCAGCGGACTCTTGAGTAGCTGCCGATAGGACCGTTGGGGATAGTAGAGGTGTTTGGCGTCATCAATCAAAGCTTGGGCTTGCTCAGACGTGATGATGTGATCTTCGACAGCTTTGCGTAAGGTGTAGCGAATATTCACCAAAGGTTCCGACAGGGGGATGAAGTCCTGGGCCTGAGGACCATGGAGGAGCGCTACTTCATCATCGCCGTTGATTTCACCATCGCGATACCATTCAAAAATCGTGCCGCAACCAACCATGCCGAAGGGCTCTAGCTCAGCTGCTCGCAACGCGCCCATACTGGCGGCACCAAAGACTTGGATCCCGTCTTCGATCGCATTAACCAATTCACGCTGCCACACAGATGGCGTGCTGTGAAACAGGCCATCAATTAGAATTATCGCTTCTATACCCGACGCGATCAGCCGATAAATATCTCCCTTACGTGCTGGTGGATAGTAATCGGCCGACAGAATTTGTCTGGCTTGATTGAAGGGTAATGAAGGACCCAGAAATACGGCGATTGAGCCACCTTGGTTCATGATTTATCAGTTTAGGACTACCATTTTCTTAAATTGAGAATCACAATACCCCCTGAGACTGCATCTAGCTCTTCATCTGCAAGTTCTCCCTCCATCTCGGCTTGTAGCTCCTTCACCTCCTCCAGCGTAAATTCATAGCCTTCAGCAACTCCTATGTCTACAACCTGTTCTGGACTCTGGGCAGCTTCTAACTGAGCTTTTAGGGCAGAATTGGCTTGTGCGGACTTGAGGAGTTCCAGGATGCTTTCTCTAGACATGGTCCATATTCTCCTAACCTGCTCTTCGTCAGCTTTAGCCTAACCGTTCCTACCCTGACATCTAGGTTTCATCACAGAAATTTAATTGCCAGTTCGATGAATGGTCGAAGATCCTTTCAAATACCTGACCACAAAATCCGTTAGGACTTGCCTCCGATCCAAAGATCAACGTCCAAAACGCTCCCAGAGGCCAACTCTAGCTCTTCATCTGTAAGTTCCCCCTCCATCTCAGCTTGCAGCTCCTTCACCTCCTCCAGCGTAAATTCATAGCCTTCAGCAACTCCTATGTCTACAACCTGGTCTGGACTCTGCGCAGCATCTAACTTAGCTTTTAGGGCAGAATTGGCTTGTGCGGATTTGAGGAGTTCAACTCCAGGGTAAACGCATCTAAATTTTCTTGACCAATTACCATTTATATGTATTGAGTCACATCGGGCGATCTCGAAGAGATCCGCCTACGGCGTTGCGCATGGTCTTTATAGGTGATCGCATCACTGGTGGCGCGCCGCTACGCGGTGCCTTTGGCAGCGCTAAAATCAAATTATCTTCAGGAAAATTAATATTTTGTTACATTTATTACTTGTCTTGGGAGCGGATCGTCAAGAAAATTTTGAATCCGTTATAGATCATTTCTGCGTACTCAAACTGATTTAACAAGAAAACAGGTAATTGAGGATCGGATAAATCAAGATTCTCTCCCCAAGTCTTTCTGTACTTTTGACTTTGATACTCCTTCTTTTGACTTTGATACTCCTTGAAGACATTAGCTAAATTTTGTCGGCTTTCCTATTTCTCTCGCTGTATCAGGAGTCATATAATGTGCCACCCACCTATCGTTGATTGTAGCACACTTAGGCGTATTTAGAGGGAGAATATCGCACTTTTAATTCACTAGGCTTTATTCCCCCTAGAGGATTTTCCGAGGAGCGAAAAGGTGAGAAAATTACTTCTGATAACATTCCTTTTTGCACTTTCATAGTAAACATTGTAGATGCTGTAATTTTAATTTGCAAGTATTTAATATAACGATATGTAAACAACTCCACTCTTAATTGTTGTTGTGTAGGATTATTTATTTGATATATATAACAGTAGCAGAGTTTATCTAGAGTTAGTTCGATTAAACTCAAAAGAGCGGATGGCTACGCCCAGTTTGTTTTCTGGTCGGCATTCATCTGGCCGCCAACCCCGGAGGGTATGGCGGGAGCCTTCTGCTGACATTTAGGTAAAAATAGCCGATGAGTTTTAGCCAACCTGATTCTTTTGAGCCAGTTCCTTCTGGTTCTTTACAGATTCCCGAACAACTGACACTCTCAGATGTCCCAGGGAAACACCCGATTCGGTTTTCCTTGGTACTTCCCACCTATAACGAGGGTCAAAATGTCCAGGAAATTGTCAGAATTTTGAGCCAGCTACTTGATGGCGCAATTCCAGGGGAATATGAATTAATTGTCGTAGATGACGATAGCCCAGATCATACCTGGAAATTGGCTCAGGAGTTGATACCAGAGTATCCCCAACTGCGGGTGATACGCCGAGTGACAGAAAGGGGACTCTCAACGGCGGTTATTCGAGGCTGGCAGGTAGCACGGGGAGAAGTTTTAGGTGTGATCGACGCTGATTTACAACATCCGCCAGAGGTTTTGTTGCAGCTATGGCAAGAGATGGAACGGGGAGCGGATTTAGCAGTTGCTAGTCGCCACATCGAAGGAGGCGGTGTCAGTGAATGGAGTATTGTGCGACGGTTTTTATCCCGTGGTGCCCAGATGCTGGGATTAATTATACTCCCTGGGGTGATTGGTCGCGTCTCTGACCCCATGAGTGGCTATTTTTTGGTGCGCCGCGACTGTCTTATAGGTCAGACGCTGAGTCCAGTGGGTTACAAGATATTGATTGAGGTAGTAGCCCGCGGAAATATCCGCTGGATTGCTGAGGCAGGATATGTGTTTCGAGAGCGTCAATCTGGGGAGAGTAAGGTTACTTGGAAACAGTATGTGGAGTATCTCCAACACTTGTTGAAGTTGCGCCTTTCTCTGTGGCCAGTGGCTCGGTTTTTCCGGTTTGGTGTGGTGGGTTTTAGCGGCGTTTTTGTGGATATGGGAGTGTTTTACCTGCTCAGATCAGTGTTGGCTTTGGGGCTGACTCGCAGTGCGATATTTTCTGCGGAAGTGGCAATTATCAATAATTTTTTGTGGAATGACCTCTGGACGTTTGGGGATATCTCTCGCAGGCAAAAGGGGTGGCGCAAGCGCTTCAAACGGTTGTTGAAATTCAACATTATTTGCCTTGCAGGGCTGATTTTGAATGTTTTGATTGTTAATTTACTGTTTAACGTTTTCAGCGTGAATGAATACTTGGCGAAGCTGATTGCGATCGCTGCTGTTACTCTCTGGAATTTCTGGTTCAACTTAAAGCTGAGTTGGCGAGTAACAGATGTAGGGAAATGAAGTCTGAAGTTTGAAAAAAATTCCCCTGTTACTCCTGCTTGATGCTTTCTGGAACGCCAACGGGAGAAAGATTGGCGATCGCCCTGAGATTTTGGCAGCGAATTAACTCGGAAAAATTTAAGCTGGGACGACCTTCAATCTGGGCTACAATTTCTATTGCCGATAAAAGATGTGCCGCTGCTTCTGCTTCTGTATAACCCCGCCTGAGGGCGACTTTAATCGCCCCTTCATCGGCATCAAGTTGGGTTTGGACACTACGGTTACTGCGCCAGATTTGCCTAGCGGCGATCGCACTTAATCCCCCAGCCACGATAACGCCCACAGCATCCCCCTGCACCAGCTCCACCGTCAGTCCCAATAGTCCCGCCAGCGTCACTACTTGATACAAATCCAGCTTGAACCATTTGATCCCCGTCAAACTGCTAACTGCCCTTAAAATCAATAAATCCCGCTGTGGTTTAGACAATCGACGCCACAAATCAAAGTTAATGTAAATTGGTCGGTTTTCTCGATTCCAGGGCATGGGAAAGGGGGTGTCAATTACCTGGGACTGCTGGGGTTTGCTGACGATTTTGGTCAACATCCGCCCAGAAGCTGGCATAATATCGAGTAAACGGCTAATTTCAGGTTCTAGATTCATTTTTTCAGTGATGATGATGGCTTTGGGAGGCGCTGTCTTTCCTCCAACAGCTTTCAAGCAACTGAATTTTATATAAGTACCAGAAGCGGCTGGGCTTCCAGACAGATTGAGATTGGGAATCGAAGATAGGCTGGTTGAGATATTGCCAGATGGCAGGCCAAATCTGTCTAATTTTCGCAATCATCGCCATAAAATCTACAGAAACATGGTTTTTAAGGATACTGAACCTATACCCAGTGCATTAAGGCTGCCCTGAGCATAGCCTCCTACTACCAATTTGACAGATTTTCCCATGGATTTCCTTGGTCGGAATTGCGGAAGATTGAGGATTTATCCGGCGATAATCGGTAATTTCGCTGAGTATTCAGTAAAGATGAACCCTCAGAATTGTTGTAATCTTTGACATAAGGTGTAATATCTGTTAACGCAATGATTAAGAATTTGCAACAGTTGGCTGGCTTCTGGTGATATCAATTGTGATTTTGCCGCCAAAGTCGGGAATCGGGGCAGCAGGCTTGGATAACTGGACACGAACTTGCTGTACTGGCTCTAATTTCAAAATATCATCGGCGATCACTGTGGCTAATTTTTCCACCAGGGCAAACTTAGCGGTTTTCACCACATGTTGCACAATGGCGATCGCAACTCGGTAATCTACGGTATGTTCTATATCATCGCTACCTCCAGCGGGTGCTAAATTTAGCCATAGGGTGAGATCCACCTCAAACCATTGTCCCAATACTCGTTCTTCTGGCAGGAAACCAGTGTATCCATAGCAGCGAATTCCGGCGATCTGAATTGAGTCCATTTTGATTGTGTTTAGGCAGTGTACATTACATTTGTATCTTCTCAATATAACAATATGATACATTGGATAAATGGACATCAATGCCACGTCTTCGTAAGCCATCAGCTATAGCCTTGGTGATATTTTCATCCAGGTGAAATCGAATCGTTCTTGACATTTCGATTCCTCAGTTTTTGCTGAACCAGAGAAGGCGTTAAATTTCGTACCCGCTCTGCTAGCTGGCAAGTAGATGAAACTCGGATGGCTTCTCTCTACAAAGAATTTGCTGAAGAAGATCGCAGACTGGCTGAAGAAGGATTAGATGAATACGCAGAACTTCTGAGACAGGAAGATAAGAAATGACTATCAAACGAGGTGAGCTATGGCTAGCAGATTTAAACCCAACCAGAGGGTCTGAACAAGGAGGCACTAGACCAGTTATTATCTTTCAGAATGATATTGATAGAACAAGATTGGAAAGAAAACTGGGTGAGTTAAATCCAGAGACACTAACCAATTTGGAAGGTAAAGTATTATTGACTTTAGGTTATAATTTGTAACAGAAAATAGAAGTAGAACTTCCATCAGCTGCAATCAAATCAATCTCAAAATATAGTTCTCCTTTGGTGATGGAAAAAGCTTCACTTGCCTAACTCTTGGGAACGTCGATAAGCCGCCCGCACTGCTTCAATCATCGCTGAACGGAAACCAGCACTCTCCAACTGGGCAACACCAGCAATTGTTGTCCCTCCTGGACTGGTCACTCGGTCTTTAAGTTCAGCTGGATGCAGCCCCGATTCTTGTATGAGTTGTGCTGTCCCCAATACCGTTTGTAGCGCTAATTGAGAAGCAACAGCGCGAGGCAATCCCGCTGCTACACCCCCATCCGCCAGGGCTTCAATCATCATTGCCACATAAGCTGGACCCGACCCCGAAAGACCAGTCACCGCGTCCATCAGCGACTCTGGCACCTCCACCACTTCCCCCACTGCTTTAAATATTGACTTTGCCTGGGAAATATGGTACTCCTCAACTCCCTTACCAGGAGCGATCGCTGTCATCCCTGCCCCTACAGTTGCCGGAGTATTGGGCATCGCCCTAATCACTGGCTGTCCCGGAAAAACAGCCTCCAGGCGACTTAAAGTGACACCCGCCAAAATCGAAATCACCAGCGGCTTGCTGCCAACCAGATCCCCACCCCCTAAACCTGCAGCAACAGCGTCCAACACCTGGGGTTTAATCGCCAATAACAAAACCTCCGAAGCTGCTGCCGCTGCTCGGTTATCTGATGTCACCTGGACATGGTATTTCTGCTGCAAAAAATTCCGCCGTTGCGGTTGAGATTCACTCACCAGCACCGCATCAGCAGCATAAACTTGTTGAGTAATGAGGCGGGATAGGATTGCTTCTCCCATTACCCCGCCTCCAATAATACCTAACTTAGTAGACACGTGACTAAGTTATCTACTGAGCTACTATCCGAGTTGATTCTGCTGGCCAGGCAGGAGTTGGTGCTGCTGGACGAGCAGGATTTGGCGGTGTTTCGGGCACATCATGTATTACCCCTGACAGGGTGCTGACTTTAACACAGTTAGGCGTGAACAGAAAAATACTTTCCCCAACTCGCTCCTGGTGACCATCAATGGCATAAGTGCCACCAGCCACAAAGTCCACAGCTCGTTGCGCCTCATCTGGCTCCATAACATTCAGATTTAAGACTACAGATCTGCGCTCCCGAAGTACTTGAATCACTTGTGGCATTTCTTCAAACGAATGCGGCTCGATTACCACTACTTCCGGAGTGCCATTGCTAACTCCTGGCATTCCAATTACGTTACTCCTTGTATTTGTTTCCATTGTTGCTTGTGCTGTATAAGTTGACTGTTCTCGATTTCGTCGGCGGCTTTGAGGCTCTTCATCTTCTAGCTGAGAATCCTCTTCCTGATAAAGGTTTTGGTAATCATCCCCAGCCATTTCTTCTTCATAGTCATAGTACTCCTCATTTTCATTGAGGCCTACGAAATCTTTTAGCTTCGTCAGAATTGTATTCACAGTTCAGTTTCCTTCAAGACTTCAGTTTAATCTAGGAAGTTCTCAACCGGCTAAGGAGGGCTTCTTTCCAGAAAAGCTTTGTCGGAGAGGAGAAGAAAAGAAATCGCTACTCCTCTCATCGCGAGCTTGGCCGGACATTGCTGGACAAACAAGACTTAAAAGCCCGGTTTTTGAGCGGTAAAGCCAGAAGGCAAAACCTGTGACTCCCATCCCTGGGGTGAAGCCCTCCTCCTCAGCCAGGGATAGTTCTGGATTGGCCTCGACAATATTATCGGTCGGTACTATTTTTCAGACTCTGACTCCAGCCAAATTGTTTCTATAGATTTTGTTTAATTAGCTGGTCTTACCTATAACCCAGCTCTTCCTCTAGCTGAGTCTAGCTATCTAGAGACCTTTAGCCTGGATTATTCACGAGGATTTTGACCAAATCTCAACCTCTTATCTTGACTGTGTTTCCGACTACGTATATAAAAACACACTGTCATCTGCTCAAAATCGCTGAAAGCTTTGCGGCATAAAGGATTCAATAATTTTGGTGAATGGGTCATGAATAATACAGGTTAGGTGTGTTTGGCGGATAGCGCTGACAATATGTTAATCGCATATCGGGATTGACTATAGACCTTGGAGTGATTTTTAGCAAGAAAATTTAACTTTTTTTTCAAGGTAACTGGTGACTGGTGCTTTTCCTACTGATTAATCTCCAAGCACCTCAATTTGGCCTTTCGCCAAAAATAATCCGCCCTAAGCGAACCATCGTTGCTCCAGCTTTGACAGCTAGTAAGTAGTCTGTTGACATACCCATAGATAGCTGCTGCATTTGCAAATTCGACCAGTTTTGCTGTTCGATTTTCTCGGCTAGCTCGCGAGTTGCCTCGAAAGCTCCTAGAGTTTGTGAGCCTGATAATCCCAGGGGTAGAATTGTCATCAAACCTTGAATTCTCAGATACTTACATCGATCCAGTTGTGGCAAGTCTACCAGCAACTCAGAAACATTCCATCCGTATTTGTTCGGATCTGGTAAAACTTTGACTTGGAGGCAAACTTGTGGTTGACAGGGTAACTCAGCAGCTAACCGATTCAGGCGTCCGGCGAGCTTCAGACTGTCAACTGAGTGAATCCACTGAAAGTGTTCTAAGACTTTTTTGGCCTTATTCGTCTGTAAATGACCGAGAAAATGCCAGCAGATGTCTGGTAAATCTTGCAGTTGTTGCTGTTTGGGCAAAGCTTCTTGAACGCGATTTTCGCCAAAATCGCGGATGCCAGCAGCATAAGCCTCCCGCATGGCTTCCACCGACACCTGCTTGGTGACAGCAATCAGACGGATGTTAGACGGTAGCTGTTGGCGAATTTGGTTGATGCGTTGGGCAATTAAGCCAGTCATTGGAAAGTGCGCTGATGAATGGCATGAAGCTCTTTATATTCTATAGATGACCCAGTACGATGCAGCTGACGCAGGCGGTTTTCCACAAGTAGGCGAGCATCTGACCGACTGATTGGTTCAAAGTCGATCCCATCTGGACCACTATTGACCAAGAAAAATAGGCGTTGGGCATAGAGAGTCGTAAACAATTCCTGGTTTTCTTCAACCAGGCAAACTCTAAATAGTAGACCAAACGTTGGGTGATTGAGATAGATTTCGTTTTTCATCAAGATTCACGAGAAGAATGCCCATCCCAGCAGGGGGTCAAGTGCTTCAATTGGCTTGAGGGATAGCTTACATCCTCCACCTAGCCGCACTTTAGGTAATCTTAACTGAACAGCGTAAGAATTCCCCTCCTGACCAAAAAAAGAAGGTATCAAGCCCCTAAATTTATGATACTGTTGGAAAAGTCATACTACGTTCCTGTTGAGACGGGGAAAAACAAGCTCAAACAGTATTTGGTATTACTTTTGAATGCGTGACTTTTGAATGCATGACCCAATCCCTAATCCCTAATCACTTCTGGTTGAGTAGCAAGTCTCAGTGCAGCTAGTTGTGCCTCTGTCTTGTATAGAGACTCATACCATTCTTTTTCCGGATCGCTGTCGGCAACAATTCCTGCCCCTACTTGTCCCCAAACGATGTTAAGTGCTGAGTGCTGAGTTCTAAATAGAAGGGTGCGGATGAGGATATTTAAGTCTAGGTTACCCCGTCGATCTAAATAGCCACAGGAACCATAAAATAAGCTCCGACGCACAGGTTCAAGCTCCTCGATAATTTCCAGACAGCGGACTTTCGGACAGCCAGTGATTGTGCCACCGGGGAACAAGGCACGGATTAGGTCAACAGCATCACAATCTGGCCTGATTGTACCAGTGATATTGCTAACTAGGTGCATAACGTGGCTGTAGCGTTCAATGGTGAATAGTTCGTCAACCTTGACTGAACCCCACTTACAGATTCGCCCCAAGTCATTGCGCTCTAAATCTACGAGCATGATGTGTTCTGCTCTTTCTTTGACATTGCCAATTAGTTCTCGTGCCAATTGTTGGTCAATGGAGGTTGTGGCACCGCGCGATCGCGTTCCGGCAATTGGTCGCGTTTGCGCTCGATCCCCTTGGAGCTGGATCAACCTTTCTGGAGAACAACTAATCATCACTCCCCAAGGTGTTTGCCAATAGCTAGCAAAGGGAGAAGGATTAATTTTCTGCAAGATGCGATAAATTTCCCAACTATCGGCGGTTGTAGAGGCTTGAAAACGCAGGGAGAGATTAGCTTGAAAAATATCACCCGCCTGAATATATTTCAAGACTTGCCGCACAGCGTCTTCGTAATCAGCTTGACAGGTGAGGAATGAGATGTAAGGGTAATTGATGTTGGCAGTACCCGCCGCAGACATCCCTTGCCCGGAGCTGGGTATGGATCTGATTGGGGACTCTAGCTGACGCTGCAACTGGTCGAGTTCAGTCCGGTTAGAAGTTGCCAGCCAGAGGGTTTGTTCCCAATGATCGAGAACCGCAAAAGAGGAGGGTTCATACCAGTAGGCCACGGGAAAGGGTAGGGGGTCAGATTTAAGACGAGGCAGTTTTTCTATCTCCCAGGCGAGGTCGTAGCCTAGCCAGCCTAACCAACCACCTGTAAAGGGGAGGTGGTTAGGTGGAGTGATGTCTGAAGCTTCTCGTTGCAGGAGGCGGCTCAGGAATGGGAAGATTTCTCCCACTGGCGGCGTCCATAACTGAGGTTTTCCCTCTAGGAGACGGGGGGAACCAGCACAGATAGAATAGCGAGACAGTTGGGGTCGATCGGGAGGGGTAGGGAAAGGGCTTTCTAGTAGAGTAGCAATGGCGTCCCTTTGGCAAAATAAAATCTCAAAAATCTCTGAACCAGTGCGATTTTCTAAAGGGAGCGATCGCCAGTGCCAGGGTGATAACTGCTTCATCTGCTCAAAATTCCATTTTTGATTAATAGTTTGCTAAATTCCTCCCAACATCAACCGCGCCCACCAGAAGCCTACCAAACTTGCCAAAGCCATCCAGTCAAAAAGGCGCAAGCGTAGTTGATGCCACTGTACCCGATGCTGATTCGGGCTAGTAAAGCCGCGCACGTCCATCGCCGTAGCAATTTGCTCTGCTCGCAACAGGAGATTTTCTAGCAGTCTTTCAGCGACCATTAACCAGACTTGTAGACTTCTACGAATACCTAGCTTTTTCCAGTTAATTGCCCTAGTGCGTATAGAACGAGCAAGATTTTGCACTTCTTCCAAAACTAGGGGAATAAAGCGCAAAGAGAGGGTTAATGTAAGGACAATTTCTGTGATGGGTAATTTGAAACGGCGCAAGGGTTGCATCAAGTCTTCTAAACCTGCCGTAATTTCTTCTGGGGCAGTGGTAAGCAGGTAAAGGTTAGTACTGTAAATCAGGGTAAATACCAGGGTACTGATCCGAACTGCCACATTCAAAGAGCGATGGGTAATTGTAATCCATGCTTTTTCAAACACCACATATTGATAAGAACCGGGCTGGGGTAATTCCAACTCACTGGCAGGGAGTCGCGGCTGATAGTCAACTGCTAACCCGTCGGGAGCAATGCTAGTGATGATGAATACGAAGATACACAGAGTCAGCAACCAGCCCATTTGTTGACGCCAAACCCGCAGGGGAATTGCTGCTGAGAGGGTGAGCAGAATCAGCAGTCCTACTAGCCCTAAACGCCAAAAGGGATTTGACAGCAGGGGTGCGACTAGAAAGCTCATTAACCAGGCGAGTTTTACTCTGGGATCTAGCTGGTGTAGCCAGGTTACTGGTTTTTCCAGGTATAGCCCTAGTGGCAGCGATCGCAGTAAGTCCATTTTTTGTCAGTTATCAGTTATCAGTTTGAGTAATCGAGAGGGTTAGTGGTTGTCATCGCAGTTCTTTTGAGCTGTTGAGCTATAGTAATGATACTTTTGTCAGTAGCAGTCCTAGTTCCTAAGACCAATAAAATTCTGGTGCTTTTCTTCTGCTACGCTACAGATGGCGACTTACCACGTACCGCTAGGTCAGTGTGGGTAGTTCACATCTAAATATAGCGATCGAGGCATCCATCATGATTCGGGCACAATCCAAACCGATGAGCTTTGAGAAGTTCCTGGAGTGGTATCCAGAAGATGGCAGACGGTATGAGCTAATTGAAGGTGTGGTTGTAGAAATGCTTCCAACTGGTTCTCACGAAGACCTCAGCGGTTTTCTGGTCTCGGAACTGAACTTTGAAATCCGGAAAAGACAACTCCCTTATTCGATTCCCAGAACTTGTATTCTGAAACCCCGCGCACCCGGATTGGGATACCAACCGGATGTGGTGGTTCTGAATCGGGAAGTTATTGCGGACGAACCCCTCTGGTCTAAAGTATCCGTCATCCAAAATGGCCAAACTACTCCTTTGGTTATCGAAGTCGTCAGTACCAACTGGCGGGATGACTACGGACACAAATTTGTTGAATACGAAGCAATGGGCGTTGCTGAGTACTGGATTGTGGATTATCGCGCCTTGGGCGGAGTCCGTTACATTGGCAAGCCCAAGCAACCTACCATTACTGTGTGTCAGCTAACTGAAGACGAGTACCAGATGCAGCGCTTTATTGTTGGTCAGCGCTTGGAATCCAGCATTTTCCCAGAACTCGATCTGACAACCGACGCAGTTTTTCAAGCAGCGGAATTGTAGGCAGAACCGAATTTTTTGTGAATCGCCCAATCCCGCAGTCGATCGGGCAGGAGAGCTGCGATCGCTTCCAAATAAGGGCATGGTTCAAAATAGGGTTAACTTGTTTGGCTATCCACTTAAGCCGGGACAGTTTATATATGTTTTGATTTGCCACGACTCATTTAGGACTACTATATTCCCCATTACCTATTTCCCCTTACCTATTCCCCATTACCTATTCCCTATTCCCTATT
>JBFRWF010000430.1:0-11216 GCA_051439465.1 Xenococcaceae cyanobacterium | reverse complement strand
AAATTGGTAAACGGCACGGGCGAAGACCGCGATCGCAAAGCCAAACATAATCACGCCCTTCAACAAGGCAGCCCCCGCTTGAGCTTTAGCACTGCGATGAATCACATAGAGACTGGTGCCGTAGACCAGGGCATCCCCCAACATATCCAGCGAATCCCCCGTTAGTGACAGGGAATCGGCCCGCAGCCCTGCCCCCAACTCCACGACAAACATTGCCAGATTTATTCCCAAGACGGCCCAAAGTACCCTTGCCTGACGCTTTTTAAGCTGGACTAAGGCTTGAGCTTTGTGCTGGCAACAGTGATCGGCCATGGCTTTACCCCAACATTCAAACGAATATTTGAATAACATGATAACTCATTATGATGTTCATTTGAATGTTTAAACGTAAAGGAAGAAGGTGCAGGGTGTAAGGGTGAAGGGCTTAGTGGTGCAGAAAAGTCAGTTGAGCCGTAACCGTTCAGGGGGGGGCTCACAAGGGTAGGTTTTTTGAGGACTTCCCTGATATCGACCTTGCTCCGATGACCGCCGGGTTTGGGTGCCCGAATCAACGAGCTAATCAATTCGAGTTGCTCTTGGGTTAGGTCACGCTTGATAAGCTTTACCCAGACCTCTTGCAAAAGTAAATTTTTATGTCATTGCTTCTTAAAAATTTTCAATAAACTATAATCTTAATTAAGAAAATTTTTCAAATCTTGGGGATGATCGAATGTCACCAGTAAGAACAGTAGAAATGTTTCAAAAACCTCCTTCTCCTCAGACTTTTTTAGCTGGTGAGGTTATCTTTAAGGAAGGACAACCAGGAAATATAGTATATGGAATTATTGAAGGGGAGGTCGATCTCTTAGTCAAAGACCAAGTGGTGGAAACGATTAAAAGAGATGATGTTTTTGGTGAGGGAGCTTTAGTCCAGCCAGAAGGTACTAGAGCATCTACCGCTATTGCTAAAACTGATTGTCTAATAGGATGGCTCGATAGACAACATTTTCTCTTTGCTATCGAGCATACTCCTATGTTTGCGGTAGAGTTACTTAAAAGTTTCTCTACTCGTACACGTCGTTTGAAACAAAAGCTTACTTTCCAACTGCCTGAGGAGTAGGTGAGATATCCGCGACTTGCGCACTTCGCACAAGGAGGGGCTTCCTCTTTCCAAATGAGATAATTTAGCAATTAGAATGCAATTGTTCGTATAGTCGAGGACGCTCTCGTTTACGATACGCGCAGGGAAAACCACACGGCTCAACTGGGGACTTGCACTAAAATGCAGTTATTAAGAATCTTTCTTAAAAAGAAGAAAACGATAAGGGATACTGAATGATTGTGTTTGCCGAGGTTTGGGAGCAGACGGGAGCAGACGAAAGTTACTCTACGCAAGATGAATCTCCTCGTCAGATCATGACTGGCTTTGCTCAGAATGCGATGTTGAGAGTCGCCGATCAGGTGATTGCTGCCGTAAAAGCAGGCAACATTTGTCACTTTTTCCTGGTGGGAGGGTGTGATGGCACAAAACCAGATCGCAACTATCACACCGAACTGGTGGAAAAAATCCCTAGGGATTGTGTGGTATTGACCCTCGCCTACGGTAAATTTCCCTTGATCGCCCTCTGGATATCTTTGAATATCAAAGCTAAAAAATGACCTAAGCTGTGATAAGACACATCTACAGTATGATACGCTATCTGAAAGCGGTTTTTTCATTCACTTTTCCCCAATAACCCGACTATATAGTCTCTAAACTCTTTTCTCTGGGCTTTGGCTTAGAATTATTGCAAAACTTTATTATTTATAGTATTATTTTCGGAGTTGCAAAAATTTTCTATATAGGGCTTGCTGAATAAAAGTGGAAAGTAATCCAGATAAGGGTTTCAAGCTTTTTTTGACCAAACAAGTGCAAGGTTATAGCATCTAGAGGCTCAAAACCCTTGCACTTTCGCCGGCGGGAGTCGCTTCGCGACGCTGCCGGAGGCAGATCGCCGGGAAAATTTGGGAAGGGCGCGACGAACCTACTATTTTTCAAGCTGTGTGGCCTCTAGATTCGCTCGGTAGACCTTTTCAGCAAGTCCTATATAGGCTGGGTTAGCAATAGAAAAAATTCTTAATAGCTAGTAAGAGTTGTCATTATGCTTACCAAGGAAATGATCGATCACCTGAATGCGCAGATCAACTTAGAGATGTATTCTTCACATCTGTACCTGCAAATGAGTTCGTGGTGTGCATACAAAGCTTTAGATGGCTGTTCAACCTTTCTGGCTCAACATGCAGATGAAGAAAGGATGCACATGGGTCGTCTAGTCAACTATCTCAGTGAAACGGGCGGTTTAGTCGTTCTCGGTGGGATGGAGGCACCGCCGACGACTTTTGAGTCATTAACGCAAATGTTTGAGAAAGTTTATCATCACGAAAAATTGGTCACTGAAAAAATTAATGAATTGGTTCATTTAGCGAATACGATTCCAGACTACTCTACCCTCCAGTTCCTGCAATGGTATGTTGCCGAACAACATCAAGAAGAGTTTTTGTTCAAGAGCATTCTCGACAAAATTAAGCTGATTGGGGTTGACGGACAGGGAATCTTTTTCATCGATCGAGAGATTGGTAATCTAGCCACCTCTCAGGCAAAAGAAGTGACAGCCATGCAATAAAAACCATAACTATCAACAAGGAACTCCATTGTCCCTGTCAATTATTAGTACTGCACTTTATTCTCGATCGATCAAGCAACGCTATGACTTTAAATGAGATGAAACCCGGTCAAACAGCTCTGGTACAAGGAATACAAAGTGACGGAGGCTCGCTCCAAGAAGGTTTTAAGGTTCGTCTAGAAGCAATGGGACTGATCAGTGATAAGCCAGTTCGGGTGATTCGTTCAGCTTGGTTGGGAGGTCCTTTGCAAGTTCGGGTCGGCAGTACCACTGAGATTGCCATTCGTCGTAGTGAGGCAAAGCTGGTCAACGTTAATTTACACTACTAAGGAGAAATTGTGGTGACTCGGTGTCATGCCGGAACGGTTGTTACAACTCGTTCTGATGTCAACAAACGTATTGCTTTCATTGGACAACCCAATACAGGCAAATCTACTTTTTTCAATCGTATTACTAACGCTAATGCCGGAGTAGCTAACTGGCCAGGATTAACCGTCGATTTAGCTAGAGCGGTGATTGAGCTGGATCATGAACCAGTAGAGTTTGTCGATTTACCCGGTATTTATGACCTGAATGGTTTTACTGAGGATGAAAGGGTCGTACAACAATTTTTAGAAACCTATGCCGTCAATTTGGTTATTGTTGTTCTCAATGCCTCCCAAATTGATCGACAAATCAGGATGCCATTACAGGTCAAGTCTTTGGGATTACCAGCAGTGGTTGTTCTCAATATGGCGGATGAGGCAAAGCGTTATGGGGTAAAGTTTGACCAGACAGAACTGAGTGAACGGTTGGGTATGCCCGTTTATCCAATTAGTGCCAAATATGGAACAGGCTGCACTCGGGCGACTAATGGCATTGCCCATAGCTTAAACGATCGGTCCCAAGCCTATCAAGTCCAGAATCTATTGGGAACGTTGGCGGAAAATCCGGTGGAAGAAGCGGATATGAACGCCATTTTAAACGGTGCCGTGCAGATGCCTTCGATTACGGCTGTGACCTTTACGAACCGCATCGATGCACTGATGCTACATCCCCTCTGGGGCATCCCTCTCTTTTTCGCTTCAATGTTCCTCGTCTTTTGGGTGATTTGGAATATTGGGATTCCTACGGCAGATCCGGTGGATGCCGTCACTGGCTGGTTTCAAGAGACAATTTTAGAGCCAGTGATTAAGCCATTGCCAGACATTATAGAAGATTTAATTATTAACGGGATTTGGGCTGGATTTGCTACTCTGATCTCCTTTGTGCCATTGGTTGGTCTCTTTTTCGTCATGATGGCTACCTTGGAGGACAGTGGCTACCTCTCCCGTGCCGCTTACTTGATGGATGCTTTGATGGGGAAACTGGGATTAGACGGGCGCAGCTTTGTCCTCCAGATGATGGGATTTGGCTGCAATGTCCCTGCGATTATGGGCACGAGGGTAATGCGCAGTCGTGCCATGCGCTTGCTCGCCATGTTGGTCATTCCCTTTTCCCTTTGTTCAGCCCGTCTTCAGGTCTTTGTGTTTATCTTAGCGGCAGTTATGCCGGGGACAAGTGGTGCGCTCGCCCTATTTCTCCTTTACTTAACCAGCTTTGCCACAGCCTTTATCGTAGCTGCTATCTTGAGCCGGAATCAATACTTCCAGAACCGGGATCCCTTTGTGTTAGAACTCCCTCCCTATCGTTTCCCTACCCTAAAACAAGTGTGGTTGAGAGTCTGGGGCGAAATGAAAGAGTTCGTGACTCGGTTGTCAATCTTTATGGTTATCGGCACGACCCTTGTCTGGTTTTTAACCAGTTTTCCCCCTGGAACAGAAGGATTAGATACCTATGCTGGTCAAATTGGGAAATTATTTTCTCCTCTAATGGAACCGATTGGAATTAACCCCTTCCTCTCTGTTTCCTTGATCTTCGGCTTTGTTGCTAAAGAGATTCAGATTGCTGCCCTCGCTGTCATCTATGGCTTAAGTGATGATGCTTTAGGAGTAAAACTGAGCCAAACATTGACTTTTGGCCAAGGATTTAGCTACTGTCTCTTTAGTTTGATTTATATTCCCTGTCTGACCACGTTAGGGACAATTTGGGGGGAATCTCGGTCGGTTAGGTTCACGATCATCTCGGTTGTTGTGCCGCTGCTTATAGCTTGGATTGTCAGCTTCATTTTCTATCAAGGCTATCAGTTAACTGCCTTGGCCATCTGAGTCAGAATCTGTCGCCTTTGACAGCAATTTATTCTTTAGTGAAAAACTTGTTCTATGATTCCTCGAACTCGAAATAGATCGAAGCTCTTGGTTGGATTTTTAGTCCTTGTCGCCCTAGCAAGTTTCGCCCGACATACTTTTTTTAGTTCCTTTCATTCCTTGGGCTTCTTGGCTAACGATCCCTCTGAGCGCTACTTTGAAGTGAAGGAATTAATGGAGAATGGTTTTTGGAGACAGGCGAATACAGGGATAGTTGAAATTGCCCTTAGTGTGACAGGGAGAAGTGATGAGGGTTGGTTTGATAGTGATGCCATTGAACGGTTTCCCTGTACCGATCTGTACTATATCGATGAACTGTTCAAGGAGCATTCTGAGGGTAAATTTGGGCTGACGGCTCAAAAAGAAGTCTATGAATCGATAGTCGCTCAAAACCCTGACCTGAGCGAGCGAGAGATTTATCTAAAGTTTGCTGAGGCTGTAGGTTGGACTCAAGAGGGACAATTTATTGCCATCCTGTTTGTTGCTGCAAGTATCCATGGGTACTAAGTCCCAATTGCTTGGCTAACTGAGCAACTGTTCTGTAATTAAGTCCGAGGCGATCGCACAGTTCCCTTTGTCGTAGCCCTTTAATACACATTTTGCTCAAAGATAGTCAAGAAGACTCCATAGCATGACATTACAAGAATCGACTGGTCACACGACCCAGAATAAGGTGCGGTTCCACCCATCCAAATGTCCGACTATCCCTACTGCGTGATGGATTGTCGCCTTGTAGGAAGCAGGCTCCACTTTGATGAATTGAAATCACCCGTTTGATCAGACGAATATCCGGTTGTTCGGGAGACCAGACAACGACCACATCTTCTACAGAGGGGAGCATACGCCGATAAGCCCGTCTATTAACCAAGACTTCGTCTCCCGGCTGCAACAAAGGCAACATCGAAATTCCCTCAACTCGAAAACGCTGCCTCTGCCTCAACAACCAAAGCAAGATATCCACAACATTGCTGTCTCGGATTTGGGACATCGTTGTTAAACCTGAATGATTATTACTGCTTTGAGCTTCTTCTAGTAGCAGATGAGCTAATTCCAGCGCTCGGTTATAAGCCTGTTGTGCCTCTAAATACAGGTTTGCCTGCATCCGATGATTGCCTGCTTTGGTGTAAAGCTGCCACTGCAATTCACGCGCTTCGTAGGAGTCTTGGCTGAGTTTCATGTTAAATACCTTTTGATCCCCTTTATACCGATATGTAACGATGTGAAACAAGATAATTATTGCCAAGAATTATTAATAAATCTAGCTTGGGGCTTTGGTAACAAGTTAAGACTGACCCCGGCGATCGCGTCCCAACAAGGCTACTACCGACAATTAGGATTGAGAAACCGAATTCTGAACTTGCCCAGTCAAGGTAGCCGCCGTGCTGACCCTCTTGTGGCGAGATGTAGCCTTATACGAAATCCGGATCTAAAACCCCCTTTATCAATTTTCTGTCTTTTTCTTCCCCTGTTCCCTGTTTCCCTTTCCCCGCTCCCTGTTCCCTGTTCCCTGATCCGAAGTTCCCTGTTCCCGGAAAAAGGGGGTAGTTAACCCGGATTTGGTATTAGTGGGAGAACTCACGCGAATGCTAGCAAGAGTTGGATTCTTTGGGAAGGCTATTTTATGCCGTCTCTCACATAACCAGGGTTTTGGCATTACTGAATCGGTGTTCTAGGGGGACTGTTGATAGTACTGCACCAGCCCCGTCACGATCGCCAGTCCAAAGACACCTAGCATGGCCAACCCCAACATTAGCTTGCCGCCTTCCAACAGTCCTGCACCCAGAGCCACAATCGGCGGGTTAGAAATGGCAATGCTGATGACAAGGGCTGGGGCAAATCTGAGCCAGGAGGCTTTTGTGAGCCCCACACCATAGCTAACAAAATCAAAGAATCCGGTCATCAAAAAGCCGGTGAGCAAGAAAAAATTGCGCTCCAGGTAGTGCTGACTCAGGGTGTCTATTCGGTTCATGAAGCCTGCTCCCACCAACCGCTGTACCAGCCCGCGCCCGTAGCACCGCGAGAGAAAGAAGCTCAACGAACAGGAGAGCAAATCGGCCAGGCAGATAACCAAGAGTCCCTGGGTAAACCCCAATAATCCCCCAGACAAAACTGAATAGGCGGTGCCCGGCAATGCCGGAATCACGACGCTGGTAAAGCGCAGCAGAAAAATGCCCAGGGGTGCCCACACCCCTAGCTGCTCCACCTGAGCCCGTAGCCGGGTCACACCGTAGCGGTTCACGAGCCAAATAGTCAGCACCACCAGCAGGACAATGACCAGGAATCGCAGGATTTTAATAATGGGATGCTGATTCATCAGAAACCTCTATTCTCAATAGTTGCTATAATTTTCAATTAAGAGCGAAAAAAAAATACTTTCTTTTCAAGAAAATTTATTAATAAAGTTTAACGATGAATATCCAATCAGCTTGCGCGAATCTTGCTAGGGCGTCAGCGCCAGCGCTCTAACCATCGCCAGTCATTGATGTTGAGCCGCAAGCCGCCGAAGTAGGTCGCTTCATTTCTACGGTTGACAGCCGCCAAAAAAAATCCGTCGGCGTGACCTGATCTCAAATCCGGTTGAATACCCACACTCAGTAGATCACAAAGTCAGTTTGAAACAGGCGATCGCTACTAAATCCATTTTTTGATAAATAAGTTTTGTGTAACTGCTCAATAACCGCTGGAGGCGGTCTGCGCTCCGCGCAGTGCCGGAGGCAGTGGGAAAAGATGGCGATCGGGGAAAGATGGCGATCGCTCAAGACGGCGATCACTCAAGATATGGTATAAGGCTTTCAAAGGCATTTTAGTACATCTGTACGGGGTAACTTCAGTTAGGAGAAATTTGAACAATGTCATCAGAAAAATTGATTCAGGGAAGGTTAAACCTAGCCTGCCGTCCCTCTATATGGGCAGTTATGTTTCTTGCCCTGCTTGCCCTGAGCAGTGGTTGCAATAGCGACTCATCCACAAAGGTTGACCAGTCCTCCAATGGCAGCCAGTCTGCAACGACAGCGGATGCTCAGCAGGGCGATATCCAGATTGTTGTTGTCAGCGATTTTGCCGATCAAGTTGTCATTCCCACCTATCAGCTCTTGGTCAAAAAAGCTGATGAGCTATCAAAAGCAGTGGATGCCTTTGTCAGCAATCCCAATGACAACACCCTCAAGGCTGCTCAGGATGCCTGGATAGCTGCCCGCTTCCCTTGGGAGCAGAGTGAAGCCTTCGCCTTTGGCCCTGCAGACTCCCTGGGCTATGACGGCGATTTGGATGACTGGCCGGTGAACGAAACCGATGTAGTCGCCGTACTCAAAAGCAGCGATAAACTGACAATGGAATATGTCAAAGACCTGCAAACCACTCAGAAAGGCTTTCATACCATCGAATACTTGCTCTTTGGCGTGAATAACAACAAGAAGGCATCCGACTTCTCAGAACGGGAGGTGCAATTCCTGAAGGTTCTGACTGCTGCCTTTAACCAATCTGCCAAAGACTTAACCAAGAGTTGGGTTGAGGGGGTTGAGGGCAAGTCTCCTTATCGCGAAGTGCTGGCGACGGCAGGGGATAATAGCAACACAGCTTATCCCACTATGCAAGCAGCGGTTGAGGAGATTGTCCAGGGTATGTTAGGTTGCCTGGATGAGGTGGCCAATGAAAAGATTGGGGAACCGTTAGAAACTAAAGAGACTTTGGGCTTAGAAAGCCGCTTTAGCCATAGTTCCCTCAACGACTTTAAAAATAATCTCCGCAGCGTCCAAAATGCCTACCTGGGGAAGGTTCCTGATGCTGGCACCAGTGGGAAAAGCCTGAGTGACTTAATTGCTAAGGCTAATCCAAAGCTAGATAAACAGGTCAAGAGCGAAATGAAAGCGGCGATTGATGCCGTCGATGCCATTCCCGATCCCATTGAGCAGAAAGTTACAGATGAGAAGGCTTCAGCCAAGATGGAAGCTGCTCAGAAAGCTATCCTCACTCTCTTCTCAACCATTGAGGAGAAAGTCCTGCCAATCGTGCAAAGTTAATGGGGAGGTAAGGGATGAAGTCATTTCCACTTCAATGGCAACAGAAAAAGCTGTTCACCTTCCTGGCTTTATTTGTACTAGGAGCGATTCTGGCCATCTTTTTCTCAAATGTTTTGCATCACGAGGAAATGACCCTAGCCGGCGGGAAGACCACTGTTTTTAATCGGACTTCTAGTGCCTATGAACAGCCATCGGCAGGTCTGAGTAAAAAAGCTTTCGATAAACATGGGGAGGGTGACATTGCCTTTGAGGCGGTTTTTGTTACTTCACCCGCACAGGTGAATCCGGGTTTAGGACCATTATTTAACAATGCTTCTTGCGTAGGCTGTCACATCCGCAACGGTCGCGGACTGCCGGAGAAGGGACAACTACTGGTGCGGGTGAGTGGAACTGAGGCAGAGGTGCCAGAGTCTCCCACAGATCTATCTGAGTATCATCTAGAAGGAACAGTTCCCCTAGAAAATACACCCTCAGTTCCAGGACTTGGCACTCAAATTCAAGACCAAGGAATCTATGGAAAGGTTCCAGAGGCAAAGGTAGAAATCCAGTGGCGCGAGCAAGAAGGTAAGTACGGGGATGGGACTATCTATAAACTGCGATCGCCTGAACCCAAAATTACCCTAATCAATGGGGAACTCCTATCACCAGACATAATGACCTCTTTGCGGATACCTCCCCCAGTGTTTGGTCTTGGTTTACTAGAGGCGGTCCCCGAAAAGACTATCCGGGATTTAGCCGATCCGGAGGACAAAAATCAAGATGGAATATCAGGTCGTCCTAACGAAGTCTGGGATGTATCTACACAATCAGTGGCTATGGGTCGTTTTGGCTTGAAGGCAAACCAACCCAACCTACTTCAGCAAACTGCTGCTGCTTATGTTAACGATATGGGGGTAACTAATTCCCTGTTCCCAGCAGTAGATGGTTCCACCGATATTGATCGGGAAACCCTGGAGAACGCAGCTTTTTACGTGCAAACTCTGGCGGTTCCTGCTCGCACATTACTCGACGATCCCCAGGTGCAACGAGGGGAGAAACTATTTGCTGAGACCAATTGCGGGGCGTGCCACGTGTCAGAACTGGGCACAGGTAAGTATGAGGTTAAGGAACTGGCTCACCAGAAGATTCATCCCTATACCGATATGCTGCTCCATGACATGGGAGCGGGGTTAGCTGACAACAGACCTGATTTCCAAGCATCTGGCAGCGAATGGCGCACGCCGCCGCTTTGGGGAATTGGTCTGACACAGACGGTGCTGCCTTATTCGAGCTATCTCCATGATGGTCGCGCCCGCACCCTTGAAGAAGCGATTCTGTGGCATGGCGGAGAGGCAGAAGCTTCTAAGGAGGCTTTTAGAAATATGCCTGAGAGCGATCGCTCTGCCTTAGTGCGATTTCTGCATTCGCTGTAATATCATAATAATATTTATGAATTAACTAAGTTAAGTAATTCCGAATAATCAACTTATTTCCGATTGTACAACCTAGGACGTGTATGCAAATACCTTCAAGATATTTGCATACATATCCCAGGCATTAATTAGGTGTGAGGATTGACTCTTAATGTCGAAACTGCTCTGGCAAGTTTTTAAAGCAACTCCAGTTATACTGGTTGCTTCTTTATTTGTCTCCTATAGTTCAATAGGGGCTCCAAAACCCGATAATTTTGCAAATATTTCTCAACAAATGGGAGATGCTGCAATACCTGAGCTGGCAGACAGTACTTTGGCACAAGCACTGCCAAATGGAACTCAAACAACTCAAACTACCAGCGAAGTTCTAGAGCAAATTAACCGCTACAACAGCGAAAGTTCAAGGGACCCAATGGCTCAAATTACCAACGTCTCCCAGTTGCGGGATATTTCTCCCACAGACTGGGCTTACCAGGCGCTGCGGGAGCTGGTGGAACGCTACAACTGTATTGTTGGTTATCCCGACCGCACCTTCCGGGGCAACAGGGCTACTAGTCGCTATGAATTTGCCGCTGGTTTAAATGCCTGTTTAAATGTGATAGAGCGTCTGCTTCAGGAGAATGTACGTATTCTGCGCGAGGACATTGAAAAGCTGCAAAGACTGGCCCAGGAGTTTGAAGCAGAACTGACAGCCCTGGGAGCAAGGGTGGATAATCTAGAAGGTCGTGTAGCTTTTCTGAAAGACCATGAGTTCTCCACCACTACCAAGCTTGTAGGAGAAGTGGTTTTTGGTTTGTTTGGCGTGGCTGCAGGAGAAAGAGACGGTGGCGAAAATATAGACAAAGTGACAGCTTTTGGAGATCGGGTGCGCATAGAATTAAATACTAGCTTCACAGGAAAAGATTTGCTCTTTACCCG
>JBFRWF010000429.1:0-23008 GCA_051439465.1 Xenococcaceae cyanobacterium | reverse complement strand
CCCTCTAAGGGTGTTACCCTATTTTGAACCATGCCGCGCCTGGTTAACGGCGTGGCACATCACCTGGAGTGCCAAAGCCCTAAATGAGTCTATCCTATTGGTGTTTGCTTCCATGCTTCTTGCTGCTTTCAACTGAGTTAAACTGATTATCAATTTTCTATATTTTTCTTCCCCTGCTCCCTGTTTCCCTTTCCCTGTTCCCTGTTCCCTGTTCCCTGTTCCCTATTAGACATCTCCAGGAATTGCGAAGCAATTCCATCACTAGCTTTGAGATGCTTGTGACGATCGCATTTGTGCGATCGCTTTAAACGAAAAAATAAGGCTTTGAAATATTTGTTGACACTAATTAAACTTGAAATAGCAAAGTCAATATATATATTTGCATTATTTTTTTTTGTTAAACTAACTTTAAATTAAAGCCCCTATTCTGAGTCTTACTAAGCCGCAAACAGTCAAAATAACTTTTCGATGATTTTTGCTATTTAGGCGAAATCTCTCATCGGCAACTCTAAATATTTTGACAACTCTTATTAGATGTTCTACAAAGATTCGCTTCCAATATTTTTTCTTATTATCTTCTTTTATTCCTGGCGGCATTTCCTTATTTCTCGGTTTCTTTTTTGGAGTTTTTATCCGCTCCTCACGAATCTATGTTGGCTAAGCGCCCGACCTCCTTTTTTTTATTAATAAGGACGGGCGCTTAGTAACCATTCAGCTTTATACCCATTATACCTTTGGTTTTCCTCTAACTTTTTTGATTGTTCTCGCCATAAACTAATATCACTTTTTGCTCCGGTTTTTCCAACTATTACATCAACTATTTCTTAACCATTCGGAGTCGTAATCAATTGATTTTTGAATGTGTGCCTTTTTTTCTTACCCGAGTAATACTTTTTCTGTTCTTCGTAAAAGGAAGTTCTGGTAGTTCTAAGGGAATGCCAGAAGCCCACACTTACTCGGAGCGAGAAGTGTGGGTACGTCACCGTTACTGTTGTAGGATAAAGGGGGAGGATAGCTGATGACAAGCATTTTTGAAGCTAAGAAACATTTCCAAGACCATTACCGTTTTGAGGAAGGCTTTGTTGGTGTGGGTATTGGCCGTCTAGCCAACAGGGAGACGCTGCGAGTTTATGTAGCAGATTCTCAATTTCCTCTCGCACAGCGGTTTGCGAGAGAGGGTAGCTTTGAGGGATTTCCTGTCCAAGTGGAAGTCTCTGGAAAAATTAAAGCTTTCTGACATCAAGAATCAAATCAATATGACCCAGATACAGCCCAGCATAGAAGGCATCTACGAAGTGTGTATTGGCATTCAAGACCCAATACCGATGATTCAATATTGGGAGCAATTTGGATATCGGATTGGTCAGATAGGTGAATTATCACCCTCAGCAGCCAATGAGCTGTACGGGGTTAATTCATCCTTGCGCTCCCTTCGACTCTACCACCAAAATGCAGATCACGGCTTGATTCGCCTAATGGTCTGGGAAAACCCTACCAATGAAGGCTTGAAGATGACGCCAATGAGGGTGAAGGGAAACCGCTGGGCAACTACATTAACTGCTGATGTGTTGAACATCCTCAATCATGTGGAAAAGGCGGAGGCGGCTGGTTTGCCAGTCAAGTACATCAATCCTCAATGGAATGTAATCTACCAAACAGAGAAGGGGCTTCCTTTTATCGATCCCCTTGTCGGGGTGCGGGAAATGATGCTGCTGCAACCCTTGACTCGACAGATTTTCTTTGAACGCTTCAACTATACTGTCCCCAATTACGGAAATATCAATCAGGCGGCGGCTTTCAAAACCAGCCAGGTTACGCACATGGGGATGGTTGTTCAAGATGACAGCAAGGAAACTCTGCAGTTTTATGAAGAAGTACTGGGATTACTTCCCGTCTTAGATGACGTAGAAAGTACCTATGAAAATTCCAAAGCTGCTCGACTGATTTTTGACCTTCAACCCAATGAAAGGTTCTGGGTAACAGCCTTTGACGATCCTCGCTCCTCGAAATCTGACTGGCAAGGAGCGCGATCGGGAAGGATGTATATCGTTCGGTTTCCTGATTCTATCAAGTTAGAAACTCGCTTTGACCAAGCGCAGCCAGGTTGTTTGGGAATCTCATTGTACACCTATCGAGTGCGTGGACTGGAAGTCTATTTCAACTGCGTCAAGGCGAGTGCGGTGGAAAAAGTCACAGAAATCATCAGCAATGAGTTTGGGGAGCAGAGTTTCTCATTTGTCGCCCCCGATGGCTATTTCTGGACATTGATTCAGTATTGTAATTAGCCCCCTGGCTATTACAATTTCTCTAAGTCTTTCGACGCTTCGTAGCAGTTACATATATTTGCTTGGTCATAGAAAAGTAAGATCACCCCCCTGACTCAATGATCGCTCACGACCTGACCGTAATCTAACTTGACAATGCGATCGCAGGAGTCAAAATAGCGGTCATCATGACTGACAACCAGTACAGTTTTGCCCCGTTGTTTCAGCTTTGGCAAGAGTTGCCTGTAGAAAATTTCCTTAAATACTGGGTCTTGATCCGAAGCCCACTCATCAAACACATAAATGGGGCGATCTTCCAAGTAAGCAGTCAGTAAAGCAAGGCGCTTGCGTTGACCCTGAGATAAATTGGTGGTGGTCAAGACTCCCTCTTTTACCTGTACCTTGTGGTCAAGTTGTAGCTGAGATAGATATTCTTGGGTTTGGCGATTGCCCTCAGAACTGTCCAACCCTAGCAGCAAACCAATAGGAATGAAAAATAGCACCAGTCCCCAACCCCCGGCGATGGCGAAAAGAGACATCCCCTCCACCCAGTAACGCCGTAAAGCCGCCGCCGCTTCCCGCAGCTCTTCCCAGATAAAGACGTGCCGTCGCTGACGATGGAGTTTGAGTTCCTTGGTGCCTTCGGTAACCGCTTGGAAGTGACCGAATAATAGATCCTGGGTTTCACGGGCTAATTTGAACGATTGCCGACCCTGGTTAGTCAAGAACTGATAGGTGACAACACCCAAACCTGTAAACGCCAATAAAAATAGAAAGACAGGCACAGACAACCAGCTCAAATAAATAAAACACCCCAGTAACAGGGCAACATTGACGCAGAGCCCGGACACGGAGCCAGAGGCATTGGCGATCGCTTCAACATCTTTAGTCAGTGCCGCTAACAATCGGGGGGCACCAATTACTTCCAAGTGTCGCAAGGGACAAGTGAGGATGCTTTGAGTCAGACTCACGCGCAGATCAAAGATAATTTTCTGGGACAGGCGAGTCATCAGAATCAGAGATGCAGCCGTGGTAACGAGCAGCACCATACACAGACCCGCAAAACTCCATGCCAGCCAACCTGGAGGTTGCTCCAACTGCTGGAGAGTGAAGTTAATCACCGCAATCAGACCTGCACTACTCGTACCACTGAGAAGACCAATAAAAGCAGCTAGGGTAACGGTAACCCAAGAATTTTTGAGAAGTAGATGGATAAGCTTCATAGTTTCGATACTTGAGGATGGGAAAATTCAGCTTTCCAATTATGAACTAGGTAAAATTTATTTCTTGAGAATTCCATATCTGTGAAAATCCGTGTCATCCGTGTCATCCGTGTTCCATTGTTACAAGTTTCCAGCACCGCCAAAGGAGTTCCCTCCGTGACGAAATCGCTTTCACCCACCAAGATTTTGTCAAGTTATGTTAAGCAAATAGCGATCGCTCTCTCAAATCACAACAGTCGAGTAAGTGATTATACGTTGTGTAAATTTGAAGGGTCTATTAATTCACGCATATTTCAGGAGGTTTTTTACTCCAAGGACAAAATAATATCTAATTTATAAAGCTTTTTTAAATTCAGGAAGCAAATTATGAAGCTCAGCACATCTGCTGCGATCGCTCTTACACTCATGTGGCCAACAGTAGTTGGAGCTGATACGAAAGCGCACTCTGGAGAAGTTTCCCGTCTAACTACCCCAGACGGATCCCAGGGGCGATAAATAAAGCGATCAGACATATTGACCCGAGAGTATGATAGTGCAACTTAAATGCACAACTGTAGTCAAAGATACAGAATAACTAACTTCTCATCCTCTCTTCTAATATTTTTCTCAAAATTTTATAAAGACGGCTAGCGCTATGGCACTTTTATCAAGCAACCAATCACAAACCAAGTGGGAAAATCTGACCTCTGAGCGCGGAAACCTCAGCGAGTTGGAGTTGCTGTGCATCATCTGTGGCGGCTTCCATTTAACTGAAGACCACTGGAAATTCATGGCAGAAGAGATGCCTCAAGATCCAGTGGATATGATTGACGATCTGGTAAAAATGGGGGTTTACAAACAGGAAACCTTCAAGATGGCAGAAGCTATCAATAGTGCCGATCTGCGTAAGGCTCTTTTCCTGAAAATGGTCTCTAAGGGAGATCCTAAGCGGGAGAAGCTAGTTGAGGAACTTATAAAACAAGCAGGGGGTCTTGAGAACGCATTTGCTGCTGCTTTCGGCTCTAAAGCTGGGGAGTTTTTCAGTGATTCCATCTCCAATAGTCCGTTTACCCGCAGGCGTTTTCTCAAAAATCTAGCTATTGGAGCTGCGCTAGTAACTCTTGCCAATTGCGGTAAAACAGATCCGGGTTCTGAAATAGCCCATGATGCTCCTTCCTCTCCGGAGTCTGGCGGTTCAAATCTTGAAAAGACAGAGCTGAGAGTTGGTTTCATTCCCATTACCTGTGCTACCCCCATCATCATGTCCGAACCCTTAGGGTTTTATGCTAAATACGGCTTTAAAGCCAAGGTGGTAAAAATGCCTAGCTGGGGTGCAGTCAGAGATTCTGCCATTGCCGGGGAGTTAGATGCTTATCACATGCTCGCTCCAATGCCTATTGCCATGACTCTAGGACTAGGATCGGCTTCCTTCGGAGTTAAACTTGCCAGCATAGAAAATATAAATGGACAAGCTATTACTGTAGCTGAGAAACACAGGGGTAAAGTAAAGGGTCCTGCAGACTTCAAAGGATTTGTAATGGGAGTTCCATTCCCCTATTCTATGCATAATCTTCTTTTACGGTATTACTTGGCTACGGGGGGTATAGATCCTGATAAAGATGTCAAGATTCGTCCCGTTCCTCCACCGGATAGTATTGCTCAGTTGGTGGCGGGTGATATTGATGCCTATTTGATGCCAGATCCTTTCAATCAGCGGGCCGTTTATGAAGAAGCTGGTTTTATACATAAGTTGACAAAAGATCTTTGGCCAGGTCATCCATGTTGTGCCTTTGCTGCCAGCGATAACTGGATTAGCGAGAATCCAAATAGCTTTAGGGCTCTTAATAAGGCAATTATTGAAGCCGCTGGATATGCTAGAAACCCTGCCAATCGACCTGAAATTGCCAAGGCTATTTCTGAGAGAGCCTTCCTCAATCAGCCGGTTGAAGTGGTTAACGCCGTACTAACTGGCAATTTTGAAGATGGTCAGGGCAATAAGCTGAATATTCCTGACAGGATTGATTTTGACCCTTACCCCTGGCAGAGCTTTGCCAATTGGATTTCATCCCAACTGGTTAGATGGGATTTGCAAGGTGATGGCAAGGTAAAAAAAGTAATTACCGATGAAACATACGATGAGGTAGGGCAGGAAATATTTTTGACAGATATTGCTAGAGAGCTTGCTATGGAATTAGGACAAACTCCTCCTACTGAAATTTACAGAATTGAAAAACTTGAGTTTGACGAATTTGACCCGGCTAAGCCTGGGGAGTATGTAAAAGAACAAAGAAAAAAATACGGGGTATAGAAGTCATAGTATACCTGGAGGTTTAATAATGGCAGTATATAAAAGTGGAAAAAACAGAATAAATAAGTTATTTCTGAATGAAAATTTTAGTGCAGCCGCTATATTTTTTCTGTCATTAGGTCTTTTCCTTCTGTTTTGGGAGTTGGGAGCTGAAAACAAAATCTTTGCCAAAGGAATGCCCACAGCTTCCTTAACCATCAAGGAATTTTGGTGGTGGATAACCCATCCGTTCTTTGATAATGGTCCTAATGATTTGGGGATTGGCTGGAATCTGCTAATAAGCTTAAGGAGAGTAGCAATTGGTTATACACTTGCCTCTTTAATCGCCGTACCCCTCGGCATTTTGATTGGCATATCAAAGGTGGCGTCAAAAGCTTTCAGTCCCTATATACAATTGCTGAAACCAGTGTCACCTCTAGCCTGGCTTCCCCTCGGACTTTATATTTTTAGAGACTCGGAAAATACGGGAATTTTTATCATCTTAATTAGTAGCATATGGCCTACTTTGATTAATACGGCATTTGGAGTGGCGAATGTTAACCCAGATTACTTGGATGTATCTAGAACTTTAGGAACATCTAAGTTACGGACAATATTCAAGGTTATTCTACCTGCAGCACTGCCAAATATAGTATCGGGTTTGCGAATTAGTATGGGGATTTCATGGTTAGTTATAGTAGCGGCTGAAATGCTTTTAGGCACTGGCTTGGGATATTTTATCTGGAATGAATGGAATAACCTCTATATTCCTAACATTCTGGTGGCAATTTTCATAATTGGCATAGTGGGTATCATATTAGACCAGATATTTGCTCATGTCGAAAAATTGGTGTCATTTGGAAAACAATCATCATGATCGCATCTTTTGAAACTAACTCCTTGACTTGCGTAGAAGCGCCTCCTGGCGTTCAACTTTCCCTGCGCAATGTTTCCAAGGTTTTTCCGGGTCGGCGTGGGTGGGCAAATAAGCTACTGCGGCGTGCCTCAGCGAATTTTGTTGCTCTCGATGACATTAGCTTGGACATTGAGCATAACACCTTTGTTTCTATTATTGGGCCCTCTGGATGCGGGAAATCTACCTTAATCAACATCATTGCCGGCTTAACTTCGGCAACCAGTGGCTCAGTGATGATGAATGGAGAACCGATTCGCGGTCCGGGACCAGATAGAGGCATGGTCTTTCAAAATTATGCTCTCATGCCTTGGATGACAGTGGAGGAGAATATCCGGTTTGCCATTGAAACGGTTTATCCCAAAATGTCCGTAACCCAACAAAAAAGGATTGTGCGGGAGCATATCCAGTTGGTGGGTTTGATCGGAGCTCAGAAAAAGCATCCTCATGAATTGTCGGGAGGAATGCGACAGCGGGTTGGGATTGCCAGAGCTTTAGCTATCAATCCCCAAATCCTCTTAATGGATGAGCCGTTTGGAGCGCTGGACGCTTTAACCCGTGGGTTCTTGCAAGAGGAAATCGAGCGAATCTGGGAGCAACAGCGCAAGACGGTGATTATGATTACCCACAGCATTGATGAGGCACTGCTGTTATCTGACCGGATTGCGATCATGACGGGAGGTCCTGCTGCAAGAATTAATGAAGTCTTAGAAGTACCGTTCCCCCGTCCTCGCAAGCGGGAAGAGGTAGAGAAGCATCCTGCTTATCACAAACTCAAGGCAGAAATGAAACAGCATCTCTATCTTGAGACTCGCGCAGTTGAAGAAGCTCGCATTAAAGCTGCTGCTTAATTCAAGGTGACTGGTAACTGGAGACTGGTGACTGGGTGATTTTGGAAGAAGGTTCAACTAATAACAATTTAGACAAAAGAGTGTTTAATTATGGCGATCTCAGAAATCACTGAAAAACTTTTGGCTGCCAAGAAAGAAAAAGGCATGACCTTTGAAGATTTAGAAAAAGTCGTCGGACGGGACGAGACGTGGATTGCTGCGGTTATCTACCGTCAGGCAAGTGCGGATAAGGAGGAAGCGAGCAAAATAGTTTCGGCTTTGGGTTTGCCAGGGTCAATAGCTGAGCCGTTAACCGTCCCTCCCCTGAAAGGCTCTCTCGATCCACTTATTCCCACCGATCCCCTGATTTATCGTTTCTATGAAATAATGCAGGTATATGGAATGCCAGTCAAAGCTGTCATTCACGAGAAATTTGGGGATGGGATTATGAGCGCCATTGACTTCTCGATTGAAGTAGAAAGAAAAGAAGATCCAAAAGGCGATCGCGTCAAAGTCGTCATGTGTGGTAAGTTTCTACCTTACAGGAAGTGGTAGGAATGCTGGCTTAGAAAGTCAACCAAGCACCCCTAACTGCTCATCACAGAGTAAATGGAAGACTATCAATGATGTCGATCAAGCAAATGTCAAAGAGCAAGCTTTTTTCAAGTCCCGGCAACAGGTGGCTGAAATTTGGTGCAGCTTCTACCCTTGCGCTCATGGGACTATTAAGTTTTGCTCAACAGGCAATGGCTCACCATCCCTTCGGTGGTGAAAGCCCTGAAAACTTCTTCCAAGGTTTGTTGTCAGGAATAGGTCACCCGGTAATTGGACTAGATCATCTAGCTTTTGTTATTGCCAGTGGACTACTTGCTTCTGGACTTAACCAGGGCATATTTATCCCCGTAGCTTTCGTCTTGGCAACAATGGTGGGAACTGGGATTCACCTGCAGGCGGTAGACTTACCAGCTGCTGAGATTATTATCTCTGCTTCAGTGGTTGTTTTTGGCGTACTGCTGGCAATCAGAAATACCAAGGATAATCCATCCAACTCCTACACTATTGCTCTAACAGCCGTAGCAGCCATAGCCGGAATATTTCATGGTTATGCCTATGGGGAGGCGATTGTGGGTGCTGAAATGACAGCGCTTGTGGCATATCTGGCGGGTTTTGCCATAACTCAGTTAGTAATTGCTGTGGCAGCATTGGCCATCGGAAAAGTTATCCTGGAAGAATTTGCTAGCAAGCCCTTTCCAGTGATGCGATTTCTAGGCTTTGCAATCGGTGCAATCGGTGTTGTTTTTCTAACCTCTTCGTTTGTCGGTTGACCAGGAAAATTTTGGGATACAAGCCCCCGGATCAATACTGCTCGGTTAAGAAAAGTGGAGAAGAAAACATTTTTCTCCTTATTTCAAGCCCCTACCTTAAGGTATGGGGTTCTTTTGTCTTTTGCATGAAAGCCTTTTGCCTTCCGTGCACTACCGTCGCTTGAATCGTAGATTTCAAGCGGAGGATTCCCGCGCGGATTGCTAAACTGCGATCGCACCACACGGATTGATAAGCTGTTGTGCCTTAATTAATTTCACTCAAAATCGGCTACCAACTTAAGGCGGGACACTAGGGAACAGGGAACAGGGAACAGGGAACAGGGAACAGGGAACAGGGAACAGGGAACAGGGAATTAGGAAATAGGTAATGGGGAATAGGGAATTAGGGAATAGGTAATGGGGAATAGGTAAGGGGAAATAGGTAATGGGGAATATAGTAGTCCTAAATGAGTCGTGGCAAATCAAAACATATATAAACTGTCCCGGCTTAAGTGGATAGCCTCAAAATCTAAATTTATATATATAAATATAATATTTTCTTAACGTTTTTCCCGTTTTGTAGCTCAGCAATCAGTTTATATAATATTATATTTATATCTAAAATTTTTTATGGCGAGGGCCATGCCAGAAGTTACTTACACAACGAAGCTGCCAACAACGGATGAGCAAAATCGGTTTCTCTCTCTGACTGCAAGAATGGGTTAAACTGCTACATCGCAACCCCGCTTGGAGTTCCCTCATTGGGATGACTAAGTTCATGAAAAGATATGGGATGTCCTCTGCTACCGCTGCGGCTCTGGTTATGGCACGGCGAGGGCAGAGATTCTCAGAGCGTCTTCGGTCCGGGTACGCCCGTTTACTACAGGTTGATGGTAAACGGCACGTCTGGAATCACTGGAGGATGTTTAAGAAGAAACTGGTCCAACTACTACCCAGACATAGTTTCTTCGATTTAGACACTGCGATACAAGAACATGTAGCTAAGCTTGAAGTGGATGAGTCTGCTAAAAAGCCAAGAAGAAATTCTGCTTCCTCTGTTCCGTAGTGTTAGTAATCAAGTAGGGTTCGGGTTGCCGCGCCATTGGGCGTGCGTAGATAGAATATTATGTTTTACTTAAATATTCTATTTGCTTAGGAACCCTAAGACCATAGTGCTAAGGATAGAATGGGACTAGATCAAAACTACAGTACCACAAGACCATGACCTGTTGATTATTCTTCCGTCAGTCAAGCCCAAATCTCTAAAATCCGGCTATCCAACTCCATAAAGCAAAGGTCAAACATTTCATGACAGTATCTGGACAATTCGACTTGGCCAAAATCGAGCAGCTACTCTCTTGCGCTACCAACCCCAGGCAGAAAGCTATGTATCAGGCTCTGCTCGAAAAAGCCCAGCAACAGGTTCAGCAGCCGACCAAGCCAGCTTCTGAACCTGATGCCTCCGAGCAAACAGCCGACACAGCCGACCCTGGTGCGCTCTTCCAAGCTATTGGGGTAATTAAAGGAGAGGTCAACTTCTCTGATGACGGCAAAGCAAAAGTCACGCTATTGGGTAAGGAATACTCACTTCTGTGTGCATCTTGGAAGCGTCAAGCTTATGAGGCACTAAAGAAAGAGATAGAAGCCACTGGCAACCACCTTCAACGACTTGTAGTCTATCCAAAGGCCATTCACTTTCCCAAGAGAGACCAACCTCATGTGATCGCCTTTCAGCTAGTGGGGTTTGACAAAGGACTTGACCAATCAGGGGTCACTCAAGAACTCAACGACTTTGAATTCAAACTAAGAGGATTGTGGCAGTTCATCCCTGTGTGCCGGACTCCCTGCATCTCCATTCAGAGAAACTTCAGTAAGTCCAGAGTGGAGTATATCAAGCAGGCTGATCCCGCCAAGAGGATTAAATTCATGAAGGCGAGTCATCTGCCCTTGCTCTGGACAGATGCACCCCTTCAACCATTTAGGTTCAATCCAAAAGCGGGGAAAAACCAAGGACATCCGGCATTCGTGCAAGTCAAGGCGAAGTTTTTGCCCCAAAGGGATGTCTTCGGTTTCATTGAGCAATTGGCTCCACCCAACGAAAAAGCACCTAGATTTCTCAAAGCATCTAAGAAAGATAAGGCATCAATAAGATTAAAAAAGTGAAGCTGAAATTACCTTGGATATCAGGCAGAGAACTGATAATTGATAACATCTCCTTCAGTTTTCAAGAAGTCAAAGCGAGCGCGGAGTTACTTGTAATATTTAACCTTTACCCAATACCCAAATCATAAAAGGGCTAGTTTCCCTCTGAAACTCAGAATAAGAGTAATCTCCATATAAATTAACTAAATGAAAACCATGGGATTGAGCTAGCTCTATAAATTCTTTCTGCTGATGTAAATAAAACTGGATATCCACAAAGCTTTTTCGCTGCATCACTCCATTTTTGTCGTATATTTCCCAGAATTGAGTTCCTTTAACTAAGGACTTTTCTCTCGCGTATGTTTCAAGACTCCAGAGAAATAATGTTCCCTCATCATGGGGAAGAGAATGTTTTCCTCGAAGGATTAATTGTCCGTTCACCGATTTGAGCCTAATTGGGGGATTGTGCAGTGTACAAATAAAACGTCCTGTTGCTCTCAGACAATTCCAGATCCCTTTTAATGCTTTACGTTGTTCATCTAGACTGACAATCTCAGAAAAAGAGTTAAACGGGATAATTATCAGGTCGAACTTTTCTTGTAGAGCAAGATTGCACATATCCAGCTCATAAACATTGGCAGATAACCCTTGAGCTGCTAGTTTCTGACGCAGAATGGCTAGCATATCTGGAGAATTATCAACGCAAGTCAGAGATATACCAGCTTCTATCAGTGGAATTGACAAGCGACCAGTTCCAGAAGTTAATTCCAGCACGCGATCGCTACTTTTTGCTTCCTTAAGGAAGAATGGTACATCAATATCAGTCTTAACGTAAGTATCGTACCAATGAGCTACTTGAGAATAATCCATTGCTGCCATGGGAATATACTCCTTTTGTCTAATCTGAGAACAAATTAAATCTATAACTTTCTTCTTGATAATTGTCTTGAGCAAAACGACTCCCGATCGCCTGTGGTGGGGAGGGGTATTGCCAATGAGCCTTAACTTTGAGAAGTTATGGATTTGAGTACGACATCAACGCTCCAGCTATGGTCTTGATGCCGAAAAATGTCCGACTTAACCTGCTAGAAAGTCTATTCCCCATCGCCTGACTTACCCTACCCGAAAGCCTGTTCCCTAGGGTGTTGATTTTGTTAAAGGCGATCGCGGGGACTTAATAAAAGTTAACACAGTACCGTTTACCTCACATCTAAAAACTAGCTTAGTCTTAGAGTAGGTCAAGAATCTAGATTTTGCAGGGAATTCTGGGCGTGATTGCAATTTTTGTCCTAAACCTTACCTAAGAAAGGTTCTATTTTCTCTCAGAAAAATTCAATAATTAAATTCAATGAATAAGCAGCCTAATGGCTCAAATGAAAACCATTTCTGGCATCAAGTCAGCACAAATGTGCTTGTACGTTTTTTACTATTCTTTGCTTCGGGGTGGGCATTGCTAACAATTTTTCAATACTTTGAAAATATATTTTTTACTTTCTCGGTTGCCGCCATCTTAGCCTTCTTACTCAACTATCCTGTCCGTTATTTGGAACGATTCTTGGGGCGTGGTTTTGCCCTCGGCATCGTGATTGTTCTCACACTTCTGGTAACTATTGGTCTGATAATTGCTTTAGGCCTATCTGTCTTAGCTCAACTGCAGCAACTCATCACTCTAATTACTCAAAGTTTAAGCTCTCCAGACGATCCACTAGATCAGTTGACAAGCTTTCTGGCAGCTCGAAACATCGCAATCGATTTAACCCCCGTTGAAGAACTGCTCAAAAATACGCTGATATCGAGCCTTGGTTTCATTATTGGCGCTTTGTCGGAGTTGCCTAATACTTTTCTCACATTTGTCATTATCCTGGTAGTGTCCTTTTTCATGCTAGTAGATGGAGAAAAACTATGGCAGCTAATACTTAAATTTGTCCCTGGCCAACATCGAGAGAGGTTTTCAACAGCCATTGAACAAAGTTTTCTCGGATTCTTTCGTGGTCAAATAATCATTTCTTTATCCCTCACTATTGCCACTTTTATTGTATTCTTAATCCTGGGGATACCTTTTGCTTTAACCCTTTCAATTATTGTCGGCTTTTTGGATGCAATTCCTGGGATAGGAGCGACATTAGGGATCCTCACAGTCAGTTTAATCATTTTAGTTCAAAGTGGTTGGATAACCACCCTTAAAGTCGTAGGGACTTGCATTATTCTGCAACAAATACAAGACAACTTCGTTGCACCCCGCATTATGCAAAGTACAATTAATCTAAATCCTGTAGTAGTATTTTTTGCTTTGATGGTAGGAGCCAAAATTGCCAACCTATGGGGCATATTTCTGTCTGTACCGGTTGCCGCCGTAGTGATAAGATGGCTGGAGATTGAGGAATTACAGTCAAAGTGAGGCTCGAGCAAATAAAGAAGGAACATCTATATGTGCTGTGGGGTGAGGAGTTATGATTCCAATCGAACAAATATTTATCGGTGTTGGGATGTTGTTGCTGGCGAGTATCATTGCCAGTAAAGCATCGAACAAGCTAGGGGTACCCGCCTTGCTCTTATTCCTAGCAGTGGGCATGCTGGCAGGTTCAGAGGGTATTGGCGGTATTGAATTTGATAACCCCTTGCTGGCTAATTCCATTGGGGACTTGGCTCTGACCTTAATTCTCTTTGCTGGGGGTCTGGATACGGAATGGACAAGGATTCGACCTGTCCTCTGGAAAGGGTTAACCCTCTCGACGATAGGGGTTGTCATCACAATGCTGTTACTCGGCTCCTTTGCCTGGTTTATGCTCGGCTCCTTTTCCTCCTTCAACATTGGACCTGAGGGCATTACCTGGTCAGAGGGTCTTTTGCTAGGCGCGATCGTCTCTTCAACCGATGCAGCGGCAGTGTTTTCTACACTCAGGTCAAGCAACTTGGGTTTGAAGGGAGACTTGCAGCCTTTGCTGGAACTGGAATCGGGCAGTAATGACCCGATGGCAGTGTTATTAACCACCAGTTTGATCGATATTCTCACCACTTCAGATGCCTCGATAATTAACTTAGGGATTTCGTTAATTCAACAATTGGTAATAGGCATCGCTTTCGGTTATGGGGCAGGTCTAGTCATGGTCTTAGCTGTCAATCGCCTACGCCTCAGTGCTCAGGGACTCTACCCAGTTTTCACCCTGGCTGGAGTCCTGCTAACCTATGGTATAACTGTCTACCTGAGGGGTAATGGTTTTCTGGCGGTGTACATTGCTGGAGTGGTGATGAGGAATCGCCCCTTTGTCCACGAAGAAACAATCGCCAGCTTTCACGATAGTTTAGCCTGGTTGATGCAAATTACCATGTTCCTGACCCTGGGACTGCTGGTTTTCCCTTCCCGTCTCCTGCCAATTGCAGGTGTTGCTTTAGCAATTGGTCTATTTCTGATGTTCGTAGCCCGTCCTATCAGTGTGTTTATCTGTCTCGCTGTTAACCGTATTAGCTTGCCAGAGAAACTTTTCATTTCTTGGGTCGGGTTGCGCGGCTCTGTGCCAATTATCCTGGCAACATTTCCCCTGACGGCTGGTATTTCAGAGGCAGAAAGAATTTTTAACGTCGTGTTTTTCATCGTTCTTACCTCAGTGTTGGTGCAAGGCTTTTCCCTAGCTCCTGCAGCCCGATGGCTCGGCCTGGCAGAATCGAATAATTTAACTCCTCCCCAATAGTTCTCTGTGATGTGATGATTATATAGCAGTCCTATAAACTCGTGTTTTACCAATATGAGCAGGCGATCGCCCCGCGTATCATCGAAGTTACGGAAAAGTCTTAAAAAATATCAACAAGTTCTAGTTGGGTAGGTGAATACGATTTTAACGTAATTTTTCCTTATTAACTTCTTTCTTAAGTTCCTTAACTTAGGTGGTTAAATTCTGTTTTTCGGGATAATTTAATAAAAAAGATTTTTTGAAAGGTTGAATTATGTCTCGTCGACCATTGGTTCTCACTAACTGGAAAATGGCAATGACAGTACAAGAGAGCTTAGATTTCATTGGTGCTTTCAAGAAAGCGGCTGGTCCTCTTCTTGAAGTAGTCGATGTTGTAATTGCTCCACCATTTACAGCTCTCTGGCCTGTTGCAAAGGCTATGGATCAGACTTCTATCCAACTAGCTGGGCAAAATTTTACTTCCCATAACGAGGCAGCGCACACTGGCGAAATTTCGGCATCTCTTCTTGCAGATGCCGGATGTCGTTGGGTAATGATAGGACATTGGGAGGTTCGCCGACATCTGGGTGATACTGACAGCACGGTCAACATTAAGGTTAAGGAAGCCCTCGGTACTGGTCTCACTCCTATCCTGTTCATAGGCGAAGCAGATGATACTTCCTCTTCAATCGAAGAAGCTATTCAAAAACAATTGATTCATACTTTGGAAGGTTGTCCAGAAAAAGTGTTAGAAGGGATGGTTATTGTCTATGAACCCGAACAAACAATCGGTGCAAATACCCCTTCTCCATTGACACATATTTCAAGAGGTTCCAGGTTCATTAGAAGTTGGTTGTTTGAGCGGTGGGGCGAGAAATTGGCAACATCCGTGAGAATTATTTACGGCGGAGGGGTAAGAAAAGATAACGCCTTTGAATTAATGACTTGCTCAGAGCTAGATGGGCTGGGTTCAACTACACATGGAAGAAATGTACATAACTTTGTGGCGATTGTAAATACTGTAGCCCAGAGTCGTTCAGTCGCGAAACGTTAGAAAGTAGAACAAGTATGATAAAACCACTTGTGATAATCCCTGTTAACAATGAAGAACTGGTGATGAGTGTCCTCCGAGACTGCGACCAAGAGCGAGCGCTAACTTCTTAAGATTCTTTTCCAATTTTTATCCAGAATACTTGGAAAAATGGAAGTATCGGCATTATTATCAGCCCTGAAACGGGAGCGGAGGTAAAGGCCAAGACAGGTTCTGGCGATCGCTTTGGTGCCAGGATTACGTACATACTTCAAGACCAACCAGTGGGCCTTGCTCAAGGTGAACTGGAAATTACCGATGCTCAGAGCCAGGTAATCGGACGAGTGCAGATTGGAGCGGGGTCTCGAATCGTCAATTCCACCATTCGGGGTCCAGTGATTATCGGCAGCGACTGCTACCTAAAAAACTGCTTTGTTGGTCCTTACAGCAGTATTCCCGATCAAGTAGCCCTGATTGATGCTGACCTGGAGCACAGTGTAATTTTAGAGGGGGCAAAAGTTGTGGACATTCATCAGCGGATTGTTGACAGTTTAATTGGGGAACGTGCCCATATTCAAACTGCGTCTCAACGTCCCAAGGCTTGGCGTTTTCTCATCGGTAATGACTCTGTCAAATAGAGGTAATGTAATTTTTGACCAGAGTGTCTATCATGTATGACTCAAAAGATACAAGAATTTCTGTATTTGGAAGTACTGGCTTTGTCGGTTCTAGCTTTTGTCATCTCTACAAAGATGAAGTTATAGAGATACCTAGAGATGATTATGAACCCAAGTCGAAAAATGTCCTGTATTTGATAGGCACGACTAATAACTACAATGTCTTTACTAACCCCCAACTGGATATCGATACTAATTTAACTGTACTGATAAATGTCCTAGAGAAATGTAAAGATAAGGACTTAGTCTTTAACTTAATCAGTTCGGGCATAGTTTATGGAGACTGTGAATTGCCAGCGAAGGAAGATACTTACTGTCATCCAAAAGGGTTTTATGCCATTACCAAGAAATGTGCTGAAGACTTGCTAATTTCATATTGCCTAACTTTTCATATATCCTATCGTATACTCCGTTTAGGCAGTGTATATGGAAAGGGAGATGTGAAGACATCTCGCCAGAAGAGTGTCCTGAAATATCTAATAGAGGAACTGAAGAATAATAGACCGATCAAGCTGTATCACGATGGAAATTTTAAAAGAGATTATATGCACGTCAATGATGTGGCTAGGGCAATTAAGCTTGTTGTTGAGAGTGCTCCGCTTAATTCCATCATAAATATTGGGAGTGGGATTCCTTATAGATTTAGAGACCTGATTGAAGAAGCACAAAGAATCACAGGCTCTCAAAGTGAAATTAAGGCAAGCTCTCCCCCAGAATTTCACACAATTGTTCAGGTAAAAGATATGTTTCTTGATGTTGAGAGACTAAAGTCACTAGGCTTTAAGCCAACCATCACCATTGAAGAGGGTATCGCAGAGCTATGTCGTCCATGAATCAAAAAGCTAGAGGTATATCATCCATAGTCGAGGACAAAACAATGCAACCCAATGGAAAGCCATATATGATGAATTGTCGGATTTGTTCAGCAGAGGTTTCCTTGCTTGTGAACCTCGGAACATTCCCGCCAGCGAATTCACTCAAAAAGTCTCCAGAACAGTTTCAAGAATCGTATCCACTGGTCTTAGATATTTGTAAAAGTTGTGGCAATGTGCAGTTGAGATCCTGTCTAGATGAGGAGGCACTGTATAAAGATTATTTCTATGTCACCCCCTCCTCTACAATTCTCTCTCATCACTATGAATCTCTTCAGTCTTTCCTCTTCAGGAACAGCTATCTTAAAAGAAACTCCTTCGTTCTTGAAATCGGCAGTAATATAGGTCATTTCTTAGACTATATTAAACCCAGGGTTGCTAAAGTTCTTGGGATCGATCCTGCCACTAACATCTGTAAACTGGCGAACCAGAGAGGTGTCCATACTGTATGTGAATTTTTTAACTATGAATCCTCAGTGCAACTTAAAAAAACGTTTTACCCCCCTGATATTATTGTTGCTCGTCACTGCTTGGCACATAATTACAATCCCCATTCAATTCTTGATGGTGTGACTAATCTTCTTGATAGGTCGGGGTTCTTTATCATTGAAAATGCGTATCTCTTGAACACAATAAAGAACAATGAATTTGACCAGATCTATCATGAGCATATGTTTTACTACTCAATCCGCTCGATGAAAGCACTGCTGGCACTACATGGGATGCATATAGTTAATATTCTTATGTCTCCTGTGCATGGAGGTTCTATCATTTTTGTGACAAAAAAAATTGCCCCTAATGATCGGATAAGTCAAGCAGTTGAGAAGTATACCGAACGGGAGAATATCTTCCTCACAAAATCAGCTTTTAAACGTTTTGTAGACAATACTTTTGAGTTCAAGAAAAAGTTAAGTAAATTGTTGACTGACCTTAGGGCTGCAGGGCAGAAAATCTACTCCTATGGAGCGACAGCCAAAGGCAACACCCTTCTTAATTTTATGGGGCTGACAAGCAAGGAGATTCAGTACTGTGTCGATAACACTTTGAGCAAGCAAGGGCGATATCTGCCTCAGTCCAATATCAAAATCATTTCTGAGGAGGAGTCTCAGAAACAACCGCCTGACTATTTCCTGCTTACTGCATGGAATTATAAGGACGAGATCGTTACTAAGGTGCGTCAAGCTGGCAATTATACTTCCCTATTCATTGTGCCAATACCTTTCGTTCATCTACTCTAGAGTCACATCATGAAGCAGCTCTGGTTATCTGTCTTAATTTTTTTCAAAAAGTATTCGATTTTCAACATTTCTGGACATAGGGCAAGCTAGCATGTAACGAATCGAGATTTGTCGTCATCCCTGCAAAAGCTTCACGAATCAATGCATTCCTCAGACATCAAGCTATTAATTGAACTCTTAGAGGCACTTAAGGAGGAAGGACTGGCCGCTCCAAAAATGCCGTTTCTAGTCTGGCAAGCACTCCACGGATTAGTACCTCTTCCTGCCGTGGAGGTTATCATCAGCCAAACCGGAAAGGATTTTCTACTAACCTATCGGCAAGATGAATATTGGGATGGATGGCATATTCCTGGTGGGTTTGTGGGCTGTGGAGAATCAATCGAGGGCGCATGCAATCGAATCGCTCAGCAAGAACTGGGAATTGGGGTGGTATTTAAACGCGTGATCACAGCATATATGTGGCCCAATCATCCCTATGCAAACACCCTGTCTCTAGTCTGTTGGTGCGTACCATGCACTCCTCCGAAAGAAGGGGAGTTTTTCACCGAAATCCCTGATAAAATGGTGCCGCATCACGCGGACTTCATCACTGCGTTCCTAGAAGAAACAAAGATACGAATAGATATAACAAGGAGGCTAGATGCATATTGATCTCACGGGGAAGGTCGCCCTGATAACTGGTGCCGCCCAAGGTATCGGCGCCGGTACGGCAAAGGTCATGTCTGCAGCGGGGGCTCATGTTGTTGTGAATGACATTCAAGCCGAGAAGGGCGAGCAGATCGTGAGAGAATTAAGGCAGAAGGGGTTCAGTGCAGAGTTCATCGAGACTAACATTTCCAATGAACAAGACGTAGCTAAGATGATCGAGACGATCAGGGCAAATCACAACGCGCTTCACATTTTAGTCAATAATGCTGGTTTTGCAATGTTCAAAGGTATAACCGATACCGAACCGAATGATTGGGATAATGTCATGTCGGTGGATCTGCGCGGGATATATCTTGTCACGAGGGCAAGCCTGCCTTTGTTGGAAGCAGGGGCTCCGGCCTCCGTCATCAACATTGCTAGCGTTCACGCCCAGCTGACAGTTGCCAACATGACAGCATATGCCACTGCGAAGGGTGCGGTAGTAACAATGGTGCGAAGCCTGGCACAGGAGCTAGGACCCAGAGGAATACGGGTGAATGCTATCAGCCCAGGATTTGTGGATACACCGCTGTTCAGGTCTTGGCTAGACAGCGAACCAGATCCAGAGGAGTCGCTCAAACGGGTGACAGGGATTTTGCCCATAGGCCATATTGCAAGCCAGGAGGATATTGGAAACCTAGTCACTTTTCTGAGCAGTGACAAAGCAGTGTCAATAACTGGAGCAAATTATGTCATTGATAGTGGGCTAACTACCCGATTGATGCATTAGGTCTCTTGCCAAAGTATTTGTGTGGCTCTTTGACACAACCCTTAACAGAGAAAATAAAGTAGTAACCATGACCAAAATTAATCGATATAGTTGGCTAGTAATTGCGATCGCCGTTCTGGCCATGGGACAAACCATCTATGTTCCTGTGTATTCCCATATCTATTACCTTAACCATCAAAAAGAGTACAATCTAGCGACGACCTTAAGCATTCGCAATACTGATCTGACTCATGCCATTACGATTGAAGCCGTCAACTATTATGATTCAGACGGCCAGCTAGTGCGTCAATACATAGAGGATCGAGATCCTTTACTTCTATCTCCTCTGGGCTCAACGGATTTTTTTGTGGGAGTTAGTGACAAAACGGGCGGTGTGGGGGCAAACTTCCTCGTAGAATGGAAAGCTGGAGATAAAGTCACAGAACCGATAGTTGAGGCTGTTATGATTGGTACAGCGGGAACTCAGGGAATTTCCTTCACTAGTCCGGGAAGAGTTATTGGAGCTGAAAATTAACCCCAGAGCAATGATGATTATTATTATCAGCTTGATTTTTATTAACTTCAACAAAATTACAGAATTCTAGCAGTGTGCTGGAACCCAGGACATTGTCAATAACAGCACCGTGGGCTGCTTCATTTCGATAGCCGATTAGTTCTTTGAGTTCTCCTTCAGCAGTCTTTTCATTTGCTAGGACTTCCTTCACAAAATGCTTTACGTCTCTATGCTCCTTAACCCAGTTCCAAGCGTCCGGTATTCCAGCATCAGCGAACAATTTCTCTAGGGCTTCTTTCCATAAGTTCTGATCGTGTAGGAGAAACGCATCGGGTACTAGCTCGTATTTATCTTCACTACCACTAACCCCCAAAAATAAACCTCGAACAACCTTCTCAACAGACAGGTGTTCAAACCTATGTTTCTTTTTCTTTAGTTCAAGTAGCAAATTTGCCACACCTATTTGGTGCGTACCTCGAATTTTCTCTGCCAAATCTGAATAACGCGGAAATATATTTGGCAGACACATTATCCAATCTCTTACTAAGTCCTCGATAAACCCCTCATAAATGGCGTATAGTCGCGTTATCACAGCACAGTGGTCGTAAACTCGCCAATCTGCTGCACTTGGGACACTCCACATTAGTGCAGTAAGTTCTATATCTTCGTCTAATTCCCATCTGGTTACAGCACTCTCTCCAAAGACAATTTTTCTAAGCTGATCGTTAGTATGAATAATGGAACGGATAGTAGAAATATTTTTACTTACTGTATTCAGAAGCTCCTTAAACATAGCTGTTTACTCTTCGATGACTCGCGAAAGCATGTCGTTAAACAGATTAAGATGATATTGAACGGCGGTCAATACCTGCCTTTATTTTTACAGGAAGCTGATTGTAGTTACGTCCATTAAGTTCTGGCCAAACTTCCAGTCCAGTTAGCTTTAATTTGTTTTCATAAAAATCCTGAATAGCGGTAATCCTTTGTTGACCATCCATCACTTCATAAGAATTAAAATCTTTCTCATAAAGAATAATTGGCGGAACAGGAATGTTAATCAGAAAAGACTCTATTAGTCGTGATTGCATCTTCTTGTCCCAACGCTCTCTTCTCTGATAGAAGGGCCGCATTTCCATATAACCAGGCTTTTTTAAGGCTTCGGCAAAGCTGGGAAGTTTTTCACGATTCATTTCAGTGAGTATTCTTTTCTCTCCTTTCTCGTACTTTGCATTTATCTCACTATCAGGCATTTTAGTGGGGTCTTTCGAGGGTGATACCTCCCACATTTTTTTTTCAGTCGTTGCGAGTGGCATTTGCCCCTGCCTTCACAAAGATAAATTTTGTTCTACATAATATTATAGAACATAGTACCAGTAAACGCGAACTAATTCCTGAAGATTCACCCCCTTGATAATTGGCAGACAAGCTTAACTTGTCACCAATGGTATCAAGATGAGCTATATTGCGTTTGACGACCTCACGACCCAACTCGATCGCCTTTGTCTGAGCTATGATTGCAGAACTGACCAAAAATCGTACCAGCACTCAAATCCCCAGCCAAAAACGTTGATTTTTCAAAGGTAGCAAGGATTTGAGCAATAATGAGGGTTGACTTTTTGAGGGAGATTCGGCTAAATTAATTTGATGATATTGCCGTTTTTAACCCTCGCGATCGGCATTGGCTAGTACAGCCCGGATATCCTCCCCTGGGATTGTGGCCCATAAGGTGGCTGGGAAGCCTACAACCTTAGGGTTTGTGTAGGAGCGTCACGGGCGATCGTTGTCTCACCAGGCTGATATATGGCTGCTAAAGATATTTACCATAATGCAGTTCGCAATGGACTTGAAAAAGAAGGTTGGACAATTACCCATGACCCTTTGGAGATCGACTTCGGCGATGTGGCAATGAAGATCGATCTAGGTGCAGAGCGGTTAATCGCAGCAGACAAGCAAGGTGAAAAAATTGCAGTTGAAATCAAAAGTTTTTTGGGTCTTTCGACGATTTATGAGTTTCATACTGCCTTGGGACAATATTTTAACTATCGCTTTGCCCTCAAAGCAGTGGAACCTGGACGGATTCTGTATCTTGCCGTTCCAATTGCAACTTACGAGGAGTTCTTTTCAAGACGGTTTATCCAAATGATTGTGGAAGAAGTCCAGCTTGATTTAATTGTGTTTAACCCATTCCAGGAGGCGATCGTACAATGGAAAAGTTAGAGCGTCATCGGGAAATTGTAAAACAAATTCTATCCGAATATAGCCAAATCAAATCTTCTTATGGCGAGGTTGAGGTTTACACGAGTTTTGACGAAAAAGGAGACCATTATCAGGTGATTCGGGCAGGCTGGCACGGGCATCGCCGGATTTATGGATGTTCGATTCATATCGATTTGAAGGGTGACAAGATTTGGATTCAATACGATGGCACTGAGATTGGGATTGCTAATAAGCTGCTCGAACATAATATATCCAAGCAGGATATTGTGCTAGCATTTCACGAGCCTTTGGCGCGTCAGTTTACAGAATTTGCCGTCGGCTAACTGATAAGTAGTCGGACAAAAGTAAAGTTAACTGTGAAGACAAGGCAACAGGCAACAGTGCGCCCAGCGTCGACGTTGTCGGCTGGGCGCAACAGGCAACAGCAAGGGATTGAAGCTCTTTACACTTCTTA
>JBFRWF010000428.1:0-28353 GCA_051439465.1 Xenococcaceae cyanobacterium | reverse complement strand
GACCGCACTCTTGTTGGCGCTGCCTCCCGCACTCGCGTAGCGAGACCGCACTCTTGTTGGCGCTGCCTCCCGCACTCGCGTAGCGAGCCCGCACTCTTGTTCATGAATCAAATCCGATCGCTATAGTTAGTTCTTATCCATCCTACTACTGTAGAACCATCTGCTGAGACTCCAGTTGCCCCTCTCTCAAAGCTTCCACCCAAGCTTTCCATACCCCCTGTTTTGGTCCAGCGAAAGGGTTTTGTTCCAGAGTTAGTTCTCATCCATCCTACTACTATAGAACCATCCGCTGAGACTCCAGTTGCCCCGCTCTCAAAGCTTCCACCCAAGCTTTCCATTCCTCTGGTTTGAGTCCAGCGAAAGGCTTCGCTTCCAGAGTTAGTTCCCATTAATCCTACTACTGTAGAACCATCTGCTGAGACTCCAGTTGCCATACTCTCCTCAAAACTTCCACCCAAGCTTTCCATTCCTCCGGTTTGACTCCAGCGAAAGGCTTCCGTTCTCAAGTTATTTTTTATCCATCCTACCACTGTAGAACCATCTGCTGAGACTCCAGTTGCCCAGCTCCCGTTTTCGAATCTATTCCTTAATGCAATAGGGGGAGGCAATTGCCCACGAGTGTAAACTTTACCACAAAAGTTTAAGCCAAAAGTATCAGGTAGGGGTTCTCCTAAGCCGGTAAAAGATGAAGCTGTGCTTGGATTACTGTAAACCAGACTTAAAGTTATAGCTTCAGCGATTAGAAAAATGGGGAATAAACGCTTCATAATACAACGCGGAATGTGGGTTGTAATTTTGGATAATCTTTGCTTTACCAGATAATCTGAGATTATCTTAAGGTTTTAGAAGCGGTGAGTGTACTGGAGTTCTGATAGTACCAGCACGGCAATCCCTTAACCAGAGACGAATCGCCTGACCAATGACACCATTACTGCTTTCCCGTGGTGGGGATGGAGGACGCCCTTTTGAGGTGGAACCCAACCGGGAAAAAACCATTGCCATCCTCCAACCGCTTTTTGTCTGCGTCAGAAACAGCCAGTGATAATTCTCTGTCTCAATTACCTTGTCATTGAAGTATTGTCGCTCTAGAGTGGTAAAAAATATCTGCTCAGGGGATTCTTGGAAAACTGAAGTATATTGACTCTGACTCAGATTGAGTGGTTCAAACTCTGGCTTTCCTGCCACAATTACATAACCGAAAATATCGACACTTCTATTCAACCGTCGCGCCCGTTGAATCACCCTATTGGCGTAACTAGGGATATCTTGTAGCAGGAGAGAGGTTAAAGTCTCCACATCAGCAGGACAGTCAATGGATTTTGGATTTTGCCCCGTTCCCTGGCTCTCGCCTGGGAAGACGGATTTTGGATTGTCCCAAAGATTACTAGTATGTAATACGGAATCCGGGTCTAAAACTCCCTTTATCAATTTGTTGTCTTTTTCTTCCCCTGCTCCCCCCTTTCCGTTCCCCGTTCCCTGTTCCCTGTTGCGCCCAGCCGACAACGTCGATGCTGGGCGCACTGTTTCCTGTTCCCTACTTCCCTCAAAAAAGGGGTAGTTAACCCGGATTTGGTATAAGTTACCACTGACAAATAACGACTGACCATTGACCAATTGGGACTGGATGCCCATCAAAGAGCCAGCGGCAATTAGTCCCAGTGTTGAAAATCTCATCAGAACCTCACGGGTTAATGTGGAAACCCTCGTTTAAACGACAGCTAACTCTTCGCAAATTCGTTCCCAAGCCTCAACTGGATGTGTAGCAGCAGTAATTGGACGACCTATGACTAAATAATCAGCACCAGCTTTCATTGCTTTTGCTGGGGTCATAACCCGCCTTTGGTCGCCTGTTTGTGACCAACTTGGTCGCACGCCAGGACAGATAAACAGGAAATCATTGCCGCAAATCTGCCGCAGTTGGTCTACCTCTTGGGGGGAGCAAACGGCTCCGTCTAAGCCTGCTTCTTTCGCTAATAGTGCCATCTGTAAAGCGTATTCTGGTAGTTCTAAGGGGATTTTCAGCTCAAAGGCTAACTCCCGAGAGTTTAGACTAGTCAGTAGGGTAATGGCAAGTAATTTGGGGCGTGAATCTTCTGTTCCAATAATTTCTACGGCGGCTTGGAGAGCTTTGCGTCCGGCAGTAGCATGAATGGTGAGAAAGTCAACTCCATAACCGGAGGCGGAACGACAAGCACCCGCAACAGTGTTGGGAATATCGTGAAACTTCAAATCAAGGAAAATGCGCTTTTGCCGTTCTTTGAGAATTTTCAGTATTTCTGGACCAGCACTGACAAATAGCTCTAGACCAACCTTCCAAAAGCTTACCTGAGGGAGTTTTTCCACCAGGGCGATCGCTTCTTCTATAGTAGGCATGTCTAAAGGGACAATAATTCGGTCTGAGATTGGTGATGGTAATTTCATTCTGTCAGTTCAACCGGATTCTGATAAGTAGTCGGACAAAAATAAACATCTCTGTATTAAGAAAAATTAAGATGAAGATGGCTCCGCTCTTTTGCCCAACCGATAAGCTCTCCCCCCCTGCTCCCCCTGCTCCCCCTGCTCCCCCTGCTCCCCCTGCTCCCCCTCTCCCCCTCTCCCCTGATGTCTTAACCGAAAATATTTATGTCCTACTACTTATTACGGGGCAAGGCGGATAAACTTTTTCTTGCCCACTCGCAAAATCTTACCTTCAAGCTCATCAAAATTAAATTTGACTGTATCGTCGGTGATGCGATCGCTATCTAGACGCACCGCACCGCCTTGAATGTGCCTGCGTCCTTCCGAACTACTTTCGCACAGACCGCTTTCCTTGAGGATATAAGATAATTTGGCAGGAAACTTGACTTTAGAGAGGGAATATTCCGGCACAGCATCACTATCAGTAGTTTCACCATGACCAATAACTAAACCTTCCGCTGTTTCCTTGGCTCGTACTGCGGCTTCATTGCCATGGTACTGGGAAACAATTTCTAGGGCCAAAAGTTTCTGGCACTTCCGTGGATTATCTGGTAGCCGATCTAACGGTAAATCCGTCAGTAGCTCAAAATAATCCTTTAACAGCGCATCTGGAGTCTTCTCTAACTTCGAGTACATTGTCAAAGCATTTTCCCTCACTCCGACATAGTTTCCCAGAGACTTAGACATCTTCTGCACCCCATCTGTTCCCAACAAAATGGGCAGCAATAAGCCAAACTGAGGTTTTTGTCCAAAATGCCGCTGTAAATCACGCCCGACAGCAATATTAAATTTCTGGTCAGTTCCTCCCAACTCCACATCCGCTTCTACCACTACCGAATCATACCCTTGCATCAAGGGGTAAAGAAACTCATGGAGATAAATCGGGTCTTCTTGGCTGTAGCGTTGGGCAAACCCCTCTTTCGCCAGCATTTGCCCCACCGTCATTGTTGAGAGCAACTCCTGAATTTTTGACAAATCCAGCTTTCCTAGCCACTCAGAGTTATAGCGAATTTCCAAGCGTCCCGGTGTCTCAAAATCCAAAATTGGGCGCAACTGATCTAAATAAGTCTGAGCATTTTCCTTTACTTGTTCCGAAGTCAGTTGGGGGCGCACCTCTAACTTGCCAGTGGGGTCGCCAATTTGCGCCGTAAAATCCCCGATAATCAGGACAGCGGTATGACCCGCATCCTGAAAAGAGCGTAACTTGCGAAATGGGATACTATGACCTAAGTGTAGCTCTGCCCCCGTGGGGTCAATTCCCAACTTAACCCGCAAAGGGTGGTCAGTCTGTGCTAAGCGTTGAGCGAGATTCTCATCGGCGTTTTGACTATCTGGCTGAGAGGGAAAGATCTCACTAGTTCCCCGGTAGAGCCAATCAAAGTTCTGGGGTAGGTTTAAAGAAGGCATTCGTTTGAGCAGTCTGAGAATATTTGCTCGGATTGCTTACTAAAGCTGAAGATCCTTGCAATCAGACTATTATAGATTGCCAAAAGTCCCAAAATATCTCCCCAGTTACATATCTGGAGAGAATTCCCCTAATGGAGTTTACTGATAAATCAAGGTAATAATAGAACACATTGGGGGGTTGACTCCCAGAAAATTTCTTATAGGCTAGTAGTCAACTATAAGAAAAGTATTTACAGATTACTCTCCCGTTAGCACATTTAGTCTTTTGAGTGAGGAAGTAAAATCACAGTGTCGTCTAGCACCATTCCACAAAAACAACAACAAAAGAAAAACCAGTTGGCGCCAGGTTCTCAGTTTCTGACAGGAGTTGCTAAGGCAGCGGGCGGAACGATTCTGGGAATGACCATGCTAACCAGTTCAGTTATTGCTGGAGGACTGGTTGGTCTGGCAATTAGCTTTCGCAACCTCCCAGATGTCAGGATGCTGCGCAGCTATGTTCCTACACAAACCAGCTATATCTACGACATTAAGGGCAAGCTCCTCACCAGTATCCATGGTGAAGCGAATCGTGAGGTGGTAAAACTCGACCAAGTTTCTCCTGAACTCAAGCAAGCAGTACTGGCGATAGAAGATAGCCACTTCTATCACCACCAGGGCATTAACCCCAATAGTATCCTTCGTGCCTTATTGGTCAACTGGCAGCAAGGTGAAGTGGTTGAAGGCGGCTCTACATTGACCATGCAGCTTGTGAAAAACCTCTTTCTCTCTCGCGAGCGTACTTTTAGCCGCAAAGTTGTTGAAGCAGTGCTGGCAGTTCGAGTTGAGCAATTCTTCACAAAAGACAAAATTTTAGAAATGTACCTCAATAATATCTATTGGGGTCACAATAACTATGGTGTCCAAACTGCTGCCGAAAGCTATTTCAACAAGCCTGCCTCTGAGTTAAACCTGGCGGAGGCGGCGATGATGGCTGGACTGATTCAAGCACCGGAAGACTACAGTCCATTTATCCAATACCAGGAAACGAAACGGCGGCAGGCAATTGTCCTCAATCGGATGCGGGAGTTGGGCTGGATTACTGCCCAAGAGGAAGCTGCCGCACGCTCCGAACCTTTGTTGGTAGGTAAGCCAACTGCTTGGCGGGCTAGTAAGGTACCTTATGTCACAGATGCGGTTGTACAGGAGTTAAATGAGCGCTTTGGTCGCGACACTGTCCTCAAAGGCGGAATGCGTGTCCAGACCACCATTGATTACAACCTCCAGCAGATGGCAGAGAAAACGGTGCGTCAGGCACATCGCAACCTGCATCGTCGCGGAGTTTATGCAGACCAAGTGGCGCTGGTGGCGGTGGATCCTCGAACACACTTTGTTAAAGTACTGGTGGGGGGCGTCGATTATCAGAAAAGCCAGTTTAACCGCGTCGTCCAATCCCGGCGTCAGCCCGGTTCTGCCTTTAAGCCATTTGTCTACTACACAGCTTTTGCCAGCGGCAAATATACCCCCCATTCTGTCGTTAATGACAGTCCTGTTAGCTATCGGGATGGAAATAAAAATTACACTCCTAAAAACTACGGCGGCGGCTATGCTGGACCGATATCCATTAGGGCAGCACTAATACAATCCCGTAATGTCCCAGCGGTAATAATTGGGAGCAAGGTGGGGTTAGATAAAGTAATTGAAGTCTGCCGTACTCTAGGCATTGAGAGTCCTCTTGAGGCAGTAACATCTTTGCCTTTGGGAGCAAAGGGAATAACGCCTCTAGAGATGGCAGGGGCTTATGCGACCTTTGCTAGTAATGGTTGGCATTCTGAGCCAACAGTGATTGTCCGAGTGACGGATAGTAGGGGAAATGTGTTGCTCGACAACAGTCCCCAACCCAAGCTGGTTTTAGATCAGTGGGCGACTGCCTCCCTTACCTCTGTATTGAAAGGTGTGATTGCGGGCGGCACAGGTGCAGCTGCTAAAATCGGCCGTCCGGCAGCTGGTAAAACTGGAACAACCTCCTCAGAGCGAGATGTCTGGTTTATCGGCTATGTACCGCAGCTAGCAACAGCAGTTTGGATTGGTAACGATAACTACAGACCATTAGGACATGGTGTTACTGGAGGTGGACATGCTGCACCCATTTGGCGTGAATTTATGAGTCAGGCTCTCAAAAATGAACCAGTGAAATACTTCCCTGCTGCTTCCAAGTTCCCTCGCCCTCGTCCTTAGAGCCTATCCGAAAAATAATCAGCGATCGCGTCGAAGAGAGCCAGCTGCGGCTGGCAGCTGGAGCCGACTACAAGCACGCAGTAAATCACAGATGCCTGTCAGCCGCTTTGCGGAAGGCAAAAGGCTTTCATGGAAAAGGCAAAAGTAACCCTATACCTGAAGGTAGGGGCTTGAAATCAGGAAAAAAATGTTTTTGTCTGTGTCATGGCATTATCTTGATGAACGGCGTAACTAACATTGGTTCTAAGTGCCTGGACATAAATTCTGTTAATTGTGTTAAGAAGTGTGAAGACACGGAATCCCCTTCTGTTCCCTGTTCCCCGTTTCCTGTTCCCTTGTCTCAATAGTTGACTTTAATTTTGTCCTACTACGTTATGACTAAATTTCATGAAAATCAAAGTAAAAGTCAAACCAAACTCTAAACAACAAAAAATAGAAGAATCTGCCGAAGGTAGTCTTGCAGTTCGGCTAAAATCACCGCCCATAGATGGTAAAGCGAATCAAGAGTTAATCGAACTACTGGCGAAAAAGTTTAAGGTAGCAAAATCGCAAATCTACATCAAGTCTGGTTTATCCTCTAAAAATAAGCTCGTTGAAATCAATACAAGTTTCTGCTAATATAGCAGTACTAAATGAGTTGTGACAAATCAAAATATATATAAAATTTCATTTATTTATGAAGGGGCGATCGCTGATTACAATGACCGATTACTAGCCCATCTAAGACCGGGGTATTTTGAAGTAGCGAGCACTGATTTTGAACAGATAATCCGTTTCGAGGTCAATCAACCTTGGGCTTATTACATCTAATTGGATTCCTTTCATGAAACAAAAACTCTTACTTGTCTCAGCTTCATTAATTTGTGTCACTTTACTTAGTATTTGTGGGACGGCTCAACATGAGGATCATCTTCATGCTCACGAGAAGGATGGCGGTCATTCACAAAGTGATTATAGCGGTAAAAGTCCCGTTCACCCTCATGGTGAGGGAGATCATGAGCACGGAATGATAGCAATTCCAGAGGGTGACCCTGTTCCCACAGTAGATTTAATTGTTCATGAAGATGCAGTTAAGGGATGGAATCTGGAAGTTCAAGTTTCTAATTTCAGATTTGCTCCGGAAAATGTGAACAAAGAAAGCAATCACAGCGAAGGACACGCTCATCTTTATATCAACGGAAAAAAAATAACCCGTCTTTATGGGAATTGGTATTATATTTCCAAATTAGAACCGGGACGTAATGAGATTAAAGTTAATTTAAATGCCAACGGTCATGAAGCTTTAATGTACAACGGACAAATGATTGAGGATACGGAAATTATTCAAATACCTTTTTAAAAGGGGGGAAAAGCGGATTTCTTATTAATTTATTCCGGCAAATAGTCAGGGTTTAGGGTTTCTTCTGGGCTGAAGGGAGATTCAGACGGGAAGGTCTCAATGGATAAACCAGTTTCAATGGATACCATTTTTCTAGCCTCTTGGTAGCATTCTGAGAAGACCTCGTTGAAATATCGCTTCAAACTAGGACTATCTCTAAAAGCTTTTTTTAGCCTCTTGCGATGTTCAAATATTGTATAGCTCCAGCTATTAGACCGTTTTGAAGGCTGGTATTTATACTTGAGCAAGTGCATTAGCACAATCTCTAGATTGCTTTCAACTGCACGCTTTTCACTCCTCCCCATATCTTCAATTTCTTCTGCCAAATTTGATATGTCTAGCTCGGATAACTTGCCATCTCGCAAGAGGAAGGCAGTTTGCTCCAGCCATAGGTAATAATCTTGTTCATAAAGAGTTGAGTTTATCTGTACTGATGTTTTCGGTGATTTAGCAGTCATCGCACTTGTATATAGTCGCATAATATATTCGCATATAAGATTGATTATACGATTACCAGGCTGTCCAACCGCCGTCAATTACTAAGTTAGACCCAGTCATGTAAGAAGAAGCATCAGACACTAGAAAGATAATGACACCATTGTACTCATCCTCACGCGCCATCCGACTTAAGGGAACTTTACTTGACATCCCCAAATCCGCGATCGCCGAGCAATAGTTGGCGATCGCCAAGTCCAAATCTGATTATTGACTTTGCAGACATAGATATAGCGCTACGCGCAAGGCAACAGGCAACAGGCAACAGGCAACAGTTTACTGCACATGGACTTCAGCCTTCAACAGTGTACTAACCATAGCGCGTAGCGCTATAGTCCTAAATGAGTCGTGGTAAATCAAAACATATATAAACTGTCCCGGCTTAAGTGGATAGCCTTCCGTACTTGTTTGTTAAGATCTGGTGTCAGGTGCTAGAACACCGATTCAGTAATCTGAGGGTGTAGGGGCACGGCGACATAAATATCTCGATCAGGTGCAAAATGCTAATGATGCCGTGCCCCTACTCTTCCGAATCTTTATTACTGAATCGACGCTCTAGAACACCGATTCAGTAATCAGGATATCTGCGATCAATGTAGGGGCACGGCATCAACAAACTTTGTTTGCCCAACCAAAAGTCTCAAAACGCCGTGCCCTCCCCCTGTCGAAATTTTATTACTGAATCGATGCTCTAGGTATCAGGCTTCGCTTCCTCATCGTGAAGCCATTTCCCGCCAAGCCATTGCTATTAACCTTAAACCTGAAACCTTGTTTCAACCAGGGAGTCCCGCTTTAAGTTGGTAGCCTATGGGCGTGAAAAATGTTTATTATCGTTGATCCTTTGCTCTGGATTTCATGGTTGAGTGATAACCACGCCAGACTCCCACAAGAATTCCCTGAACTTCCACATGATTTGCCATCACTTCAATCGGCGGATATTTGGGATTAGAGGCTTTGAGGGTTACTTGATCTTCATCACGATAGAAACGCTTTAAAGTAGTACCATGTCCTGCCACTCTGGCTGCGACAATTTCACCATTTTTTAGCTCTTCGTTAGGGGAAACTGAACGCATAATAACCATATCCCCTTCTGCAATTAAGTCTTCAATCATGCTGTCTCCCACTACCCGTAGAGCAAAGCAATCGACCTGATGGAAAAGACTAGACAAATCTAATTTTTCCTGGACATCGGTGAAAGGTTCCACCAAACCCCCAGCGGCGATCGCTCCTAAAACTTGCAACCCTCCAGATTCAGGTTGAAGAATCCTAATCGTGCGGGCTTGACCTTCTGTCCAGTCGATATATCCTTTGGCACGCAAGCGTTCTAGACGACTCTGAATCGGCGCTGGAGATTTCAGATTCATCCCCCGCATCATCTGCCGGATAGAAGGAGCATGTTGTGTGGTGTTAATATACTCTACCAGCCAATCGTAGAGTTCTTGCTGAGCTTGTGTGAGGGTTTCCATAAGGCTACAAGGCTAAACTACGGGGAATAGTTATCGGTTATGCTTTCAGCCTAAAAGCGTTTCTTTAGCTGAACCCTATTAATTTTAGAACATTAGTACTATTTTAGTCTGTTTTTGTCTTTTTCTTCCCCTGCTCCCCCTGCTCCCCCTGCTCCCCCTGCTCCCCCTACTCCCCATGCTCCCCCTGCTCCCTCTGCTCTAGTGTTACTCTGTTTTGAACCATTCCCTATTCACTATTCCCTGTTCCCTGTTCCCTGTTCCCTGTTCCCTGTTCCCTATTCCCTATTCCCAAGATCGGGACTGTCCCGTTTTAAGCTAACAAACTTGCCAGCAAAGCTTTTTGGGCGTGCATTCGATTCTCAGCCTGATCCCACACCCGTGACTGTTTTCCTTCAATAACAGCCTCCGTAATTTCTTCTCCCCGGTGAGCTGGTAAACAGTGCAATACAATCGTCTCCTCCTCAGCATGGCTTAAGAGTTGTTCATTCACCTGATAAGGCTGAAAAACAGGAATCCGAATCCGAGCAGATTCCTCCTGTCCCATACTTGCCCAAACGTCAGTATAGAGAACCTGTGACCCCTTGACAGCAGCAACTGGGTCATCAGTCAGGATAATTTCTGCACCATCGGTTGCAAGCTGCCGTGCCTTCTCAACAATTTCCCTATCTGGCTTGTACTCATCTGGGGTGGCAAGGCGAACCTTCATTCCCATCAGCGCACCCCCTAGTAGCAGGGAGTGAGCAACGTTATTTCCATCGCCGAGATAAGTCAATGTGATGCCAGAAACTGAACCGAAGCACTCTTGAATCGTTAATAAATCTGCCAGAACTTGACAAGGATGCTCTAAGTCACTCAAGGCATTGATAATGGGAATCTGGGCATAGTTGGCAAAAGATTCTAAGTCTTCCTGCTTAAAAGTCCGAACTGCCAAAATGTCCAGATAACGATCTAAAACTCTGGCTGTATCTGATATGGGTTCGCCCCTGCGAACTTGGGTGACATTGGGATTAAGGTCAATCACCTGACCTCCCAGTTGGTACATCGCCACGGTAAAAGATACGCGAGTGCGGGTGGAGGCTTTGTAGAATAACAGCCCCAGCACTTTGTTACAGTGCAGCGATCGCTCGCCACTTTTGAGTTGTGTTGCCAGGTGCAACAATCCCTGAATTTCCTCGGTACTGAGGTCTGCTATCCCCAGTAAATCTCTTCCCTTCAAATCTTTTATACCCATTCTTTTCTATATTGGGAATGTATCCAGCACCAAAAGCTACTAATGGATAGAAAGTTCTTATTATATCCTGGGTTCAGCTCAAATAGTTGCTCAGACAAGAGATTATGACTTGCGATCGCTTGCTGTTGTACCTTTGGATATTTTTCGACCCAATTTTTCAGACTAGACTTCGTCGCTGCTTCGCAGTTCAGACTTCAATTGTGCAAGGGACGCACCAGTGCCATATCTAGGTAACGTGAGTTCGACGAAATTTAAACCCGAGTTCTTGTTAAGATTAGGTTATCAAGGATTTTTGTGGTTAAACATGAATCAATCTGTCGTTGCTGTTATTGATGGAACCAAAGCACGCTTTTTTACACTAGAGCAGGCAGAGTTGCCTGAATGTCAGTCTGGCCCGAATTTGATTGAACGCGAATGTCTAACCAATGTGGCTAAGGATCTCCAGGGCAAACAACTTTGGGCGAACACCAAAACTGGACGCAATCGCGGTTCACGCAGTCAAGGCCACGGTTATGACGATCATCGTCAAAATCATCTTGGCGAATTTGAGCGTAGCTTTGCTAAGGAGATTGTTACTAAAATTGCCAAATTGACTCAAGCCAATCAATCTCAGCGAGTTCTCCTTGTCGCCGAACCCCAGATATTGGGATTTATCCGGGAAGTGCTGAGTCCCCTAGTCCCCAAAAATCTAAGGATTCAAGAGTTGGCAAAGGATTTGTGCAAACTTAAGCCTTTAGAACTGCACGAGTATCTAGCTGCTAAAAATCTCCTGCCAGCACGTAAAATAGTTTCAAGGTAGCTTCGTAGCGCAGGCATTCTGCCTGCGGGAAACAAACAAGATATGAGTGAGAGATATTTCGTTATATCTACCCAAGCTATTTACCAAAAACCTTCTTTGTCCAGAAGGAAGGTGAAAATATTGTTGGCGATCGCGGTGGCACTATTCTGGATGCTCGTGGCGTTCCTGGCTTTGCCTGCTCAGGCAGAAGTCTTGCGCTATCCCATAACGGGCAACTCCGACGATGTCAATCCCCCCCTGGCTGGACCAGTCTATGACTTGGGCGGGGGTGGTCCCGATGTGGATGCGGCTATCCAATGGATGATCGACCAGGTTAGAGGTTGCACTGACTGTTCCACCAAGGTCGATGTCTTGGTAATTCGTTCCTCTGGTGGGCCTGGCTACAATGATGCAATCTATAACATGAACGGCGTGGACTCAGTGGAAACTCTTGTTATCCAAAGTCGGGAAGACGCAAATCGTGCTGACATCGCAGACTCAGTCAAGGAGGCTGAGGTGATCTTCTTCGCTGGCGGCGATCAGTGCCAATATACCCGGAACTTCAAGAGGACGGGAGTCGAAGCTGCCGTAGAGTCTGTCAGTGCTAGGGGAGGCGGAATCGGTGGAACCAGTGCGGGCGCGATGATCCAAAGTAACTTCGTCTACAACGCTTGTTCGGATACTGTAGAGACACCAGAGGCTCTCGAAGACCCCTATGAGGACATCCTCTTCACCTACGACTTATTCAAGTGGCCGAATCTGAATGGAACCATTGTAGACACGCACTTCTACCAACGGGACAGGATGGGCCGCGCCATGACTTTTATTGCCCGCCAGATTAGGGACGGGATATCTGACAGCGCCCTAGCTATAGCGGTGGACGAGGGAACGTCGGTTGTTGTGGATCAGAATGGTCTAGCCCGCGTGATGGGAAACGACCAGGCGTACTTTGTACTCGGCGATCATCTGCCAGAAGTCTGCGAGCCTCAAACTCCTTTGACCTTCTCCGACTACAAGATTTGGGCACTTCGCAGCGGTGATACATTCGACCTCTACAACAGACCGACGACTGGCTATTATCTCAGTAGTGTCTATGACGGGGAGATTAGCTCAAATCCCTACTGAGTTATTAGTCATTAGCCCTCAGTAACTAATAACTAATGACTAATGACTAAAACCAGTAAGTTGAATATGCAAGTCAAATGGACAACAGCTTATTCGATTTCTATCGGATTTGGTTCTGAATCTGTGGTGCTATTAGTTGTTAGGGGTTTGCGATAGTCAGCATAAAGGCGATCGCGCCAGTTGAAAAATGGCTCGTAGGCGCTATTATCAGCTAAGCCAGGAATGCCCTTACCTCTGAGTTCTTCAGGCAAATCGAAATAAGAATCCTCTGGAAACTTCAGTATGATACTTAGTCCCGCTACCGTTAAATCTGCCAAGGTAGGCTGGTCGGTGACTAAGTAGGGACGATTTTGAAGAATCAGACTGAGGGCTTCTAAATCCTGCTTGAGAACCTTTTGCGCCTCCTTCACTGCATCCAAGCCAAAACCAACACCAGCCCCCAAAATATCCAGAAATTCAGACGGCACGGCACCAACCAAAGTTTTCAGGATATCCGGGGTGTTTTTCGGTAGAATCGAAGTGCGCAAGTTCTGATTGTGGTTCAATGCCCCGACGAAAGCTTTGCGACCCTTCTGACCGATTGATTCATCAGCCCACTCTTCGATTAACAAGCATTGTCCCCGTGCTAAGGGGTCAGTAGGGATAATCGGTTTCTCTGGATACTTCTGGTCTAGGTAGAAGGCAATTTCAGTGGAATCGGCAACTACTGTATCCCCGTCCTTTAATACTGGCACTTGCGGCTGACCTGATATGCGGAATAGTTCCAGTTGTCCAACGCCGGGAGTAACTTCAATTTTGCGGTATTCCAGCTCTTTGTAATCGAGGATCAGGCGCACCTTCTCCGAGTATTGGGACAGCTCAAATTGGTATAACTCAAGCACTGGGTCTCCTTAAGGTTTGTAAAAGTTAACATTGTCAATGTAACGCTTCTGAAAGTGTCAGGGGGGTGACTGGGAACTCGCTAGACTAGACTTCGTCCCTGCTACGCAGCGCGTCGCTGCGTAGCAGAGCGCTCAAAGTGCGCCCAGCGTCGACGTTGGAGGCTGGGCGCACTGTTGCCTGTTGCCTGTTGCCTATTCCCTGTTCCCCGTTCCCTGTTCCCTGTTCCCTGTACCCGGATTTAGTATGAGGTCAAACAGGCTGAACCTTTTCCATCACCCGAATAAACTCCAGAGGCAAACCATCAGTATCGGCGATGAAGGCAACTTCGTAGACGCGATCGCCAATTATTTGCTGAGCGGGTTCCAACAGCACCTTCAACTGTTGAAACTGCTCGGGATTCCCCTGAGCTGCCTGGGCAAAACTGGCTTTCAAGTCACTCAACCAGCTGGGTAAATCTGCTGTCACAGCCGTCAGATCAAAGGAAAGATGGTAATAGCCGACATAATGTTCATCTCCAAAAGCATCAGGGGCGGGTTTCGGTTCGGGAATTTGAATCAGCTCGATCCTTCCTCCTAATCCCTCCATCCAGCAGGCGAGGGTATAACCGGTGGTGAAGCGTTCCTTAACCGTAAATCCTAGCTGTTCGTAAAAGGCGATCGCGCGATGAATGTCCGCTGTGCGGATGGAAGCATGATGCATCACAAGTTATTCAAACAAGCGGAAATAGGGATAGCGTACCGGAACTCCCGGTTCTTTTTCCAAATCGAAGTTGATCACTTCCCAGCAAGGTTCTTCTGGAGGATCGGGGCTAAATTCTACGGGAAGGCCATAAAGCCTAGGACTCTGGGAGTCTGAGTTTCCTCGCCAAGGCGTGCTGCGCTCTAGGTAAGCACTGACTAACTCTCGATAGCGACTGGCGATAATTACCTTTGTCGCTCGATAGCCTTGGGTATATAGTTTATCTAGCGCTTCGTGAATTTCAAAGCGAATACCATCTGGATGGGTGTGCTGTCGATACCATTCACCATTCCAGCGACGCCAGTGACGCCCAGACTGTAGATGAATCAGTTCACCGGTTTTTGGATTTGCCTCGAAGGCACCATGACGAGGACACAAATAAGTATCTGTTAGCGTCAAAGCGGGAATTATCTGGCGACAATGAGGGCAGTGAATCTCTGCCCCAAATATGGGGTATTGGAGCCCTGTATTCATCATTTAATGTTACCATTTCTATGTAGAGTTGCTGACTTTGGTCAATTCCAACAACTGCAAGGACTATAACAATTTGTTCAAGTTGGCCGAGGTCACTTTGGAGATTTTAAATAGCTCTTTACACAAGGAACATCTAAGAAACATCTAAGAACTGAATCGAAAAGATGGTACAATCTAAGCTTAGTAAGGTTTTAAGCAAAAAGCAAGCAGAGTCAATGACCCCGCCCTACTTCTTTGAGGACAGGGCTTGAAGAAATCAGCTGTGAACTCTTATTGGTCTCCTCCGGATTTATCTAAAGCTGCCTTTATCGCCCCGAATGCAGTAGTTATGGGTCATGTGTCCCTAGCTGTTGGGGTTAGTGTCTGGTACAGTGCCGTGGTACGGGGAGATATGGAAAGGATTGAAATTGGCGAACATACTAATATTCAGGATGGGGCAATTTTGCACGGCGACCCTGGCAAGCCAACAATATTAGAAGATTATGTTACGGTAGGCCATCGCGCTGTGGTTCATTCTGCTCACATTGAAAGGGGTTGCCTGATTGGCATTGGAGCAGTGGTTTTAGATGGTGTTAGGGTGGGAACCGGAAGTATTATTGGTGCTGGCTGCATTGTCACCAAGGATGTTCCGCCGCGATCGCTGATGGTTGGTGTTCCCGCTAAACGGCTGCGGGAGGTTTCTGAGACTGAAGCAGAAGACTTGCTCGAACATGCGCGGCGCTATGAAAAACTAGCCTTGGTTCATGCCGGCCAAGAAACAGATTTGGAATTCACTACGTGCCCACCCTACAAGAGCTAAACAGAAGATAGAGACTATAGATGCTTTTAGCTTAAGCAACAAAAATTAACTTCTGAGGCGTGTCAGATGCAGTAAAATAAATATCAAGCTGTGAGCTGAAAAGTTCGAGCTGTTAAACGTAAACTAACGCCTTCCCTATATGGGAAGCTACCGGGAGTCCCTCGGAAAGTTATGCCCGAAACAACCTTGAGGAGATATCGCTGTAGTTGGACAGGGAGCCTGGGAACCCTCCGAAAGGAGAGGAAGACTGCCTAGTACCGTTATGGGTCCTTTGGACGGTTACAAGGCGATAACTTATTTCCGCCCTCCTGCAATAGGTAACTAGGTGGTCGGAATCAAGCGCTATACCCGTAGGGTTAGCGGTGGGAGGACGTCAACTGTAGACAGCAAAAGTCTACCAAATCTTTGGTCGAACAACTTTCGCTAAGAAAAAAGGAATAGGAAATACAGAAATGGACTTGCGGCTTTTAATAGTTCTTCTTCCCCTCGTTGTGGCCTTAGTTTGGGTGGGGTTCAATATTGGTGCTTCTGCTTTAAAGCAAGGTCAAGATTTTCTTGATAAAGAAAGCTAAAAAAAACTACGCAGTTTAGCTGCCCAAATGACTGTTTCCCAATCCTGGAATCAGTCATTTTTTTTTAACTGGTCACGCCCAGAAATCTCCCACTAAGTAAGTAGGTTGACAATAACCATAGGGTGGGCATTGCCGACCAAAAACTTGTAACTCACGCACACAGAGAATTCTGGGCAATGCCCACCTTACAATTTAAACTAATTACCATCAAGGCTTGCCAAAGCCAGCTCAATATTCTGCCGTACTGATTGAGCAGATTTCTGTAAAGCCTTCTGTTCTGCCTCAGTTAGCTTAACTTCCAACACACTTTCAATCCCTCGACATCCCAAGCGACAGGGAACACCGATGAAAATATCGTGCAAACCGTATTCCCCTTGCAGGTAAGCTGCAGCTGGTATGAGGCGCGACTGATTGTGCAAGATTGCCTCTACCATCAAGCAAGCAGAAGATGCCGGGGCAAAATAAGCTCCACCAGTTTGCAGTAATTTAACAATTTCTGCTCCACCGTGGCGAGTCCGTTCTATCAGCCGCTCAATTGTCGCCCCATCCATCAGTTCAGTAATGGGAACGCCACTGACGGTACAGTAGCGAGGCAAAGGCAACATCAAATCCCCATGACCTCCCAATACCATCGCACTGACATCAGCTGTTGAGACTCCCAGTTCCATGGCAATAAATGTTTGCAGGCGAGAGGAGTCCAGAACCCCTGCCATCCCCATCACCCTTTGAAAAGGGAGATTAGTTTTCTTCCATACAAGGTAAGTCATCACATCTAGGGGGTTAGTGACGACGATGAACAGAGCGTTGGGGGAGTGAGCAATGGCTTTTTGAGCTGTTTCGACCACAATCCTGGCATTAGTTTGCATCAGGTCTTCCCGACTCATCCCTGGCTTGCGGGGAAGACCTGCGGTAATTACAACAATGTCAGAACCAGCGGTATCAGCATAGTCATTGGTGCCGATAATCTTACGGTCGTGTAATTCTATTCCCCTTGCCTCGGTCAAGTCGAGGGCTATCCCTTGGGGCAAACCCTTGACGATATCAACTTGCACGACATCAGCCAGATTTTTCTGAGCAATCTGCTGGGTTAAGATTCTACCTACGTTACCTGCGCCAATAACGGAAACGAGGGGTGATTGACAGGAAATCGGGGAAGCAGAGGAGGAGTTCATAATCTAATCAATGAGAAAATCAATGAGAAAAGGTTCACTCAGCTAGTTCCAGTTGGTCGATGCGAAACCAGATGTTCGGTGTCGGCACATAGAACTTGACTAGGGCGTATTCCTCATTCATATCTACAATTTCACCTTTACTTTCAAAAATGTAGGGGGGAAAGCGGGTATCACTCGCTTTAGCCTCTAGGCTATCTGCCAAATTTTCTCGAACAGCACGCACCTTAGCACCTTTCTTTATTTTACCTGCCATGATTTGAGTTATGAGAGTTTGTCAATATTCTTTATATTCTAAATAGTGACATCCTCCCACCGCTAATTGCTATCGCAATTTAGCAGGGGCTTCCCAATCTCACGATTAGGCATTCGGGGCCCGACGCCAGTTATCTAGGCTCATCGCCCCTGACACCTCGACTAGACTACGTCGCTGCTGACGCAGAGTGACTCCATCGCTGCGGAGCAGAGTGACTCCGTCGCTGCGGAGCAGTTGACAGGCGGTTTCCTTTCCCCAGCGTCCCTGGGTACTCTCTATCCCTCGATTACATATCTCTTGAGCAGCAGCAATATCCCTATCCACTACATAACCGCACTCAGGACAATTATGAACCCTATCAGCTAAGGTTTTTCTCACCTCAATACGGCAGTTAGGACAAGTTTGACTGGTTCCCCTATGATCTACTTCCTGGAAATATTTGCCCCTTATCTGACAAACATATTTCAGGATCGACCTAAACTGACCGAACCCCGCATCTAGGGTATGTTTGCCCAGGAAACCTTTGGCCATAATTCTGAAATCGATATCCTCAACAAAGATCGAGTCAGCCATGTCACAAAGCTTATGGGCTAGCTTGAAATGATAGTCCTTGCGCTTGAAAGCGATATGGTTGTGCTGCTTTTCAAATTTTTTTCTGGCTTTTTCATAGTTATTCGAGCGCTTCTTTTTTCTTGATAGACGGCGTTGCAGCAATTTCAGCTTGCGTTGCTCACTTACAAAAAACTTGCGCCCATTTTCATTGAATCCGTCGGATGTTGCTAGAAATTTCTCCAAACCGATATCCACACCTATGGGATGACCATATGGTGATTTTACTTCAGGAATTGATATATCCGATTGAATGCTAAGCAAGGCCAACCAGCCTTTAGCTTTTCTGACTACCCTAACCTGTTTAACGACAAAGCCATCGGGAATGGGTCGATGTATGTTTATTCTTACTCCTCCCAATTTGGGCAATTTCAGTTGCCAACCCGTTATGGGATTTGCTCTGAATTGAGGAAATAGCAGGGACTTCATCTGTCCATATTTCTTGAACCGAGGAAACCCAAATCCCCTTTGTTAACCGACAAGCTATCTGCATAAATGCTTCGCCTCTACTACTTCAGATTGACATTGAGGACAGAAGTGGGCGGAACGTCCTGCCAACTTAATCTGCTCAATGGGACTGCCACAGACGCGACAAGGCTCCCCTCTGCGCCCATAAACCCAGGCAACACCACCGTAGTTACCGTTTACTCCCATCACATTGAGGAAATCACTAAAAGTAGTGCCACCTTTGTCAATAGCAGTTTGCAAAACTTCAATTATTGCAGTGCGCAGATGCTCAATTTGCTCTGTGCTTAAATCGCCAGCGATCGCCTCTGGTCTAATCCCACTCTTAAATAAAGCTTCATCGGCATAAATATTGCCAATACCTGCCACCAATGCCTGATCTAGCAGTAACGTTTTAATATTACGGCGGCTTTTTTGCAGCTTTTGTGTCAAATATTCTAAAGAGAATTCAGACGAAAATGGTTCTGGTCCTAATTTTTGTAACCCAGTAATAATCTTTTCTGGAGTTTGGGTCGCTGGCACCCACCAGAGCTTACCAAAAGTCCGCGTGTCAACAAAGCGCAACTCCTGGGTTTCTCCCAAAAACAGGCGCACTCGCGCGTGTTTTTGCAAAGGCTCGTCTCGGTTTAGCCACAACAGTTGACCGCTCATGCGCAGGTGGATTCCTAACCAACCTGCTCCTTGGGAAGATGGGGAGGACAGTTGTGCTAATAAATATTTACCCCTTCGCTGCCAATCAGCGATCGCCCCTCCTTCTATTCCTCTCCAAAACTCTTTCACAGAAAAGGGGTAGGCAAGTGTGCGTTCGAGCAACACTTCCCCACCTCTAATTTCTTGTCCCAGGGTCAACTGATTTAGACCCCGACGGATTGTTTCAACCTCAGGCAGTTCTGGCACAATTGAGCCTACTTCGCGATCTAATTCGACTGAGAATAGTTTATCAGTCTTGTCGCTTCTGGCTCAGTGCTAGACCTCTGTGAGTTCGTTTTCGGCAAAGTTATTGGTGTTCACTCCAGTAGGACTACCACTGAAGCCAGTGTAGTTGACCTTGTCAAAGCGAACGATGACGGGATAGCGGATGCCGCTCTTGTCTACACTAGCGACTGTTCCCACATCCCCATACCAATAGGACTCTTTGCGAAGAATTCTAACCTTTGATCCGCGTTTAATAGCCATCAGTGTTTTCCTTGCTCACTTAGATAAAAGCGTACTACTGGATCGGGACTCCCTGTTGACTCAAAACTTTAAGTTTTATTGCGACTCCCGCCAGTGCACTCGGACAAAATGGGCTGGACGTCCCCAGATGTCAGAGGTTGCGGAGATATCTTTAACTTCCAAATTAAACGGAATCGAGGTGGTCAAGTACTTTTGGGCTGAACTCCCTAAATCAGGTGCAAGCTGAGCCGCCGTTGTTGCTGCTAAACCTAAACCAATGAGTTGTTCGAGGGGACCTCGGGGTAAAAGCAAGTGAACGCCCAAACATAATCCCGCTGTCAAGAGCATTGACACAGATAAATTAGTTCCGCAGCGGGGATGCACTGCTAAATCCCATTCTCCCGCTGTGAGGCGTTGGAGAGCGAGTAGCACAGCTCGCTGTAAATCGAATCGGTTTACCTGACCATATAAATAGAATCCCTGGTCGGTAGATAAACCACCTAGGGTTTCATTATCCAATTGACGAGAGTTTACCGAAGCTTGACTACCTGAAGCCTTAACAGTTTCACTTAGAACCCAAACAGTGGCGTGTTCGAGGGCGTGTACCTGACGCAATATCAGGATTTCTTTGAGTCCGGGAACAAAGCCTAACTGTTTAAGCAAGTCAGTATCCTGTGTGGATTGCGGGGTTAAAAAATCAAAGTCCCAGAAGTTGCCAGTATTCGCAGAAGCAGCATTAGTCATGTCGATTTTGGTGATTGGGAATTGGTAATTGGTAATTGGCCCTTGCCTCGATGCCATTCCCTATTTACCACTCTACCCATTTTCATTACGGGTACGGCATAGTCAACATTTTGCACCAAATCAAGATATCTATGTCGCCGTGCCCCTGCAAAAGATGCTTTTGATTAATAAACCGCTTCACCAGCACTTTTTTGATGACTTGGCAGCGGCAAAGTACAGCAATTGACATCATTGAGACAAACTTTCCCCCAATGTAAAGCCCAGCGTACCAGTGCCACGCGGTTCTCGGTCTTGGTCTTGGTGAGGATGTTGCTAATATGGTTATCGACGGTTCTTTTGCTAATTTCTAGCTTCTGGGCTATTTCGAGATTAGTTAAGCCATTGGCTATTAACTCAATGATTTGTAATTCTCGCTCTGAAAGAGAGGCAGGAGTCTTAAACTTGCTACTAGCCATAAGTATTTTTTCCTTAGTATATTTACTTACTAATTTTAAGGTATCCTGATAAAGCCAAGCTTTTGCAGATAAAAAATACTGTCTTTTTTGATCCTGTGTCATTCAAGCTCCTACTCCTAGAACGCTGATCCAGTAATAAAGCTGGGTTTTTAGCAGAGGGGGTTCAGGGGAGTGCATATATAAGCAAATTTGTCAACTTCTATTACTCGACCTTGCTCTAGAAGGAGTGGACTTCCAAACTTACCGGAGATTTTTGTGACTAATCCTCCTTGTGTTATTTGCCTAGGTGAAATCTTGTTTGATTGCCTCGCGGATCAACTTGGGCGAGGGCTTGAAGAAGTCGAATCATGGACTGCTTATCCAGGAGGTGCTCCCGCAAATGTTGCCTGTGCTTTAGTGAAGTTGGGAACACCAGCAGCTTTCGTTGGCTGTGTCGGAAAGGACGAACCCGGCTGGGAGCTGGTACAGCTTTTACAGTCAGTGGGAGTAGATAGCACTGGGATACAGTACCATCCCACAGCGCCGACGCGGCAAGTTTATGTAGTGCGCTCTGAAACTGGCGATCGCTCCTTCGCTGGATTTGGCACTCCCAACCCGGATGAATTTGCCGATGCTTACCTGCAAAGCTCACAGTTACCTGTTAAGTTGTGGCAAGAGGCTGAGTTTGTTGTCCTTGGCACCCTAGAATTAGCATATCCCCAAACCAGATCAGCAGTTTGGAGCGCTCTCCAGTTAGCAGAGCAATACGATGTAAAAGTTGTGGTGGATGTGAATTGGCGTCCCATGTTTTGGCGCGATGCTAGTGAGGCTCAACCGCTGATTACACAACTCTGGAAGTATGTTGATTTTCTGAAACTCTCCGACGAGGAAGCGCAATGGCTATTTGACACCACTGATGCGGGAGCGATCGCCCGCCTTCTTGCCTCAGTAGAAGGTGTTTTAGTCACCGCTGGAGGAGAAGCAGATGTTAGTTACTGTCTCAGTGATAACGAAGGCAAAGTATCCCCTTTTTCTATGCAGGTTCAAGATACCACTGGTGCTGGTGACAGTTTTCTGGCTGGTTTCATTCATCAATTGTGTCAGCGGGGGATTGCCAGTCTAAATGATCCAGATACAGCAAAAGAGATTGTCACCTATGCCTGTGCTGTGGGGGGATTGACGACAACCAAGCCAGGAGCGATCGCCTCTCAGCCAACAGAGAAGGAAGTAGAACAATTCCTCAAGCAGATTAATCATTAGTCAGGGGGGTGACTCATAAGAGGTCGATGATTGCTGCTGATATGCCAGATACACGGCTTCTAGAAAGAGGGTAGGGGTGACTCCTTGCGGCACTTTTTCTAGGGCAATAATTTCTTTGACTTGATGAGCTAATTGTCGGCTTAAATCAATTCTTGCCTGGGGAATCATCCCCTCACGCCGCTGCAAATACTCTCGAATTACGGCAAAGTCTTCTGGGAGCAATTGGGAGATATCAGCTTCTATTTGTAGCTGATTTGCCAAGGCTTGTGCTTTTTCGGAAACTGAGAAAGTTGCAGAAGCAATCGGTCGTTCTTCTTGAATAACAATCGTTCCTGCTACCCAATCTCCTAAACGCTTCTCTCGTTTGCCTAGCACAATAAAAAATACTCCCAGAAAAAAGATATCATCCACGGGGCGCAGCAAAGCACGAAGGGTTGCTTGTTGTAGCCTGACTGGGCGACCATCATCGCGAATCACGCGAATTTTGACAAAGCGCTTACCAGGTGTTTGACCCTGCCATAGCACTTCAAAAAATACAAAGTACCCAACATAAATAGAGAAAACAATTAAAAGCTGTATTGCCAGTGCCCAGAGGGCTATAGTCTTATCACTGCCCACAAGTCGAAAAGACAAAAACGCCCAAGTGATTAGGAACCCAATCAGGATGAATCCTAAAACAATATAATCGATTAACAGTGCATAGGCTCGGTTGCCAATTCCTGCTAAAGTGAATTCCAGTTCAACGCTTTCTGGAGTTTGGAGAGTAAATCGATTAAAAAATCCCATGGCAGTTGAGCAAAGTTTCCCGTTCCCTGAGCCGAAGTTCCCTGATCCGAAGCTTCCTTCAAAAAGGGGGTAGTTAACCCGGATTTGGTATGAGTGAGATGTCCACTGTGAAGCATTGCGATCACGAATCCCGTATCTGCAAATCCAGACCTTCCCTCCGACTGCGCAGATCGTAGTAGATAACTGCTTTGATTGCTTGCCAAAATGGTATCAACAGCGCACCGCTAGCAAAGCTCAGACTCAAAATTAGCAAGACATACAGCAAGACGAAAATGCCAGAATCCTGGGGCAACAATATAGCTAAAACAACTTGAATAATATTATCAGCTATCTGAACAACAATGGAGACTGGAAGGGTGGTTAAAAAAGCGACTAAAAATATCCCTTGCAGGCGCAAGACAAATCCCTGAGTTAAATTCCAGCTCCGACCAATTGCTCCCCCAGGATCCCCTTGATTTTCAATTGCTATCGGCAGCTCAACAATCGATAAGCGGGAATAAAGCCAAATATAGCCAAATATAAGGGCAATGAAAGCAATCAGTCCCAGCAGAGTTAAAATAACAACCGCCGCAAGATTTTGCTCAAAGATAGCAGTGAGTAGAATTCCCAGGATACCAAAAAAAATCCCAAAAACGATCACAACCCCCAGCATCGCTGCAGAGAATATCAGACTCACCAATAACCCTGCTAGAAAAAAATTCCACATCCGAGGATTGACATGGCGGCGGGCTTCATTCACTGTCTCTGGACGTTCGATTATTTCACTGAATACCAGGCGTGAGATCAGCCCTAAGATGGCAGAGAATTTAGCCCAGCCATAAATCGGCACTAATACCCACAGATACGCTGTGAACGCCAGACTATAATACAATTTGAAATGATCGCGGTAGATACGCAGGCCAGCACTGACGACATTCCCAATACTGAGAGGACCAATCGGTTGGCTAGGGATCGGACTTTTAGACATGGCTAGACTTGTGCAGTTGCTTGAGGTGCAAATGTTATCGCTATCTTAAGCTAGGTGTGCAGAATCTACGAGAAAATTTTATGAATATTCAACGTTGGATTGCGCGGCGGGAACCAAACTGGAAGCGATTAGACGCTCTTTTGCAGCAAGTGGAAAAAAAAGGGCTTAAATCGCTGCAGGCATCAAAAATTAGGGAATTAGCCAGTTTATATCGCTCTGTATCAGCGGATTTGGCTCGTGCCCGGACAAATCAAGTGGGACATATCCTGGTGCAAGATTTACAAAGGCTGGCTTCCCGTGGCTATAACCAAATTTATCAAGGTTCGCGCCGCCAGGAATGGCAGGCGATAGGGGAGTTTTATCGCTGGGGTTTTCCTGCTGTGGTGCAACGAACATGGGGTTACACGGCTGTAGCAACAGCGATTTTTCTACTAGGAGCATTGATTGGCTGGTGGTATGCTTGGCAAGATCCAGTGTTTATCTCCCTGATAGTGCCAGAAAGTTTGATTTCCAAAGTGCGAGACGAGGGGGAATTGTGGATGGGGTCAATTTTGGGAATTGAACCCTTAGCTTCCAGCAATATTATGATTAACAATCTCTCAGTCTCCTTTAATGCTGTTGCAGGTGGCATAACCGCTGGGATCTTGACGGTATATATCATGGGATTAAATGGACTGCTGATTGGTACCATCGCCACTTTAGTCGGTCAAAATAACTTGGCTTACCCTTTCTGGGCGTTTGTCTTTCCTCACGGTTCCCTGGAATTACCAGCGATTTTCCTGGCTGGTGGTGCTGGTTTACTGATAGCCAGAGCAATACTGTTTCCTGGCAAATATCGCCGTGCTGATGCAATAAAATTCTATGGTTCCCAAGCTGCTCAGCTAGTGTTTGGGATTGTCCCCATGCTGATTATTGCGGGTGTTATTGAGGGCTTTTTCTCACCCAGTCCCCTGATTTGGGCTTCCCTCAAGTATCTGACTGGAATCGGATTATTTGCGTTTTTAGTCATGTATTGTAGCCGCAAACGACCCAGTGATATTAAACCCGGTTGAATAACCTTTCCCAGTTAAATACTCATGGTTTTAAACAAGTAAACAGCGATTTTTAAGCGGTTTAGTTATAAATTTATTCGCAGTTTATTAAGAGATTTATTAACTAACTTTATCCCATGAAATCGGTCAATAACAATCAAAGCATGGATAATATTGAACCTATTTCCTTGTTGGTCGGCAATGCCCACCCTACTCTGACTCCACCTGATTTGTACGATTTGTCAGTAAGCGTAAGATTTCTACAATTTGTCCTTGGCGGTTATCAAGATTTTCCAATACTCGGAAGATTCGAGATTGCGACATAGTCAAATCTGCCATGAGTTCGTACATTTGAGCGCGATCGCGGCGTAATTCAGATATTGATTCAGTCAGCGCCTCGATAGCACGGGCATTTGATTTGATTAACTCCTTGAGTTCGTCATCGCTTTCTTTAGTCACTGTGTTTACTCCTGTAAGAAATTATAAACTTGTCACTTTATCATAATCCCAGACGCTATGAATTGAGAATGGTGCGTTACATTTCATTAACGCACCCTACAAGATCAGCCATCGCACTATGCCCAAACGGATTACTATTACTCCCCATCTGAGTCTCGATGAACTTGAGCAGCGTTATCGCCAGGCCAAAGACCCCATCGAGGGATGGCACGATTCATACATTTGGCTGCTGGGTATAGGCAAGGGAACTGAGGAGGTAGCCGCTGTTACGGGCTACAGTCGCAGTTGGATTAATGTTATACTCTTTCTTGTTGGGCTACAAGGCTTTATTTACCAATTAACTTAATAAGATTTGATGAACGCACTGGAAATATATTCATGCTAATTGGTCAGGAAATTGAAATTGAGATTAAACCTAATGGGGAATGGATAAAATGAATCAAAAACCTAATTTTCAAACCATGAGCGATAAAGAATTAAAAAGTTATGTTTTATCTCATCGAGAAGATAATGAGGCTTTTTATGCTTATTTAGATAAAGTACGTGAAAGAAAAGAACGAGTGGTGTATCCCCCTTTAAAGTCGTTAGAAGATCTGAAAAAATATCCAGAGGTAATTAAACAAATGCGTCAAGATTCAGGTAAGAAATGTAAACAAAATGATTAAAGTTAGCATCCCGCACAAAATTTTAACCAACACATGGTGCTTGACATTTCATTAACCCAACCAACAATAGAGGCGATCGCACTCAATCATTTAAGGAGTTGACAAGGGTTGGTGTGTTGGGAGAAGCGATCGCTATAGCAATCCTATTTGAGTTGTGAGAATTATTTGTAGTGCGAGCATCTTGCTCGCGAGGGAGACCCTCGCACTCAGAAAATTTATCCGCCAGATTGGGGAAGGGATGGAAAGAAGGAAAAGCCACAGGGAATTTGAGATGATTAGAATAGATGGTGCGTTACATTTCACAGGCTTTGCACCCTACAAGATCAGTGATCGCACTCACCCTATTCCAGCTACCATCAGAAGCCATCGCCCAACTCCAGAGTTATAATTCGGAGTAAGGTGGGCATTGCTGTTAATGAGCTTGAACCGATTGCCGATTTTTGTTAGCCATGCCCACCCTACAAGAGCAGGCGATCGCACTCACAGGAGTTTGAGATGAACGCTAATACCGTCAGTTTACCTGCTACTCTCGAATTAAATATTGACTTAACTGACGAGGAATTTTTTCGGCTTTGTCAAAATAACCGTGACTTGAGATTCGAGCGTACAGCTACAGGTGAATTAATTATTATGCCACCTACGGGAAGCGAAACTAGCGATCGCAATGCCGAACTTACTTATCAGTTAAGAGCTTGGAGTCACCAAAATCAGCTAGGAAAATCCTTTGATTCTTCTGGTGGTTTCAAACTTCCCTTAGGTGCGGAGCGCTCCCCAGATGCGTCTTGGGTGAAAATGGAACGGTGGAATGCTTTGACTCAAGCTGAAAAAGAAAGATTTGCTCCTTTGTGTCCCGATTTTGTGGTTGAATTAATGTCTCCCAGTGATTCCCTAGAAAAGACACGGGCCAAAATGAGAGAATATATGGATAATGGCGCAAGACTGGGATGGTTAATTAATCGCCAACAGCAGCAGGTAGAAATTTATCGTCCCCATCGAGAAGTTGAAATTTTACCAAGTCCACCTACTTTATCGGGAGAGGATGTTTTACCAGGGTTTGTTTTGGATTTGACCCAAATCTGGTAAATGTTTTTGGGATTTTTGTGATTGACATCTCAGAAAATAGTCAAATTATTGCCAATTGTTCGGTCATTAGGATTTTCTCTGAAATCCTTGATCATCCATAGTCATTGTATTACCATTTATGGCTGGAACATCTACCTCTTAACATCGATAAACGACGAGCGATCGCCGCTCTTGTAGGGTGCGCCCTTCGACAGCGGATGCTGTTGGCGAAATATTTCGTAACAAACCAACCCACCGCCACCAGGGTTTAAGGTTGGGTCGAAGGGGGCTATTATACCCCGCGACTCCCAGTTAAATCTGGACGTGCAACTTTCGCCGCATCCAGCTTCCGACTAACGATTGCTCATGTGGATGTAATCGTGGCACGACTTATGTACTGCCAGCAGATTGTTGGCTTTCCAATTGCCATGATTCCCGTCGATGTGGTGGAGATTTACTCTTTCTCCATCGATGAATTTTAATCCACAGTGTCCACAAGTATGATGCTGTTTGTTTAGGGTTTTGGCTGTTGCTCCATCGTATAACTTGGAGTTTCTTTTGCTCCAATATACTAAGTCGCCGTTGAATGGAGAATAATCCCCCTTAACCATCACAAATTTGTTTTCACTATAAGGTACTGTAGGGAATGCCCTATCGCATAAAGCCTTTACAGAGTATCTGTTTTGCTTCTTTTCTTTGTTAAATACCTTATGTGTTCGATTTCTTAGGAAGTGTAAATTATATTTCCCATCCATCTTGCAATATTTGTGATAGTTCCTCCACCCTCTGATTATTGGGGCTAATTTCTTAGCTTTTACGTTGGCATCATAATCCGAACTGTTGACTATTTCTTTGGCTTTCTTTTGGAGTTTTTCGTAGTTTTCTTTTGAAGGAAAACTTCTGAATTTTCCGTTTTTCTGTACGAGAAAATTCCATCCGAGAAAGTCAAATCCATCTGTCGAAGAAACTAACCTTGTCTTTGATTGCTTAATATTTAATCCTCTTTGTGCTAGGAATTCTTCTATTTTTGTCAGTATTTCTTTGGCATTTTCATCTGGTTTTATGAAGACAACCATATCATCTGCGTATCTGACTGATTTATGGATGTCCTCTATTCCATCTAATGCAATATTGGCTAATAATGGGCTTAATGGAGTAGGAACAAAGCGCACCTTCAAATCTCTCGATTTGCGTGTTTCTTCATCCCTCTCCCCAAACCGGACGTGACACTTTCGCATCATCCGGCTTTCCATCATTGTTGCCTAGGGCGACCAA
>JBFRWF010000427.1:0-5666 GCA_051439465.1 Xenococcaceae cyanobacterium | reverse complement strand
TCTTTAGCAGAAGGCTTATTTGCTCAAGGTCAATCCTCTCAGCAAATTCTGGAGGTATTTATGCCTGTTTAGACAAGTACTTTTGTTCTATTTTTAAATTGAATAGCTCAATTTTGCCAAGTCGTGTCATTTAGACATCTGGCAATCATCGCGGGATATGACAGATCTGTCTTGGAAATACTCCCACTCTGAAAACCTTGAGTCAAGCTATCACCGATGGCAACAAGTTTTACTGACATCGTACTATTCCTTTTAATTATGAATTCTCAATTCCTCTCGTTACCAGGCTCGAGCCTGGTAACGCCAATTCCCAATCCAAAATCGAATGACCTCTATAAAGTTTTGAGGTACTCGATCAATGCTTTCTTATCGTCGGAAGACAGATCGATGCCATAGAGATGTCCTTGGTTACCGTTTGCCGTAACCCTTGTATCGTACTTAAAACCGACTTTCTCAGCTTCCGGTCCCTCAGAAACAAAGCCGACTTTTTCCGGATCGTAGACATCGTATCCCCGGTAGAATACCTTGGTACGTTTCTCAGGAACTTCAAAGAGGTCTTGAAGATATGGCACTGAGCCATTATGCAAGTAAGGAGCCCTCAACCAGAGTCCATCAAGGGATACGCTTACATAGCCATCGGTCTTGCGGAGGTTATCAAAGTCATATGGATATCCTTCTGCAAACTCGTTATAAGCATCAGCCGCCTCCTGAGTCCACATATCTAAGCGGTGACGATCAGTTCCAACCTCTTCGACAAGAATAACCGTACCTGTCCTTTCGCCACCAAAAGCATGGCAAGAGGCACAGTTATTGTCAAAAATCTCTTTTCCTTGAGCAGCGAGTTTCCCATCAATATCAAAAGGATATTTGGGCGGTGGGAATTCCTTAATAAAGTCTTCCACTCGCTTGAGACCTTCTATATTAATCGACTTTCTGGTTGCACCATCACCGATCGCCCCCGTGTTAACGGTTTCAGTCAGTGAAGTTTCCAATCCATCCCAATGGAGGGCAAACCCTTCATGCTGCTTTTGATTCCAAAGGGGCATCATGTCAGAATTGCCAATAGTATCGTCTAGAGGCAAACTTAAAGTTCTAAACTTAACCGGGTTAAAAGGATCGATACGACCAGGTCCCCAGTTTGGTCGGGAATTCATCCAGGCATATGATTCACCTTGTTCAAGTATCCCTCCCTTGGTTTGAGGAATGATCAGATAGCGATAAAGCAGCTTTTCCACCCAGGAAAGTTCATGGTTATATTCAATTTCCGGCAATATATAGTCGGCTGTAAATCTTGGGTCACTGGCACAGTTAGTAAGAAATCGGAGGTAGCTTTGAGAATCAAACTTACTGGGAGGCCCTGTTAGGATGATTGTGGGCTTATCGTTGGCTGTTTTTCGATACGTGGAATTGTGACAGATAGCACAAGTTATACCCTGTCGGGGAAAACCAATTGTTTTCTTGGAAATGCCAATGGGCGTTTCTTTACCCTCTTCCCAGGTCATACCTAGGGAAGTATAGCCACCCGACCCTGGCAAATATTCCGGAAATAGTCTAGGCAGTACCAGCCAAATCCAATATGGGACTCCTTCTGCATTTTCCGTCCCAATAGAACCGTACTTAAAGTGTTCCTCAGGTGACTGATAATATGTGGGGACTTCTCGAAAAAGGTTGTACCACCCTACATAGCCCACAGTGCCAATTAGCAGGACAATAACTACAACAATGATCGCTATAGTTTTCCCTATTTTCTCCTTCAGTATTGCCATAAAACTATATTCCTCCCCCTATAGATTGTTGAGATTCAGCTAACGTTTCAGTACGCAGTGCGAGAATTAGGATAATTCCCTCAGGGATTGCAAAGTGAGGTCTATCATCCCAAAGGCAATATAATCCCAAGGTTGAGTTAAGAAAAATGCTACTCCTGCCAGTCGGCTGATTACTGCTAGCCAAGCGTTAGCTCGGTAATGATACAAGTTAATCGCAGTTGGAATGTAGAAGAGGCTAAGTAAGATCAGCAAGTTGGCTGAAAAACGAACCCAGATATCTGGAACTGCTAGCTCTAGGTGAAGAGTTGTCAGCATCCATTCCGGAACCAAGAGTGCCGGTATTGACAAAGTGATATTAACCACGACACCAAGCAAGACAACGCGACCAAACCAGGTAGCATAAGCGTTCATTCTTTTTCCTCCTCGTTACAAAAGAAATTGAACATCAGCAGTTCATCAAAGCTTCTTCATGTACTCAACCAGTGCATCTTTTTCTTCTGGAGAGAGATCGGTTCCGTACAGATGACCGCTGTTGCTGTTACCTGGCAGTGTAGTATCAAACTTGAAGTATTCCTTATCTCCCTCTTGGGCTACATCAGAGACAAAACCTACTTTTTCTTGATCGAAAACGTCATAACCCCGATAGAAGGTCTTTGGCCTGTTCTCTGGGGTTTCTAGCAAGTCTCGAAGAGTTGGCACTGAGCCATTGTGCAGATAGGGTGCTCGCAGCCAGACCCCATCGAGAGGCAGATTGGCATAGCCATTCGTCTTGCGGAAGTGAGTGAAACGCTGATCCTTACCCCTAAAGGAAATGCCAGTAAAGAGCGTATATTGATTAGAGGCAAACTCATAGGTGTATGAATCGAGGCGACCTGGATCTGTGCCAATTTCCTCGATTGGGGTTACCGTTCCTACCTTTGAACCATTAAAAGCATGGCAACTAGCACAGTTGTTTTGATAAATGCGTTCCCCTACTGAGGCCAAATCCTCATTAATCTTGTAGGGATAGGGAGGAGGTGGAAGTTCTCCCAGCCAATCGGCAACTCGGTAAATCGACTCAAAGTTTATATTGGTTGGCGATACCAAGGCAAGGGCAGCACTATTGTTGCGCTCGTTCACTGAGGTGTTGTTTCCATCCCAGTGTAGCTGCATTCCCTCACGGGGCTTCTGAGCCCAGACAACGGGAAAATCAGCAATGCCATTGAGTTCATCCTCATCTAGCTGATCCATTGGGAAATTGAACTGGCGCACTTTATAGCCAGTAAAAGTATCAACTCGTCCTGGACCATATTCCGATTGGCGATCTAAAAATGCAAATTGACTTCTCTGAAGGATTAGGACATCCCTGGTTTGAGGAATTGCAATGAAGCGATACATCAACTTTTGGAGGGGGTTGAGATTGGCCCCGAGGGCTTCAATCTGGGGCATCATTTCCCTGGCGTTGAAACGCTTATCCACAGCAACTTCTGCGAGAAACCTGATGTATCCCTCCAGATCGACGGTATTTGAGGGCATGGTTGTGATGATCCGAGGTTCACTATCCTGTGTATCTCGAACCGATCCTGCATGACAGGTGGCACAGTTCTGAGTAATAACGTCCAATCCGAGGTTCGTACCCTTTGCGAATCCGATTGGCAGATCTTGTTCTGGTTCTTGAATAAAGCCTAGGGATATATACCCCTCACCCGGTAGTTTATCTGAAAACATTATCGGCAGAACTTTCCAGATCCAGTAAGGAATTCCACTGGTAGATTCGCCACCAATCGAAGCATACTTAAAGTGGTCATTAATGTCTGCATATCGTACTGGGCCGTTGTTGGTAAGCAAGGGCCAGGCTAGAACGACGGCCACAATAAATACCACTCCGACAATAGCAACCAAAATGCGGTTGAGAAAGGTTAAAACTTTTTTGAGTATTGTCGGTTTGTCTTGTTCGCTCATGATTTATGTCACTCTCTTGATATGAAACCAGGTAATTGGGAATGAACTGCTCCGCAAAGTGCCTTAAAACAATCAGAGTTGAGTGTATAGCAATAGGGGATTTATAATACCGAGCGATTTCGCAGCAACCTAGTGGATTTTCTCCGTAATTGAGCAGGCACTTGTTGCAGTAGGTATAGGGACGATTCGGAAGATATTTGTCTTTCTCAAAATACTCCTTCTTGGAATTTGATGGGCACAGCGTAATTAGGTGAATGGTGCTGGTTCAAACACTGTCATTATTTCTTTAATCATCTTGTTGTAGTCGTCATCAAAGCGTGCTGGTTCGTAGCAGCCTAGGGGATTTTCTAGGGTGTTAAGCAGACATCTGTTGCAATAAGTACAAGGCTTCTCTGCGATGTCTTTTCCTTCGGCAAACTTCTTGACTAGGTCATTGTTGGCAACTAGGGTACGTGCCATACTGACTGCATCGCAAAATCCTTCGCTAATAGCTGTGCGGATGTAGGAAGCCTGCTGAAAACCGCCAGTACAGATAATCGGAATATTGACGTTCTTCTTGATCTCCCTAGCATGACTAATGCTGACACCTTGGTAATACTCTAGCCATTGCTGCATCTGCTGGGGCGACACAAACTTCCGGAACGATGGATCTAATGACTCATTCTTTATTTCTAAACCTTTTATCGGCTGAGTCTCCTGTTTCCTTACTTTTCTTGGAATCCGATACCAGAAACATTCAAAAAGGTGATGGAGTAGCCGATATCGAAAGAGCAGGTAGTTGCGGAAGGCTTCAAAACCGCCGCTTGAAAGCATAGTGTCGTAGGTGCTACTGGCTTTATCCGTCGAAAATTGACCTTCTAGCGGAAAACGACCAGGTGGATTCATCGGATGAGGAAACAAACTCCCGCTTGAGACATGAATCCCATCAATCCCAGCTTCCTCCATCCACTTGCAGACTTTCACAGATTCTTCCAGGGTATTACCAGGCTTTTCCCAGGGAATCACGGCGTTATTGTATTCCACCGCACTGATTTTGGACTGAAAGTGAAAATCGTCTCCTACCTCTTTGCGTACTGCTTTGATAATATCTAGCAAGAAGCGGGCACGATTTTCTAAGGAACCGCCATACTCGTCCGTGCGGTCATTGATTCCTGAACTTAGAAATTGCGTAATCAGATAGCCGTTGGCTCCATGTAATTCTACGCCATCAAGTCCCGCCTCGCGAGCGCGCCTAGCACCATCGGCAAAAGCCTGGACTGTTTCCTGAATTTCTTTCTTGGTCATTGATCGACACTCAAGCCCATGGAATGACTCTGTTTTGCTTGTCGAGCTCAGGCGGATCATGCTGTTCTCAACGCCCTGTATATCCTGCTGTCGGCCAGAGTGGCTTAGCTGCATAATAAATTTACAGTCATATTCGTGGACTTTCTCGCCCACTTTGCGCCAGAAAGGAATGCGATCGTCGCGATCAATTGTGGCGTAATTGGGAACGATGCGTCCTTTGATGGTGACAGGTACGAAGGAAGAAATAATTGCCCCTACACCGCCTCGAGCAAATTTCTCTTCCCAGTTAATCCGTGCCTGGTTGCCTGAACCATCGTAGTTATCAAATCTTCCGGATATATTAGAGCGAAAGATCCGATTCTTGATGGTCAGGTTTCGGAACTCCAGAGGTTGAAAAATAATATCGTTTTCCATGAGACTTTCGCCTTTTTCAAAAACTGAAATTTTACATTAGTCGATCGGTTTTGATAACTTTCTGAAATGACCCGTTCTGCTCCCTCCAGCCACTCTGACGTAAAATCGCACTTTTGCCTGGTCGCTCAAGGGTCTGTTAATCAGTGTATAGTTAAAGCTTTTGTAAGAACAACCGAAGTTTAGGCACTTAAGAAGAAGATTCTTATCTTCGGAAAAATTCAGTTAAAGCCGGAAAATATACCTGATCGTCGTACTCAAAGT
>JBFRWF010000426.1:0-38347 GCA_051439465.1 Xenococcaceae cyanobacterium | reverse complement strand
CCTGTTTGACGAATTGACGGCAGGACTTCAGAAAATACCCACTGCTGGAACTTGACGGCTTCTGGAGTATGGTCGCGAAAAATTAAAGCATATAGCCCAGGCTCTTTCACCGTTGTCATCTTTTGTTAACCTCCAAGAGTATCGATTAAATAGATACCCTTCCACAAGTCGGGCATTAAAGGGAGGCGAGTGCTAAGTGTTGATTGAGCTATTCGTTTGGCATCGGCAACATCACGGGCAACCCACTCTGGATTTTCTGGAGTTCCCACCAAGCGAATTTCATGACTTTCAAAATTAAACAGAGGACAAGCCCTGCTGCTCCAAAATGTTCGACTCCATAAAACTGACCTCTATGGTCCGGTCAATCTAGCTTTGGCTCGTGAGGGGGTCAGTGGCTCACTCTGGTACATCGTCAGCGATGAACCAACTACTCTTCAGACATTTCGCGAGTATGGTTTGCGCTTTGATATTGAGGAAAGTTTTCTCGATGACAAGTCCAATGGCTTTGAACTCGAAAGCTCAGAAATTCGCAACGCACCTGCCTTATCCCGGTTGTGTTTAGTCTTGGCGATCGCTACTTTATATTTAACCGCCCAAGTAACAGAAGTAGTTGCCCAAGGAAAACGCCGTTTGGTTGACCCTCACTGGTTTCGAGGCAGCAGCTATCTCGCGCATTGGCTGGTCATGGGTGAATGCCATGAAGTTAAGGTCAACCCCTGACAGGACTACCAGATGAGGGGGTGACCGGGTGAGGGGGTGACCGGGTGAAAGATTTATCGCTGTCTTGGTGAGTTTTAATTGGCTTACGACTCATTGGAAATATTTCTCTCCCTCTCTCCCCCTCTCCCACTCCCCCACTCTCCCACTCCTCACCATCCCTACCATTCGGCTTATCTTCGTGGCATTCCCCCCTCGCCCCCTCACCCCCTCACCCCAACTGAGTTTTATGACTTCCCGTGAAAAGTCAGGTCTGTTAAAGTATCTGTGGAGCCGCGTGGTAGTTCAAGAAAAAAGTTAAATTGTATGAAATCTTCAAATATTTTTCTGCTTGATTGGTGCAAGGGTTTACTCAAAACCAGTGCTGTAGCCATACTACTGGTAACACTGTCGCTAGGCTTGAGTGGGGCTTGGTGGAACTTTGATAATAGCCAACCTGTCCGTAAAAGCACATTGGCAGAGGGAGCTGCGATTACAGACCCCACAGCCATATTAAGATATGCCCTACCAATTGATAACGAAATGGTGCGGCAACTTCAAGGGGATTTAGAAGACATCTCCAATCACCTGCGAGGCAAGCGCTGGAACCCGATTAGCCGGGATGTCAAAAAAGCTTCTGTGATTTTGAAGCTTCGCACTGACCAATTGTTAGAAAGTGTTCCTGATGAGCGCAAGCCTAAAGCCGAAGCCTTGATTGACCAGATGAATCAGGACATCATGGGACTCCAAGAGGCTGTGGAAGCCAAGGATAAAGAACAGGTTCGGTCGCAGCGACGGGAAATGCTCAACCAGATAACAGAGCTAGAAGAATTGATGGTACAAGGGTTTTCTTTTGAAGTTCCCTCAGAATACGCTAGCTTGCCTCAACTGTTGGGTCGCGCCACGGTGGAAATGGAAACCACTCAAGGCAACCTGACAATTGTGGTAGATGGGTACAGCGCTCCTGTCAATGGTGGGAATTTTGTCGATTTAGTACAGCGAGGTTTCTATGACGGCTTAGACTTTATCAGTATTGAAGACGACTTTGTCGTGCAAACAGGCGACCCACCGGGACCGGAATATGGCTTTATTGAGCCTGAAACTGGCGAATACCGGGCGATTCCTTTAGAAGTGCTAGTCAGAGGTGAATCAGAGCCAATCTACGGCATTACCTTAGAAGACGCTGGTTTTTACCTTGAACAACCTGTTCTCCCCTTCAATGCTTATGGCGCAGTGGCGCTAGCACGTCCTAACATCGATCCAAATGGCGGCTCTTCTCAGTTCTTTTTCTTCAAGTTTGATAATGAATTGACCCCTCCTGGCTATAATCTGATGGATGGGCGTTACTCTGTCTTTGGCTATGTGGTCGAAGGCAAACAAGTTCTGGAAAAACTGACAGAAGAAGACAAAATTATCTGGGCTAAGGTCGTTGATGGGATAGAAAATTTGGTTCAGCCACAGGTAAGTTAGGGACTGGTGAATGGTGATCCGACGCGCAGAAATCTTTGATGCGCGAGCACAATTTGCATTCAAACATAGTAGGTAGAAATGTAGGGGCACGGCATCATCAACACAGATGGAGCTAACCAAGATATTTATGTCGCCGTGCCCTACCATCTTTGACTCCAACTTGGTATTAGTTGGGGAGGGCGTTGCATTTGGATAGACAAATCTATCCATAACGGGGTGGAAGGCTGAATAATTTCCTGTTCCCTATTCTCTGTTTCCTGTTCCCTATTCCCACGCCGTTAGGCGCTCTCAAGAAAACACTTGTGTTTTCCTCCATTCATAGATAATCGCCATCTAATGCAAGCAGTTAAAGATATTGGAGAGCAGGGTCTTTTGAAAAGACTCCATGGCTTCTGTCCTACTGATATAGTAGGGGATGATGCTGCGATACTGGCCATCGCTCCTGGTCAATTTTTAGTGGTGACGACGGATGTGCTGGTGGATGAAGTGCATTTTAGCGATCGCACTACCCCCCCAGAAGACGTTGGTTGGCGAGCTGCAGCTGCCAATTTATCTGATTTAGCAGCGATGGGAGCTTCTCCCCTAGGTATCACCGTAGGTTTAAGTCTTCCTGGTGATGTTCCGGTGAACTGGGTTGAGGCTCTCTACAAGGGACTCAATAGCTGCCTGCAACAGTACGATACCAGTATCCTCGGCGGAGATGTCTGCCGCTCGTCGGTGATTGCGGTAGCGATTACTGCTTTCGGTCAAGTGTTTCCTGAGCGGGTTATCCGTCGTTGTGCCGCTCAACCCGGAGATGCGATCGTTGTTACTGGCACTCATGGAGCCTCACGGGCAGGGCTAGAATTACTCCTACACCCAGAGTACGGTCAGCATTTGGGAGCTGCGGAGCGAGAGTCTCTGATTCAAGCACACCAGAAACCAAAACCCAGGCTAGATGTGTTAGGGCATCTGTGGGAGGTGAGGGGTGATTCCCGTGTTGCTGGCATGGACAGTAGCGATGGTTTGGCGGATGCTGTTATTCAGATTTGCCGCTGTAGTGGAGTTGGTGCGGAAATTGAGTCTAATGCTATTCCTGTGCTGCCTTCTCTGCGTCAGTTCCTTCCAGAGCAAGCTTTAGAATGGGCTTTATATGGGGGTGAAGACTTTGAACTTGTCCTCTGCCTTCCGGAGCAGCCAGCCCAAGCCTTGGTGGAACACTTAGGGGAAGGGTCAGCGATTATTGGCAAGATTACGACTGGACAGGAGGTCGAGCTAGTAGACAGCCTTGGTGTTTATCCCAAGCGGGTGTTAACTCTGGCTGAAGGATTTGAGCATTTCTAAATAACCTTTAATCTGAAATTTAGCTTGAACCCGGAGAAGCCCCACGTCTGAATTCGAAGAGTCAGCGTCACACTAAAGAAGCTAGGATTAAGTAAGATTAAGTTAAGTTTTTTTTCCTATTGTCGCCATCTATGGGTGCATTAAATTTGCTGTCGCGTCAAAAGCGACAGCTATCTGTATTTAGTAACCGAATCGGACTAACCATTCTCCTAGTCACCATTGGTCTATTATTTACCCTTGTTATCTCTCTATCCCTGGGAGCCGTGCCTCTGAGCCTCTCCGAGTTGTGGCAAGCCTTTTTGCACAAAGGCGATCCCGTAAACCAAACTATCCTCTGGCAACTGCGCCTACCTCGCGTTGTTGCTGCACTCACCGTCGGAGCCGCCCTCGGTACATCTGGAGCCTTACTGCAGGGAATGCTGCGCAACTCCTTGGCAACCCCCTTTCTCCTAGGAATTTCAGCGGGGGCAGGTTTGGTTGTCATTGCGATGGTGACTTTAGGAATTTTTCAAGCTTGGATTCCCTTCGCCGCCTGGATCGGCGCTGTCTTCACCACCACCTTAGTGTACTTTTTGGCTCGTACTGGCAATGGCATCGCCGTCGAACGGTTGATTTTAGGAGGTGTGGCTGTCTCCTCCCTATTTGGAGCAATACAAACCACCTTATTACTGCTATCAGAAGACGGTCGCATCCAAAAAGCCCTCAATTGGATTGTGGGCAGCCTCAACGGACGAGGTTGGGCAGAATTAACCATGGCTGGGCCTTACATTGGCGTTGCCTTGGTATGTGCCTGTCTGCTAGCTCGTTCGCTCAACGTCTTGAATTTAGGCGATGATCTAGCAGTGGGATTGGGGGTTTCCCTAGGGCGATCGCGCCTCTTAATTGGCGGCACAGCTACCCTTCTAGCTGCTGGCGCTGTCAGCATTGCCGGACTAATCGGTTTTGTTGGTTTAGTCGTTCCCCACGGGATGCGCTTACTTCTTGGTGGCAATGATTACCGCTGGCTCATTCCCCTTTCCGCTGCGGGTGGTGCTTTAGTACTTTCTCTGGCAGATTTACTCTCCCGCCTGGGAGCAGTAGAGTTACCTGTAGGTGCTGTAACTGCTCTGTTGGGTTCGCCTTTATTCATCTGGTTACTCTATCGTCGTTCATTTTAATCTGGGACTGGGGGAAGGATGAAGGATGAACTAAACTTTGGTCATTCCTCCTCCCTCCTCCCGAATCATTTCTCCCTGATCCCTGGGATGCTCGAAATCAAAGATTTCTGCGCGTCGGATCGCTAATCCCCAATCACCAATAACCCAATGCCGATAGAAACTCAAAACCTCAGCGGTGGTTATAACACCAAGCCAGTCGTCCATAAAATTAACCTCACTCTCCAAACTGGTGAATGGCTCAGTTTGGTGGGAGCAAATGGCTCTGGTAAGTCCACCTTTCTCAAACTCCTCAGCCGCATCCTCAACCCGACAAGTGGGACTGTCCTCTTAGATGGGAAAGCGATACACAGCTTACTGCCTAATGTTATCGCCCAAAAGATAGCAATTTTGCCCCAACAACAAACTGTCCCTGCGGGGTTAACGGTGCATCAGCTAGTGAGTTTGGGGAGAACCCCCCATCAACCTTGGTGGCAATGGGAGTTAGATGGAGACGATCGGCAAAAGGTGGAAGAGGCATTAGTGCAAACCCAAATAGAAGACTTTCGCGATCGCCCCGTTACCCAGCTATCAGGTGGAGAGCGACAACGAGCATTTCTGGCACTGGCACTAGCGCAAGATCCAAAAGTCCTGCTGCTAGATGAGCCAACAACTTATCTCGACATTAACTATCAGTTGCAGTTGCTGGAGTTATTGAAGCGACTCAACCAGAAAAGGAAACTGACGATTATCACGGTGCTGCACGACATAAATCTAGCGGCACGGTATAGCGATCGCTTGGCACTGCTCAAACAAGGTAAACTTTATACCTTGGGAACCCCGGCTGATGTCTTAACCCCAGAGGCTCTTGCCCAAGTCTTCGGCGTTGAAGTTGTGGTCATAGAAACCCCCGTAGGACTACAGATTTGTCCCTTAGCTTCCGTACAAACCCATAAAGATTTGCCCGTTAACGCTCATTCTTAACTTCATATACTAGATAAAGATAAGGATCTGTGATGTATCGTCGTTTGATAATTAATAGTTTCGCCCTCCTACTAAGTTTAGCTTTGATAGCCTGTGGGACGGCAACCACTCAGCAGGTAAATGAATCGTCAGCGGGATCCAATTCCTCTCCAGCCGCAACTACACCAACTCAGGCGAATCCCTCAATTGAGTCTGCCGAAAGAATAGTGGCACTCACTTCCTTGAGTGCTGATATTGTTTATCAGTTGGATAAAACCAAACTGGTTGGCATTTCAGGCAGTCGCTTGCTGAGAGAAGATGACCGATTTAAGGAGATAACAAAGGTTAGCGAAGGGCAAACGCTGCCCAGTTTGGAAAAAATTGTTGCTCTCCAAGCTGATTTGGTGATTGGTTCGGAAGGATTTCAGACTCAAACCCTTGACAAATTGAAAGATTTAGGTATTGCTACCATAGCGATCAAAATCGATAGCTGGGATGCCTTATTAGATATTACCAAAACCCTGGCTCAAGCGATCGGAGTCGAGCCAACACCCCTATTAGAGCGTTACCAAACTTTTTTAACAGATATACCAAATCAGAATCCTTCGACTCTGGTGTTGGTAAGTCGTCAACCGATTCTAGCACCGAATAAAAATAGCTGGGCTGGGGATTTACTGACGAAATTTAAAGCCAACAATTTGGCTGCAGATTTACAGGGACAATCCCCTGTAGGTGGGTATATTACCCTGTCAGCTGAAAAAATTCTCCAAGAGAATCCAGAGGTGCTGCTGGTTGTTGATCCGCGTAGGGAAGGAATTGTCGAGGAGTTTAAATCTGAGCCTTTCTGGAGTCAACTCAAAGCAACTCAAAATGATCGGGTGTATGTTTTCGACTACTACGGACTGGTGAATCCGGGCAGTATCGATAAAATTGAGGAAGCTTGCACTAAGCTTCGAGAAGCTTTTGCACTATAATTTCCGATGTCTTCACTAGTAGGGTGGGCAGCAGATGTGATGCAACAATTGAGTCAGATGTCTAACAATTGCTGCCCACCAGCCACAAAGATTAGCCGATAAAAATTCTGGTGGGCAATGCCTAAATTGAGCTGGGCTGATTAGCCCAAGAAATCAGGCATTGCCCACCCTACTAAGATTTGAACCTGTACTTCACTAGTAGGGTGGGCAGCAGATTTGATGCAACAATTGAGTCATATCATGTCGGGGTAATTGCCCATAATAAAACCGACCTGAAAACGAGAAGAGGGAAGAGTTTATATTATGGTTGTTCAACCCGACATGATATAGCGCTACGCGCTATGGTTAGGACACTGTTGAAGGCTGAAGTCCATGTGCAGTAAACTGTTGCCTGTTGCCTGTTGCCTGTTGCCTTGCGCGTAGCGCTATATCAGATGTCTAACAATTGCTGCCCACCAGCCACAAAGATTCGTACAGAAAAATTCTGGTGGGCAATGCCAAATTTGAGCTGGGCTGATTGGCCCAAAAAATTAGGCATTGCCCACCCTACTAAGATTTTAACCTGTACTTCACTAGTAGGGTGGGCAGCAGATGTGATGCAACAATTGAGTCAGATGTCTAACAATTGCTGCCCACCAGCCACAAAGATTCCCACAGATAAAATCTGGTGGGCAATGCCAAATTTGAGCTGGACTGATTAGCCCAAGAAATTAGGCATTGCCCACCCTACTAAGATTTTAACTTATACTTCACTAGTAGAGTGGGCAGCAGATGTGATGCAACAATTGAGTCAGATGTCTAACAATTGCTGCCCACCAGCCACAAAGATTCCCACAGATAAAATCTGGTGGGCAATGCCTAATTTGAACTGGGCTGATTAGCCCAAAAAATTTGGCCTTGCCACCCTACTAAGTGCGATCGCCCTTCTCTACCTCAGAGTTGTGCTTCAGATAATCCCGCGCCAATTGCAACTGTACATTAGTTCATCTAGATAGAAACAAATTGTTCATCTTTTTGCACTCTCAGATTATTTACCAGTTCCAATCCCATCACAGAGGGTGCGATCGCCTTTCTCTACCTCAGAGTTATACTTCAGATAATCCCGCACCCAATCACAACCCCGCTCCATTAGATCATCTAGATCTAAATTCCGCAGACTCGCCAATTTTTCTAGATCTAAATTCCACAAAATCACTGATTTGTCACTACTGGCAGTGGCAAGGATATGGCCATCAGGGCTGAAACTCACGCCCAAGGCCGAATCTTTGTGTCCAGTGAGGGTTTGGAGTTCCCTACCATCCTGGCTCCAGAGTTTGACTGTCTTGTCATCACTGGCAGTAGCAATAATCTTGCCGTCAGGGCTGAAACTCACGCCATAGACCAAACCTTCATGTCCAGTAAGGGTTTGGAGTTCCTGACCATCAAGGCTCCAGAGTTTGACGGTTTTGTCACTACTGGCAGTGGCAAGGGTCTGCCCATCAGGGCTGAAACTCACATCCAAGACCGAATCTTTGTGCCTATTGAGAGTTTGGAGTACCTGACCTTCCCGCGACCAGAGTTTGACGGTGCCGTTCCCACTAGCAGTGGCAATGGTCTGACCATCAGGAGTGAAACTCACGCTTCTGAGAATGCCGTTATGCCTGAGAGTTTGGAGTAACTGACTGTCGAGTCTCCAAAGTTTTGCGGTTTGGTCCCCACTGGCAGTGGCAATGGTCTGGCCGTCAGGGCTGAAACTCACGCTATGAACCTCACCGCCATGCCCCTGGAAGGTTTGGAGTTCCCTACCGTCTTGGCTCCAGAGTTTTGCGGTTTTGTCAGCACTGGCGGTGGCAATAATCTGGCCATCAGGACTGAAACTCACATCCAAGACCTTATCTTTATGTCCCTGGAGAATTTGGAGTTCCCTACCGTCTTGGCTCCAGAGTTTGGCGGTTTTGTCAGCACTGGCAGTAGCAAGGGTCTGGCCACTAGGGCTGAAACTGACGCTATAAACCTCATCTTTATGCCCCTGGAGAGTTTGGAGTTCCTGACTGTCGCGACTCCAACTCCAAAGTCTGACGGTTGCGTCCTTACTGGCAGAGGCAATGGTCTGGTCGTTGGGGCTGAAACTGACGCTCCAGACCCAATTTTCATGCCCCTTTAAGGTTTGGAGTTCTTTACCGTCGAGACTCCAGAGTTTGACGGTTTTGTCACTACTGGCAGTGGCAATGGTTTTCCCGTCAGGGCTGAAACTCACATCCAAGACCGATTTTTCATGCCCCTTTAAGGTTTGGAGTTCTTTACCGTCGAGACTCCAGAGTTTGACGGTTTTGTCACTACTGGTAGTGGCAATGGTTCTCCCGTCAGGGCTAAAACTGACACTCCAGACCCAATTTTCATGCCCCTTCCAGGTTTGGAGTTCCTCACCGTCTCTGTTCCAGAGTTTGACTGTCCCTTTCTGATCGGCAGTGGCAATGGTATTACCATCAGGGCTGAAACTGACGCTCCAGACCCCACCTTTATGCCCATTTAAGGTTTTGGATTCCTCACTGTCTTGCGACCAGAGTGTAACTGTCCCGTCCCCATTGCCAGTGGCAATTGTCTTGCCGTCGGGGCTAAAACTCACACTTGTGACCTCACCGCGATCTCTAGTGAGTGTTTTAAGTTCCTGACCATCGAGGCTCCAGAGTTTGGCCGTTCTGTCCTGACTGGCAGTAGCAATAGTTTTACCATCAGGGCTGAAACTGACGCTCCAGACTCTACCGTCATGTGCCTGGAAGGTTTTGAGTTCCTGACCGTTTTTGGTCCAGAGTTTAACTGTCCCGTCATCACTGGCAGTGGCAATGGTCTGGCCGTCAGGGCTGAAACTGACGCTATAGACTGGCTTATGCTTTGACAATCGATTGTGCTCTTTGACATTCTCAATTGCCTTCAGCAAAACTGCCACAACCCGACTTCGAGTTTGAGATTTTTCCTTTAGCTGTATTGTCTGTACTGACTTTCCTGCCTTGAGCGCTACAAGCAGAGCATCAAACTCCCTATTTGAATCTTCCAGACTCTCTGAAAATAAACTCAAAGTATTGATTTGCTTTTTCATCAGTCTTTCTACCCTATTTTTGGCTCTGATTGCCACCCCACCAAAGCAAACAGCAGCTACAAATGCAATACTCATCAAACCGAGCAGTAACCTTAAAGTGAAAATCCGACGCTTTTCCCGTTTAATCTCAGCAGCGATCGCCTCCCCACTTTCAGTAATGAATGTCTTTTGTAAATCCGTTGCCGGGGGCTGCTTATTGTTTTTCTCAGCCTCCTGCAACCAGTGTTGGGCAAGGGAGAATTCACTGCCCCGCAACAGCAAGTCGGCACTTTTACCCTTTTGCTCCCACTCCCTCCCTCGCCCGAGCCACTTCGTGTGGCTCTGTACATGCTCGCGATCCGTATCCAAGGTTCTCACCAATTCACTGAAGTTGGCGTAAAAATCTCCGCCATGTCTGTTGAAATCAATCCACTGGATTCTCGCTAAATCAGGGTGTAGCTCATCCGCTGGCACTTGTGCGTGCAGAACTGTGACAAAGCGCTTGTTCAGCTTCTGAGCATATTCCACCTCGTCGGCACAATAGGGCGAGTTGACTGAGCTTGGGGAAATAATAAACAGGAAGTTATCCGACTGTTCAATACCTCGATTGATTTCCTGCCCAAAATCAGTTCCCGAAGCAATGCTTTCCTGGTCAAACCAGGTGGTTTTACCCTGTAATTGGAGTGCCTCATTTAACTGGCGGGCAAAGTCGGAATCGGTTCTCGAATAAGAAATAAAGATTTCTAGAGATAATTCGGTTGGTTGACGGCTGCTTTCTCTAATATACTCAACTTGTAAGGGTAGGGGTAGGTGTTGGTTCCTTGAAAGAGCGACTTTTAGCCAAGCTTCGGCATGTTGCAGATTGTAACCCCTCAATAAGATGCTCTGATTGCCGTTTTGCCTTTGCCATTTGAGGGCTTTGACTAATAGGATTTTATGCTGCTCGTAATAGTAAGCATCTTGATTCAATACATTTAATAATTTATCCGCACTGGTGCGGGATTTTTCTTCATCTTCGTATTCTGTAAATTCAATAAATTGTAAAGTACGTAGCTGGGGGGATATTTGTTCGACATCAGTGGCTTCAATTAGTAGGGGGACGATCCGTTTATTGTTAGCCAAGGCGTGTGCTAGTTCTTGCTGACAGTATTTTGATTTAAGGGAAGCCTGGGAAATCAAGTAAACCAAGTTATCTGCTCGTTCAATTCCTTTATTTATTTCCTCCTGAAATTCTGTGCCTGTTTTAATATCTGTCTTATTTGTCCAAATGGTCAAACCTGACCGCCTCAGGGTTTTCCCAACCTTCTCCATAACATTTTTGTCTTGGGTTTCGTAGCAGATGAACACCTGGGTCATCAAGTTATTGGCATTCTTGGTGCTTTCGCTAATAAACTCACAATGGAGGTCCGTCGGCTCACAAGGGGGTTGCTCATCTTTAAACCTTACCTTTAACCAAGATTCTGCTTGTTTTCGCTCCTCCCCAATTAACAGGTAGTTATTTTGTTTGTGATTTCTTGACCAGTCCAAGGCTTTAACTAAAAATTTGGTGTGCTGTTCTACATAATCAGCATGTTTACCAAGCAAACTAATCAAGCTAGCAAAAGATGTCTCAAAATCATTTATTCCCTCTTGGAAAAAGAGCCAGTTGAGTTTTCTGAGCCTCGGATGCATCTGGTCTAAAAACGCATCTGAATTTACATGCAGCACTGGTACAATGCGTTTGTTGTATTTGACAGCTAACTCAATTTCTTTGAGGCAATAGGGGGATTTAACCGAATGGGGTGCAATTATAAAAATAAAGTTATGTGTCTTTTCTATCCCATCATCAATCTGATTCTGAAAGTCTACCGCCAGAGGAATATCATTTTTATCGAACCAGACTTTTAAACCAAGTGAGGTTAATCTCTCATGAAGTTTGGTAGCAAAAGCTTTACTGTCTGCTCGCCCATAGGAGATAAAGGCATCAAATAAATTTTTCATCTTTTTTACCTCTCAGATCATTCACCAGTTCCAATCCCATTACAAAGGGTACGAGAGCGATCGCGATCGCTCTGTTCTACCTCAGAGTTATACTTCTTTATCTATGCTATTATTAATTTAATTTAGTATTAGCAAAAGCCTTACTATCAGCTCGTCCGTAGGAGATGAAAGCATAATACAAGTCATTCATTTTTGCTTGCTGTCTTGGCTAGTGATGTTCTTGACATTTGGTTGATTATATGTAGTGCTTAATTGCTGTTCAAACTTTTCCTGCTCCTGTCCTATCTGGGCGAAGACTTGCAAATCTTGCTCGATAATTCTTTCTACGCGGCTAGCGAAAGTAGTATAGGCATCGTCGTGTGTATTGAAACTTTGATAACGACCACTCAGCTGGAGGAAATACCAGCCCTCCATCTTCATCAACTCCGCCGTATTGCGATATTGACGATAGAGTTCACCATAATGAAAGAACTCATCGACAGCAGCGCTAATAGCAACAGTCTGACTCAGTCCAAAGGTGATCCAACCGATTGTTGCTTGAATGTTATTGATGTTGATGTTCAGACTCACCAAGGCTGGAACGATTACTCCCCCAACAATCGTGATCATTCGCAGGAAATAGTATCTCCTACGATATTGCTTTGACCGACCTTCCAACCACATCACTTGATCCAGCCAGCGGGATTTCATAAACTGTTTCTGTAAAGGTTGCAGGTCAATTGCATCGATTAGCTCAATCATCTGTTGCTTGAGGTCGTAAGGCTCAGAAGTCTTTTTTTCCGGAGTCTTTTTTTCCATTGTTTCCATTGTTAAATCCTTAGTTACTAATGACTAACCGTGACTCAATGCCTTCACAGAGGGTGCGATCGCTCTTTGAAACCTTAGAGTTGTGCTTCAGATAATCCCGCGCCCAATCGCAACCGTCCACCACTAGCTTATTATCTAGAATGCTATCCAAATTCCACAGCATCACCGTCCTGTCTTCACTCCCCGAGGCGATTGTCTGACCGTCAGGACTGAAATCTACGTTATCAACAGCAGCACGATGCCCTGGGAGCATTGTCACCAAGGTGCCGTCTAGCTTCCAGAGTTTGACAGTGTTGTCTGCGCTTGCCGAAGCGATTCGCTGACCATCCGAGCTAAACTTGACTTCCAAAACCGAATCGCTATGCTCTTCGATGGTCATCAGCAAGGTGCCATCAATTTTCCAGAGTTTGATAGTATTGTCTGCACTCCCTGAAACGATCATCTGACCGTCTGGGCTGATATCGACTGCAAAAACCGCACTCTTATGACCGAAGAGGGTCTTTAGCAACTTGCCATCTGGCTGCCAGAGTTTAATCGTGTTGTCCCCACTCCCCGAGGCAATCAGCTGACCATCCGGGCTGAAAACGACTGCGTTCACTACATCCCTGTGCCCTTTGAGGGTTGTCAGCAATTTGCCATCTGGCTGCCAGAGTTTAATGGTTTTGTCTAGACTGCCCGAGGCAATTAGCTGACCATCCGGGCTGAAATCCACTGCGTTCACTGCATCCCTGTGCCCTTTGAGGGTTGTCAGTAACGTGCCATCTAGTTTCCAGAGTTTGACAGTTTTGTCTCGACTGCCCGAGGCAATTAGCTGACCATCCGGGCTGAAATCTACTGCGTTCACTGAATTGATATGCCCGAAGAGGGTCATCAGCAATGTGCCATCTGGTTTCCAGAGTTTGACAGTTTTATCCCAACTCCCCGAAACAATTAGCTGACCGTCCGGGCTGAAATCCACTGCGTTCACTGAACCGCTATGCCCGAAGAGAGTTGTCACTAAAGCGCTATCGGGCTTCCAAAGTTTGACTGTGTTGTCGTTACTCCCCGAGGCGATCCTCCGACCGTCCGGGCTGAAATCCACTGCCTTAACATGATCCCTATGCCCTTTAAGGGTCATCAGCAAAGTGCCGTCACTCTTCCAGAGTTTGACGGTATTGTCCCAACTCCCCGAGGCGATCCGCTGACCATCGGGGCTGAAATTGACTCCCCAAACTGAACCACTATGCCCATCAAGGGTTTTATAGTTTTTGTAAGACCTGCCCTTGCCATCACTCTTCCAGAGTTTGATGGTTTTGTCCCGACTACCCGAAGCAATCAGAGAGCCGTCGGGGCTGAAATCCACTGCGGTCACCACATCCCTATGACCTTTGAGGGTCATCAGCAACGTGCCATCACTCTTCCAGAGTTTGATGGTTTTGTCGTCACTCCCGGAGGCGATCGCAGAGCCGTCGGGGCTGAAATTCACTGCGGTCACTGCATCCCTATGCCCTTTGAGGGTCATCAGCAACGTGCCGTCCCTCTTCCAAAGTTTGATGGTTTTGTCTTGACTGCCCGAAGCAATTAGCTTACCGTCGGGGCTGAAATCCACTGCCTTCACCGCATTGCTATGCCCTCTTAGGGTGTGAAGCAAGGTGCCGTCACTCTTCCAAAGTTTGACCGTGTTGTCTACACTTCCCGAAGCGATTAGCTTACCGTCGGGGCTGAAAACAACTGCGTTAACCGAACCGCTATGCTCTTTTAGGGTGTGCAGCAAAGTACCGTCACTCTTCCAGAGTTTGACCGTGTTATCTACACTTCCCGAGACAATCATAGAGCCATCGGGGCTGAAAGAAACTCCCAAAACAGAACCATGATGTCCTGACAAGCGATTGTACTCTTTGACCCCATAAACTGCCTGCTTTAGCACCGATCTCACCTGAATCTGGGTATCTGCGTCTGCCAAATTTAACCTTTGCAGTTTTTGCCATGCTTTTAGTGCTTTTGTGAGGCCGTCCAACTCTTGATTCAAGGCAAGGAGCGCTTGAGAAGATTTACTGATAGCTTTGATTTCCCTGAGTGCGGATTGACGGTACTGACGAAAAGTCTCTATCCCCAACCCAATGGCAAACACCAATGCAGTACTGACTGCGGCCAGAAAGAACTTTTGTAGTCTGGCACTTTTTTGCTGTAGAGCCAGTCGCGCTTCAGCTTCTTTGGTCCGTTCCTCTTGCAAGCGCAGTATTTGCGCCTGTCGGCGTTTTTCTGCTTCTTGGGCTTTTAGAATTGCCTTTTTACTTGAGAAAATAAACTCCTTCTGTAAAAAAGTTGCTGGAGGCTGTTTGTTTTGTTGCTCCGTTTCGAGCAACCAGTGTTCAGCCATCGCTAATTCACTTCCACGCAAGAGCAGGTCGGCACTTTTGTCTCTTTGCTCCCATTCGAGAGCTCTCTGGGACCATTTAGTATGGTAATGCACATGCTCTCGGTCAGTATCCAGGGTTCTGACCACTTCACTGAAATTGGTATAAAAATCCCCTCCATGCTTGTTGAAATCAATCCACTGTACCTTAGCCAAGACCGGATGTAGCTCAGAAGATGGCACTTCTTTGTACAGTACAGTCACAAACCGCTTATTCAAAGAGAGAGCATATTCCACCTCGTCGGCACAATAGGAAGAATTGACTGAGCTGGGGGAAATAATAAATAGGAAGTTGTCTGAATTTTCAATCCCGCGATAGATTTCCTGCACAAAATCACTCCCCGCAGCAATGCTTTCTTGGTCGAACCAAGTGGTTTTGCCCAGTTCCTGGAGTGCTTCGTTTAACTTCCAGGCAAAATCGCAATCGGCACGAGAATAAGAAATAAAAACTTCTAGGGATGATTCAGTCGGTTGACGGCTGCTTTCTCTAATAAACTCGACCTGTAAGGGTAGGGGTGGATGTTGGTTCCGTGAAAGAGCGACTTTTAGCCAAGCTTCGTAATGTTGCAGATTGTAACCCCGCAACAGCAGGCTCGGATTGTGGTTTTGTATTTGCCATTTGAGAGCCTTGGCTAACAAGATTTTATGCTGCTTGTAATAAGGGGCATCTTGATTCAATTCATTTAATAACTTATCAATACTGGTCTGGTATTTTTCTTGCTCTTGATGCTGAGTAAAATCAATAAATTTTAATCGGCGTAGCTGATACGGAATGTGTTGGGTTCCAGGATCTTCAATCAGCAGAGGGATAATGCGTTTTTTGTTGACCAAGGCATGTTCAAGTTCTTGCTGACAGTATTTTGATGCTAGGGAATCAGAGGACATTAAATAGACAAAGTTATCCGCCCCTTCAATTCCTTTATTTATTTCATCTTGAAATTCTGTCCCAGTTTTTCTATCTGTTTTATTTTTCCATATGGTTAAGCCTTCTCGGAGCAACTTCTTACTGATTTTATCTTTGATGACTCTGTCTTTTTCCGAGAACGAAATAAACACCTGCGTCATTAAGTTATTAGCATTCTTTGTGCTTTCGCTAATAAACTCACAATGTAAGTCTGTAGGAATGCAGGGGGGTTGCTCATCCTTAAACCTTATCTTTAACCAAGATTCTGCTTGAACTCGCTTGTCCCCAATTAACAGGTAGTTAGTTTGTTTTTGATTTCTCAACCACTCCAAGGCCTCAACTAAAAACTTAGTATGCTGTTCTACATAATCAACATGTTGGCGGAGCAAACTCATCAGGCTGGCAAAAGATGCTTCAAAATCGTTTATCCCTTCTTGGAAAAATATCCAGTTGAGTTTTCTGATCCTTGGGTGTATCTGGTCTAAAAACGCATCTGAATTGACATGGAGCACTGGTGCAATGCGTTTGTTGTATTTAACAGCTAACTCAATTTCTTTGAGGCAATAGGTAGATTTTACCGAATGGGGTGCAATGATAAAAATGAAGTTATGCGCCTTCTCGATACCATCATCAATTTGATTTTGCCAGTCTACGCCTGGGGGAATATCGTCCTGATCAAACCAGACGTTTAAACCCAGTTCGGTTAATCTATCGTTAAGTTGTGCAGCAAAAGCTTTGCTGTCTGCTCGCCCGTAGGAGATAAAGGCATCAAATAAATTTTTCATCTTTTTGCACTCTCAGATGGGGAGATGCGACTGATAACTAGAATAATAAAAATATCAAGGCATATACTATATACCATCTCTTTGGTCTGAACAACCGAAGTTTAGGAACTTAAGAACCGAACTTAACTCTCAGAGCGTGTTTGAAAAGTGATCGGCGGCGTGAGAAACCGTTCGACAGTGACCATTTTTCTTCAAATGTCAATTTTCTATAACATTTCTAAGTTCTGGCTGAATTAGGGAATGATTCAACCAAGGCAGAATTCAAACAGAAGTTAAGGAATCCATCCGAAGTTAAGCAAGTTCTCCATTGCCAGATTGGCTCAAGTTGGAAGCCCCTGAAGCCCATACGGGGTAGGCTTTAGGGTCTTGATTGAGAGAAATCCTTGAGTTTGCTTCTTAAGTTCTTAAACTTCGGTTGTTCAGAGCAAAGAGATGATACATAATGTTAGGTGAAGAAGCTGCTAGTAATAGTGTAATGTTCAAGGACGTTTTTATCTCCTATTCGCGCAAGGATAAAGAGTTTGTCCAGGCACTCCGCAAAGCACTCCAGGAATACAACCGCGATACCTGGGTGGACTGGCAGAATATTCCGCTCACAGCCGAGTGGTGGAAGGAAATTGAGGCGGGGATTGAGGCGGCTGATACGTTTGTCTTTGTCATCAGTTCTGATTCCCTAGCTTCGGAATACTGTGGTAAAGAGATTAACCATGCACTTAAGTATGGTAAGCGACTCGTGCCGATTGTGTGGCGAGATGATTTCGACGACAAGCAAGTGCATCCTAAGCTATCCAAGTATAACTGGCTGTTCTTCCGCGAGAGCGATGATTTCGACAGCTCTTTCCAGAAACTCATAAAAGCAATTGATACAGATCTAAACTATATACGCTTTCATACACACTTACTTGTGCGTGCTAGAGAATGGGAGAATAAAGGGCGTACCCAAGACTTTTTATTACGGGGAAATAATTTAGTAGAAGCAAGAAAGTGGCTATGGCAGGCTGAAAAAGATAAAGAAAAGGAACCCAGACCAAAACCACCTCTCATTCAATACATTGAAGAGAGTGTTAAGACTGAAACTGCAAATAAAAGAAAACGGATGGTTTTTGGAGTGGTTGCTGTGGCTGCTATTGCTTCTGTTGCGTTCTTTTTCAACCTTTCCCGAAATGCCGCAATCAGCGAGCTCAAAGCTCTATTGGCTTTTTCAGGATCCCGTTTTACCTCAACTCAAAAAATTGATGCCCTAGTAACAAGTCTAAAAGCTGGACAAAAACTAAAACAATCTCAATTCATATTTATAAACAAGCCCGAATATAAGGCTCAGGTTATAACTGCTCTCCTCCAATCAAGTAACTGGATCAAACAAAGCAACCACTTGGAAGGACATGAATCAACAGTCTTTAGCGTGAGCTTCAGTCCTGATGGTGAGATTATTGCCTCGGCTAGTGAAGATGACACCATCAAACTCTGGAAGCGGGATGGGAGGCTGCTCAGATCCTTAGAAGCACATAGTGATGATGTTGTTAGCGTAATTTTCAGCCCTGATGGTCAGACCTTTGCTTCAGCCAGTTACGATAAAACCATCAAACTTTGGACGCGGGATGGCACTCTGATCGAAACCCTGGTAGGGCATATTGGTCCGATTACTAGTGTTAGTTTCAGTCCTGATGGTAAGATTATTGCCTCGGCTAGTGAAGACAAAACCATCAAATTATGGAAGCGAGATGGCACTGTGCTCGATACTCTATATGGGCATAGTTATACGGTTAATCATGTTAGTTTTAGTCCCGATGGTCAAAGGATTGTTTCGGCTAGTCTTGATAACACTATCAAACTCTGGAAGCGGGATGGCACTCTGCTTACAACCCTTGAAGGGCATCAGGGTTTGATTACTAGTGTCAGTTTGAGTCCTGATGGTGAGATTATTGCCTCGGCTAGTCGTGACAAAACTATCAAACTCTGGAAGCGAGATGGCACTCTGCTTACAACCCTTGAAGGGCATCGCGATATAATCTATCAAGTAAGATTTAGTCCTGATGGTGAGATTATTGCCTCGGCTAGTCGAGACAAAACCATTAAACTCTGGAAGCGCAATGGTACTATGATCGCAACCCTTGAAGGGTATGAAGGGCATTGCGATGCAGTCTATCGCGTGAGCTTTAGTCCTGATGGTAAGATGATTGCCTCGGGGAGTGAAGATAAAACCATCAAACTCTGGACGCGGAATGGCAAGCTGCTCGATACTTTTGAAGACCATAGGGATGGGGTAATTGGTATCAGCTTCTCTCCTGATAGCAAAATACTTGCCTCTGCCAGTTATGACAATACAGTTAAACTTTGGAAAGTGGAGGACCTGGACGAGGATAACAGCTCAATCAAAATCCTTAACCATGGTGATGATAAGGTCTCTGGGGTAATATTCAGCCCAAAGAACAGCCCAAAGGATCAGATTATTTCTACCAGTGTCAGAACGGTAAAACTCTGGCAGCAAGATGGTACCCTCTCAAGTACACTCAAGGTGTTTAACAAAGAAGAAAACCCTGACGCCCATGAGCTGGGAGTTGAAGATATAGATATCAGTCCAGATGGTCAGATCTTTGCCTCCGCTAGTGCAGATGGGACTGTCAAACTCTGGAGGCTGGATGGCACTCTGATCAAAACACTCAAAGAGCATACTGATAAGGTTTATAGCGTGAATTTCAGCCAAGATGGTCAGTTCTTAGCCTCCGCTAGTGCGGATAAGACGGTTAAACTCTGGAAGCGGGACGGTAAGAACCAGTCTTACACTTATTACAAAACCCTTAAGGGACATGAGGATCAAGTCTTAGGGGTGAGTTTCAGCCCAAATGGTCAGATCTTAGCCTCTGCTAGTGCAGATAATACTGTCAAACTCTGGAAGCGGGATGGCATTCCCCTTGATACTCTTGAAGGGCATAGTGATAGAGTTTTTAGCGTGAGTTTCAGCCGAGATAGTCAGCTACTAGCCTCTGCTAGTGCAGATGGGACTATCAAGCTCTGGAAGTGGGACACTAGGGGCAGGTCTTACAAATATTACAAATCCCTTAGAGAACATGAGAGTCGAGTCTTGGAGGTAAATTTCAGCCCAAATGGTCAGCTCTTAGCCTCCGCTAGTGCGGATAAGACTGTCAAACTCTGGGCGCTAGATGGCACTTGGCTAATGGATCTTAAGGGACATCGCATGGAAGTCTCTAAAGTGAGTTTCAGTCCAGACGGAAAGAAACTTGCCTCAGCCAGTAAGGACAAAACTGCAATCCTATGGCAATTGCCGGAAAAGATAAACCACGGACACGAACAAATATTAGATGAGCTACTAGAACACAGTTGTCAGTTGAGTTATGACTATTTGAATGCTAATTATTCAAATATTAAATTAGATAATATTACTGAGCAAGGTCGCTTGGAAGGTGTCCAGAAGTTCCGCAACATCTATAATTCTCAAAAAGAACGCAAAGAAGAATTCAAGAAGCTTCGTAACTTCTGTCAAAGCTATGTTAGTGAGTAGAATCTCCACACCCTCTTGGATTATGTGTACAATCACGTTGCTTAAAGGGGGCTACAGGTATACTTTCACGATCATTCACATCATCAGAGAGAGTCGCTACACTTACTGGTGCTAAGGCAGAGATTAAGAAAAAAGCTAAAAACAAACGGTAAATCATCTGAACAACCTCCCAGTAGTCAACATTTAGGATATCCTCTTTACCAGGCTCCTGTCTGGTAATGAAAGTCACGCTCGTACCGTAAGGTCGAGGGCGGGTGGTTGACTATTTTCTCCAATGGTGAAAATAAATTTTTTCTACTCACTTTACATGATTTTAGCATTGGCTAGAAGGTAATGTCAAATTCAATACCTTCCTGACTTATCATGTCCGTCGCTGCCAACACATCTCTTAACTAAGGTGATAATCGCTCCCTGATCCAGCTACCATCTTCAACCAGCCTGTAGCGTAACCGATCGTGTAGCCGATTGGGACGCCCCTGCCAGAATTCAATTTCTGAAGGAATCACCCGAAACCCTCCCCAATAGGGCGGGCGAGGAATCTCTTTGTCGGCATATTTTTGCTTCAATTCCTCTAACTGCTGCTCAAGCACCTCGCGGCTATCAATTACCTGGCTTTGATTTGACGCCCAGGCACTGAGCTGAGAATCCCTAGGACGACTTTGAAAATAGGCATTTGACTCAGTCGGGGTAATCTTCTCAACTCTACCTTCAATGCGAACTTGGCGTTCTAATTGAACCCACCAAAAAACGAGGGCAGCCCAAGGATTTGCTACAAGCTGTTGTCCTTTGATACTCTCGTAGTTGGTATAAAAAACAAAACCCCGCTCATCGAAGTCTTTGAGCAGTACCATCCGGGCTGAGGGTTTACCATCAGAGGTAGTGGTGGCGATCGTCATCGCATTCGGTTCAGGTAGCTGGGCTAACACTGCCTGTTGAAACCAGGTTTTAAACTGCTTAAACGGATTGGGATCGGCATCCGCTTCACTCAATCCAGCGCGAGTGTAGTTCTGGCGTAAATCGGCAACAGATATGTTCATTAGTTCTTGTCTGTTTAACCCAGTAAATGAAAGTATAGTAAACTATTGCACGGACAAGAGGATGCAGGTTCTAGCAAAATCAGGCAGACTATCCTTGTGAATTGATCTCATTAGGAGTTAGGTAATGCGACTAATTAATTTTTTGCTGATTTTTGTTGTTTGTTTGGCTCTCGCCTTATTCAGCATCCAAAATCCTCAGTTTTCAACAATCCAAATCGTTCCCGGAGTTGAAGTGCAAGCCCCTCTGTCGATCGAAATCATTGTGGCAATGGGAATTGGTGCTGTTTTAGCATGGCTGTTTAGTATTTGGACAGGATTACAACGCCAGCTGGCTTATCGTCGGGCACATCGGGAAATTCGCGATAAAGATGAACAGATTCAGGCGTTAAAGCAAGATGTTGAAGAATGGAAAGCTGTGGTTGAAAAGCAACCACAGTTTCTACCTGGTTCTGAAGTTTTAGCCGAAGAGACATCAACAGCAGAAGTGATTGCCCAATGAGTACAACAACTGCTCAAGAAGCGATCGCTTGTTGCTAGGTAGCGGTCAGCTCCGCTGTGCCTTCGGCAGCGCACCGAGACTGCCCCATACACATTTCAGTCAATTTGTCAAGGCGTAAATTCTATCAATTTCTAAGGCTGGCAATTTTGCATAATTTCATTGGATCCCCAGAGCGATCGCGTAAGGCACTTGTGTTCTAATGGGATCCCAGAAATTGATATCTTCCGATTTTAATCATAGATTCACTTCTCTAAATGTCAAATTAGTTTGACATTTTTTTTTATAATAAGAATATATAAGAAAAGCTACTTTTACAATAATGTTTACACCTCCAATACTTATGGGAGAGAATCAGCCATGAAGGAGACTATCGCTGGCAACTTGCTCCGCTATCGCAAAGGTCTGCGCCTGTCTCAGGAACGACTAGCCAAGATAGTCGGGGTAACTCGCCAGAGCATCAACAACTACGAGAAAGCTAAAACCTTACCCGACAGCAAAACCCTGTCTGTCTTAGCTCACGCCTTGGGTGTTACCCTTGATGACTTGCTGCGTTCGGAAAGCCAAGGACTGTCCAACTTCCGCTTTCGCGCTCATGCTTCCTTCGGCAAAAAGCCCCAATTTGCTGCCCAAGTGCTGCGAATCCTAGAAACCTACAACGCTCTGGAACAGGCAGTTGGCTTACCCCCCTATGCCCCAGAAAGCACCCCTTGTCATCAGGTAGAGGGGAATGAAAAGCGAATAAGCGCGATCGCTGCTCAGTTTCGTCACCGTTTGGGAATCGGGGATGCTCCTATCTTGAACTTATTTGAAGTGACCGAAGAGATTGGCTTGAAAGTCCTACGCCAGCCTATTCCAATTAAAAATTTCTTTGGTTTGAGTGCCTGTAGTGCTGATCAAGGAGCATTCGTGTTAGTGAACAGCCACAATATTAGCATTGAACGACAGCTATTTACCATTGCCCATGAGATTGGACATCTCATCTTCCATCGAGGTGAGTATCAAGACAACCTGATCTCCGAAGGAACGAAGGAAGAAGAAAAAGCGCGAGAGGATGTTGCCAATTACTTTGCTAGTCATCTACTCGTATCACAAGATGCCCTAGAACGAGCCTTGGATGTCATCAGTGATCTTCCCCAGCTAAAAGCTCAGTTTCGAGTTAGCTACACGATGATGCTGATGCGCCTTGACAAAATGGGAAAACTGAACTATAGCGATTTCATCAAGAAAATGAGTTGGCAATATAAGCAGCGCACAGGAAAAACCCTCACCAAAGAGATCGAAATCGAGCCTCGTTTACCAGAATCTGAGTTCCCAGAGAACCAACGCTTTAAAAAACTGGTCTGGCAAGCTCTCTCCTTGGGCAAAATCTCAGAAATGAAAGCAGCCGAACTTCTTGACCTAACGGTTGAAGAACTGCGGGTACGTCGTCAGGAAACAGAGATCTATGCCATCGCTTAACGGAACAATCCTAGACGCAACGGCACTCATCGACTTTTGCTGGCTTTTCGAGTGGGAGTGGTTACAGAAGCACTATAGTCCTCTGTATATTGCCCAGGAAGTTCTAGACTCTGATAATCTCGAACCAGCTACCCGCGAAGCGGCAAGGAAATATCTGACACCACTCTCCCTTGACACTGAGGAAATGTTTACTAGTTTTCTAGAGTTTGGCAATAAAGTTCCTCTTTTAAGTATCGCTGACCCTCAACATAAAACAGCTATAGAAGTGATGACAATGGCTGATACCTTAATCGAAGAGCGAGGAAAACGCATTGCACCTAAAATCCTAGCGTACTGGAGAAAAAGTTTACAATCTTCATAACCCCTGTTGTGTTCACCAGGGAATGGCCAACTATTACTGTTCACAAAATGCTCACAAAACAGGCTGGAATATCCACTAATAAGGAAAGTACTAATATTGATAAATATTATTATACCAGGGTTTTAGAGATTTTAAATCTTTCCCAAAAGGGAGAAATCGACCCCTGGGATGTCCAGGTGATTGAAGTAATTGACCGCTTTTTGAGCGAACTGGGACTGGCAGATGAGACAGAGTCCGCTTACTCGGAAGCGGACTTACCCCAGTCGGGACAAGCCTTTTTGTGGGCATCGATGCTAGTCTTACTCAAAGCCGATACGCTGGAAAGTATAGAAGAGGCAGAAGAAGAGGCAGAGTTAGCAGAGTTCGATGGTATCCAAGAGGAGGAAAGCCAACGTGCCTTACCAGTTCGTCTAGAGCGTCATATCCGCAGACGCTCATCTGCCCCACCTTCTGGCAGACGCCGAGTGACTCTACAGGAGTTCATCGAGCAGATCGAGCAAATCGCAGCCGAGTTGGAGGAGGGACCCTCACGCTCTCGCTCTGGACGACCTCGTCCTCAGTCTCGCCGGGAAGCTGCCCGTGTTATTACTCAACTGGCTCACAACGAAAATCTCACTGAAGTAGCCACCCAATTAGAGCAGTTTCTGATGTTTCATTTGCCCCAGCTATCACCGGAAGAAACTTGGGTCGATTTAGACCAACTATTAGAGTGGTGGACTGATGCGGCTTTCTCTCCTCATATCTTAGAGCAATTACCTGACAATCCAAAATCCAATGACCGGGTAGGGGTTTTCTGGGCGCTCTTGTTGCTCTGTGCCCAATCTAAGGTAGAGTTATGGCAAACAGAATTCTACCAAGACTTGAAAATCAGGCTTATTTGACATCCTTCACCCTCTCCTCATCTGTTCTTTTTTACAAATCAATTCCGATTGCTGTATAACGATTATGGCAGGGGTCTTCTGGCAGGTTTAAGATAAATAAAAATGTTTGGCATAGGGTTAAGGAAGAAATATTCATGAAAGCCATGATTCTGGCGGCTGGTAAAGGGACTCGTGTACAGCCCATTACTCACACGATTCCTAAACCACTAATTCCCATTTTGCAAAAGCCAGTGATGGAGTTCTTACTAGAACTGTTACGACAGCATGGCTTTGACCAGATAATGGTTAATGTTAGTCACCTTGCTGAGGAGATAGAAAGCTATTTCCGCGATGGTCAACGCTTCGGTGTCCATATTGGCTATTCTTTTGAAGGGCGGATTGTAGATGGTACGTTGGTGGGGGAAGCGTTAGGATCTGCTGGTGGCATAAGGCACATCCAGGACTTCAATCCATTTTTTGATGATACCTTTGTAGTTCTGTGCGGCGATGCTCTCATCGATCTTGATTTAACCGCAGTAGTGAAATGGCATAAGGAAAAAGGCGCGATCGCCACAGTTGTGACGAAGTCTGTACCAAGAGAGAATGTTTCCAGTTACGGTGTTGTTGTCACCGATGAGGAAGGTCGAATTCAGACATTTCAGGAAAAGCCTTCTGTGAAGGAAGCCCTTAGTACCAATATCAACACGGGCATTTACGTTTTTGAGCCAGAGGTTATTAATTACATTCCCCCAAATCAGGAATATGATATTGGCAGTGAGCTGTTTCCCAAGCTAGTAGAAAAAGGAGCTCCTTTCTACGGCATATGTATGGACTTTGAGTGGGTTGATATCGGCAAAGTTCCAGACTACTGGCATGCTATTCGGGGTGTCTTGCTCGGAGAAATTAAAAATGTGGCCATTCCCGGTACAGAAGTCGCTCCTGGCATTTATACCGGGCTGAATGTAGCAGTGAACTGGGAGGAAGTGGACATCACCGGACCAGTTTACATTGGTAGCATGACGCGGATTGAGGATGGAGCGAAGATTATTGGACCGACGATGATTGGTCCCAATTGCTGGGTGTGTAAGGGGGCAACGGTTGATAACAGTGTGATTTTTGAATATTCCCGCATAGGTTCAAAGGCGTGTTTGGTGGATAAATTGGTCTTTGGACGCTATTGTGTTGATAAAACCGGGGCGGTGATTGATGTCCAAGCAGCAGCCCTCGATTGGCTGATTACTGATACCCGTCAGAGTCCACCTGAGCAAGACGCCGCAGAACAGCAGGCGATCGCAGATTTGCTCAATAGCAATTGGTGACATCCTCTGGGCGCAACGACTAATGACTCATACCAAATCCGGGAACAGGGAACAGGGACTCGCTAGACTAGACTTCGTCCCTGCTACGCAGCGCGTCGCTGCTCCGCAGAGCGCTCAAAGGCATCTGCGTTAGCAGCGACGAAGTCTAAAGGCTTGCATGCAAAAGGCAAAAGTAGGGAGCAGGGGAAGCAGGGGAAGCAGGGGGAGCAGGGGGAGCAGGGGGAGAGAGGGAGACATGATCAGAGGGGACAAAGTTCTAAAAGTTCCCCAGACTAACACCCCTATGTGTTACCTTGCCACTCTACATATTGAACCATGCCCTGAGCACTTAGTAGGGTGGGCAATGCCAGATTTCTTGGGCTAATCAACCCAGCTCAATTTAGGCATTGCCCACCAGAATTTTTAGCGGCGAATCTTTGTGGCTGGTGGGTAGCAATTGTTAGTCTAATCTTACTTTTGACTTTTGACTCAACTAGACTGCTGCATTGCCGCTGCTGTCTTCTCTCGATCTAGCTTGAGAATCAACACCCCCAGGGGTGGCAGACACAAATCCAGAGAATAAGGTCGGTTGTGGAATGGCCACTCATCCGTCCACTTACCCCCTAAATTGCCCATATTGCTCCCGCCATACTCACGGGCATCACTATTGAACAACTCAGTGTAGAATCCTATCTCTGGGACACCGACGCGATAATGGCTGTGAGGCTGAGGAGTGAAATTACAGACAGTGACAATAAACTCCGCAGAATCCTTGCTGCGACGAATAAAAGAAACAACACTGTGGCGACTGTCACTGCAATCGATCCACTCAAAACCTTGCTGCGCAAAATCTTGGGTATAAAGAGCTGGTTCGCTTTTATAGAGTACATTGAGGTTAGTGAAAAACTGTTTTAGCTTTTGGTGGGGCTCGTATTGCAACAGATGCCACTCCAAATCCCCCCAAACATTCCACTCACTCCACTGCCCCAACTCCATACTCATAAATGTAGTCTTTTTGCCCGGGTGAGTGAACATATAAGTAAACAGACAGCGGACATTGGCAAACTTCTGCCACTCATCCCCCGGCATCTTGCCCAGCATATTACTCTTGCCGTGGACAATCTCATCGTGGGAAAGTGTCAGGGTATAGTTCTCGCTGTGGTGATACCACATGCTGAAGGTGACATTGTTCTGGTGGAACTGGCGGAACCAGGGATCCATGCTGAAGTAATCGAGCACATCGTGCATCCAGCCCATATTCCACTTCAGGTTAAAGCCCAATCCCCCCACATAAGTCGGCCAAGATACCATCGGCCAATCCGTTGACTCTTCAGCAATGGAGAGCACACCAGGGAAATAACTATAAATGACACTATTCACCTGACGCAAGAAATCAGCAGCTTCTAAATTTTCTCTACCGCCATATTCGTTAGGAAGCCATTCTCCATTTTTGCGGCAATAGTCCAGATAAAGCATGGAAGCAACCGCATCCACCCGAATGCCGTCTATATGATACTTGTCGAACCAGAATAGGGCATTAGCCACCAAAAAGTTACGCACTTGATTGCGGCTGTAGTTGAATACTAATGTTCCCCATTCCTTGTGTTCCCCCTTGCGGGGATCTTTATATTCGTAAAGGTGAGTGCCATCAAAGAAAGCCAAGCCATGACCATCTTTGGGAAAGTGACCCGGTACCCAGTCCATAATCACGCCAATGTCGTTTTTATGGCACTGATCTACAAAATACATGAAGTCTTCCGGGGTGCCGTAGCGGGAGGTAACAGCATAATAACCTGTCACCTGATATCCCCAAGAGCCATCGAAGGGATGCTCTGCAATTGGCAGTAACTCAATGTGGGTATATTCCAGTTCCTTGACATAGGGAATCAGCTTTTGGGCCAGTTCATAATAGCTGAGAAAACGAGCCCCTGGCTTAAGTCCTGAAACCTGGATTGGTTCTGACTCACCTTTGAGCAACTGGGTTTTTTCTCTAGAGGAACCATGAAGCCAGGAACCCAAATGCACTTCATAAACTGAAATTGGTTGGGTGAGTGGATCCTGGTGACGGCGCTTTTGCATCCAATCGTCGTCACTCCACTCATAAACATCTAAATCAGTAACAATGGAAGCGGTTTTCGGTCGCACTTCTTGCTGGAAACCGCAGGGGTCAGATTTCTCATATATATGCCCCTCCCAGTTTTTGATTTCATATTTGTAGGCGGTGCCAACGCCAATTTCGGGAATAAACAGTTCCCAAACACCTTTTTCACTTTTGCGCATTTGATGCTCTCGTCCATCCCAGCGATTAAAATCACCGAGGACAGAAACATTCCGGGCGTTGGGTGCCCAGACAGCAAAGTAAACCCCCTTCACCCCATCCATTTCTGCAGGATGACCCCCCAGTTTTTCGTAGATGCGGTGGTGATTGCCTTGCTCAAACAGGTGCAAGTCAAAGTCGGTCAACTTCGGAGAACGAAAGGCGTAGGGGTCGTAGATAACTCGCTCCCGTTCCCCTTCCCGGATGCGCAGTTGATAGTTCACTAGTTCCGTTGTTTCGATGGTGCATTCAAAAAAGTGAGGATGATGCACCGATTGCATCGGATATTCAGTGCGTTCCTCTGGGCAAATTACCCAGGCTGCCTCTGCTTTAGGGAAATAGGCTCGTACTATCCAGTTTTCTACTTTGCCATTTTCTTTTATTGGATGGGCTCCAAGTATTTCAAAGGGGTCGTGGTGTAGATTGTTAACTATCTGGTTAACTTGTTCAGGGGCAATAGTTGTGGACATTCAGCTACCAAGATCGACAAACGGGAAGGCAAAGGAACCATAATATGGCATGGTTCAAAACAGAGTAACACGCTTAGACAGGGAGACTCCGAAGACTTAAAATGAGGTAACTTTCTATTACACCTCAAATGTAGCCTTGCTGTCAAAATGGAATAATAGTCTTGAGGAACTTACGTACTTGCAGCAGGAAGATCAACTCTCGCACTTTGGGGTTTAACTGAGGAGGGAAGAGGCTTTCTGCTAGCTGGGCTTGTAATTCTGCATATTCAGCGGCGGTAAGGGATTCACCATCAACACGCGATCGCGCTTCGGTAATAATCTCGTTACGCAATACTTCCTCGGGCACCTCCTCCGGCGGCGGTAAGGCGAGGCTGACTTGCACTCCTCCTGGCATCAATCCTACACAGATACTTATTCCTAAACTAAGTAATTTATTCTTCATTGGTAACTGGTGACTGGTGACTGGCGATCCGACGCGCAGAAATCTTTGATGCGCGAGCATCGTAGTGACTGGTGACTGGTGATTGGGAATTTCTTCCCACCTTTCCTTGTTTCTAACCTAATCCTGGAGGTAGAGTTTCTCCACAGATGTGATGAATCTGAATAATCCGTTCAAATAGCCAGGGATAGTCTTGGCGGTAATTGTCTGTTTCTTGACAAGGCTAGGCCATTGACCGTACAATCATAGTATAATAACAGTGCGAAATTACAAACTCAAGCTATCATCTTGTTAGTCAGCCCGCAATAATCAACATTAAGTTTTTAATATTTCTTTTGATTTTTAATAAATTAACAAATAAATATTCATGAAACATAATAAGCATATATGCCCCTTTTGTTCATACCCTGTATTGTGTCATGTCCGCTCAGGAAAACTTTATTGGTTTTGCCTTCATTGTCATCAAGAAATTCCTTATGGGGTTTGTAACAACATCACTGAATCAAAGCGGGCAAAAGGATTACAAGCACGCAGAAGAAAAGCTTCTTTGAGTGATATTACGAATCTCACTCATCGCCAAGATTTAGAGAAAGAACTACAGCAACCAGTTGAGCAAGAACAGCAGGTGGGGACGGGAAGGAAAACCATGCCCAGAGCGCTTATTGCCCAATCCATTCCCCAATCTTTGAATATCAAGAAAGTTCTTTATACCATCTTGCTAGGGGTGCGGCAATTTCTTCAGGCTGACCGGGTGATGATCTGCCAATTTGCCCCCAATGGTAAAATTCAAGTCTTGGAGGAGTCCTTGGCATTTGGTTCGAAGACTATGCTGAAATCGAGGATGGGTCACTTCTTCAGTTTTAAGGAGATTAAGCAATTTCAGCAGGGCAAGATTCGGGTCATTGAAGATATTCACCAGGCAGGTTTAGAGCAATGCTCCATGACCACATTAGAAACCTTTTTTGATGTCAAAGCAAAATTGGTAGTACCCATACTGCTATACAGTCCGGAGTTAGAATCTTCCCTTCAAGAAGAAGTGGATAAGACAGAGGGGGAGCAAAGGGAAATCCCAAATCGGTTGTGGGGATTGCTAATTGCCCATCAGTGTTCCAAACCCCGACAATGGCAACAGTCAGAGATTGCCCTGTTCTCATTACTGGCAAGCCAGGTGGCGATCGCCATTCAACAAGACCAGCTTTATCAACACTTACACACAGTTAACCAAAAGTTGCAGCGCCTTGCCTCCTTAGATGATCTGACGCAGTTGGCAAACCGCCGCCATTTTGACGAGTACCTTCAGCAAGAGTGGCTGCAGATGACAAAAGAGCAAGAACCTCTGTCTCTCATTATCTGCAATCTTGACTGGTTCAAGGAGTTTAATGACATCTATGGTCATCAAGTCGGGGACAAGTGCTTGCAACAGATCGCCCATGGGATTCGCCGTGCGGTTAAGCGTTCCAGTGATTTAGTCGCCCGTTATGGAGGAAAAGAATTTATCGTTCTTCTGCCACGCACAGAAGGGGCAGGCGCTGTTCAAATCGCAGAGGAAATCCACTCTCAAGTTAAAGCTTTGAAGATTGCTCGGGCAAATACCCAAGTTCCCAGAATGACTATCAGCTTGGGAGTTGCTAGCGTCAGTCCTTGCTCTGAAATTGCTCCTGCCATGCTAATTACGGCTGCATATCAGGCACTAGATCGAGCAAAAGCAGAAGGGGGCGATCGGGTTATTCTCCAATCAGAATTCCCTAGCTCTTTGCACTCTTCTCCAAAGCAGCTTCTTCAAGTTCCAGATCGCCAGCAAGTACCTGTTAAAAAAAACATTGGCGAGACAGTCACTAGTATTGACCTGCTGATGAGCTACGTTGCTTATTTTCTAAGCCGGGGCAAGGCTATTATTAGTCCCCTTTCTAGTCCTATATCATTTGAGGGGTTGATCTATCAATATCAGGGCTATCACCTCGATTTTCAGAATTTCTGGAGGCGGTTTCAGCAACGTCGAGACTTCCCCTCACTCTATTTGCAAGGTGATACTCATTGCTTTGGTCAGTTCTTAAGCGGCAGCTGTACTGTTGGCGAGTGCGCTCGCTGCAGTTTGCCCATTCCCATACCTTCGGGATCTGCTTACGATGTGCCCAGTTGCACTCTCTGCGATGGGGACTTGAAAAAAGGTTGCTATAAATCACAAGGGCAGAATTTTGAGGATGAATCGGATCTCATCCGTGTGGTTGCCATTGGTACACCCCCTACTGACTCTAGAAGCCTTGAGCAATTGTTCTCTCTCAATAGGTTTGCCGTAACTTTTGTCTCCTCTCCAGAAGCATTAACCTCTCAATCTTTGTCCGATCCTGTAGACATGGTGCTGATTGCTGGGAAAGTTTCCGAAGAAAGGGCAAAAACTTGGGCAAAGCAATTTCGCGAGCATCCCCAACTCCAACAGGTGCCGATTATTGCTCTCAGTAGCCAAGCGGGAAATGGTATTCCCTGGTTGGAGCGACATCTAGGGGTTGAAGATTATTTGCTCACCCCTCTCAATGGAGAGCATTTAGCTGCTCATTTGCGCCAAATATCCCAGCTTCAGTCTACCTTCGACAGGAATGAGTTAAATTGGTTTCCCAGCTAGCTTCTTCTAGGAACTATATTTGTAGTTATGAGTGAAGCATCTGAGACAATTCAGCTACTAAGTAGTGAAAGCGCGATCGCCTTAGCGGGGGTTGGGGAAGAAAACCTGAAACTCCTGTCCCGTCACACTGGGGCGCAACTGGTACTGCGGGGTCAAGATTTGCTCATTTATGGCAAAGCTAAACCCGTGGAACGCTGCGTGCAAATAGTGCGATCGCTCAAACCCTACTGGAAAGAAGCAAAAACCATCTCCCAACCCGATATCTTCACAGCCTTTCACGCCCTCGATACTGGGCGCTTAGAGGAATATCAGGATTTACAGCAAAATGTTCTCGCCCGCACTCGGCGAGGTGAATTGATCCGGGCAAAAACCTTCCGCCAGCGCCAATATATTAAAGCCATTCAAACCCATGATATTACCTTTTGCATCGGACCAGCGGGTACGGGAAAAACCTTTCTGGCCGCAGTTTTGGCAGTGCAGGCACTCCTCAACGATCAATGCGATCGCCTGATCCTCACTCGACCAGCAGTTGAAGCTGGAGAAAAACTCGGCTTTTTGCCCGGAGACTTGCAGCAGAAAGTAAATCCTTTTCTGCGCCCCCTCTATGATGCCCTGTATGAATTCATTGACCCGACAAAAATCCCTGATTTGATGGAACGGGGCAAAATTGAAGTTGCCCCCCTGGCTTATATGCGGGGGCGTACCCTGAGTAATGCCTTTGTAATCGTTGATGAAGCCCAAAACACCACCCCAGCCCAGCTTAAAATGGTGCTGACTCGTTTGGGGTTCGGTTCCCGGATGGTGGTTACGGGTGATATTACTCAAATCGATTTGCCGAATTACCAAGATTCAGGATTGGTAGTTGCCAGGAAAATCCTGAAATCAGTTGAAGGGATTGGCTTCTGTGAACTATCTCAAGCGGATGTTATCCGCCATCCCCTCGTCCAGAAGATTGTCGGTGCTTACGAACAATACGAAAATTGATGATGGTAAAGAAAGAGCAAATCGTACAGTGGTTGACAAATGTAGCCGCTGTACTGGAGCAGAATAAGGATTATCTGACGGAACTGGATGCAGCCATTGGCGATGCCGATCACGGCATCAATATGAATCGGGGCTTCCAAAAGGTGATGAGCCAGTTGCCCAGTGTTGCTGATAAGGACATTGGCAGCATTCTCAAAACAGTCAGCATGAACCTAATATCCAGTATAGGGGGTGCAAGTGGACCCCTTTTAGGCACGCTGTTTCTGCGGGCTAGTATGGCTGTGAAAGGAAAGCAGGAACTTACAGGAGAAGATATGGCGGCGCTACTCCAGGCAGGAGTGGATGGAGTAGTACAAAGGGGGAAGGCAAACCTGGGGGATAAAACTATGGTCGATGCTCTCTCCCCGGCGGTAGATGCTTTTAAACAAACTATATCTAAGGGGAATAGCACAGTAGAAGCTATGCAACAGGCTGTGGCAGCGGCTGAGGAGGGGATGAAAAAGACCATTCCCTTGGTAGCAAAAAAGGGACGAGCAAGCTATTTAGGAAAGAGAAGTGCTGGTCATCAAGATCCAGGTGCTACCTCTTCCTATCTGATTCTCAAAACACTGCTAGAGACTTTGTAGGATTTTCATGGTGACTGGTGATACTGAATCCGGATCTAAAACCCTAGCAGTGTTAAGATTTATGAGTGTCTTTTCCGAATGCGATCGCATTCAGACACAGGTGATTGCATTCGGACACAGGCAGGTATCTAGAATGAAATACCCCTGGATAAGAAGAAAAGAGAGTATAATGGGTAAGTCCTATCTTATTTAGTCAGCACCCCGCTCTAAAGAGACGGGGCATCATGCCTCAAACCTTTAGGTAGCTGACCAGCCTTGGTCTTAACTGACTACGTTATCGGCAAGAGTTAAAGTTCCTACCTACGGATGCGTAGCCAGTCTGTAGCTCTAGAACTTGGTCGTTAAACAGTTTTACGATGGGTAAGACAGTGCGGTCGAGATGTACCGACCGATAACATTGGCGAGGCTAACTTTACTGGAATAGCAAGGCGTTCCCGGCATACAGGGAAATAAGGACAAGTACTATTCCTCTTCTTGTCCAACCCCTAAAGGGGAAGGCATTTAAAAATGTAACTAAGCTTCGCTTAGATACATATTGCCGCGTCGCGTTTCCTCCACCACTTAAAAGATGGTGGAGGAAACGCTCCCGTGAGGTTTTAGATGACATTTTGTCGGATTGATTCATGAGGAAAACCCTTTTTCTCGCCGTTCTGAGTTATCTTTCCATGTATGGCTGTAGTGTCTTCTCGCAGCCACAAATATCCAAAGAAGCATTGATGGATATAGCTACCAATCTTGTTACCCAGAAATTTGAGAATTCTTCCTGTCAGGAGTTATCCCAAATGCAATCTCAGCCCACAGCAGAAGGTCCGGAAGGAGCCATCAAACAAAAGGCGATTGAGATGTTGCGAGCTAATCCTGAAATGCGCGAAGAATTCATTAATCGAGTGGCAGGACCTATTGCCAATAAAATGTTCGAGTGCGAACTAATTCCTTAAGAGCATATTTAGGCTGAGGGGGTGACAAGCTCCTTGAAAACTTTACAGAGCCTAGCTTAACCTCTTTAATTTGGCGATAAAATCAAGAGTCCGTCAGGGATTATTGAGAATACCAAAAATGATAATCATTCTTGAAGAGGGGGAGGACAGAAAATATCCAAATATTTGATAAACCTCCATACCTACTATACGTATACCATAAGTAAAGTTTCCGACACGCAAAACATCATGAAATTCTTAAAATTCCTAATCGGACTCTCTCTAGGAATCCTCATCTTAGTAGTTCCCTTAAACCAGTTCCAGACATCATCCCTAGAACCTTTACAAACCCTGGCAGTCCAACTTGATGGTCGTAAAAAGCCTTTAGATACAGTGGCGCGGGAGACAGTAGCACAAATCCACGGTTCAACCCGCTACCGCCAGGTTTCCCAGGTAGAACCAGGGAACGAGGGAGAAACCCTCGACTATCTCCAAACTTACCTCTCACTGTGGTTTAATGACCGAGACTGGAATCAAGAGCCATTTATTCTCTTTAGTTACCGTCCCCTCAAAGAGCAAGTAGGTCTTGATCCAGAACGTAAATATTTTACCTTCCAGGAATTGATCAATTCCTCCCTAGGTTCCATTGTCATGGAAGCAAGGCAAAAGCAGGCTGATAACCTTGACTTGACGCGGGATGAGCGAGAAGCCTTAACAATTGAAGACCGACTGGCGTCGATGCTGGATACAGTTGGAAACAATTCCCTTCCTTTAGTTCCCCATCCCACAGATAGTAAAGGTAAATGGATCGGTCTCGACGTTGCACAGCAATATTACCAGCCAGAACAAGTGACACCGCTGGTGGCTGAGTACGAAATGCTCAAACAGATTTATCAATCGAGTCCAGAACATTTAGAAGTGTTGGGAGAAGTTGCCAATAATCTCCATCAGCAGCTTCATAACCTCAGTCCCCAGGTTTACCCAGATGATTCTATCCTGGAACGGGAAGTTAACTTCTATGGTTTGCATCCCTTTGGCAAAGCTTGGAAATTATACGCCATCGCCTTCTTGGTGATGCTCTTAGTACTGTGGTTAAAGCAATTTGACTTCTACTGGGGAGCCTTGGGAATTTTCGTGGCTGGTATTTTCATACAAGGCTATGGTTTTATCGAGAGAATGCAAATTGCTGGTCGTCCTCCCGTCACCAATATGTATGAATCAGTGATTTGGGTAGGATTTGGAATTGCGGTTTTTGCCCTACTGTTTGAGCTAATTTACCGTGCTAAATACTACCTTTTGGCAGCAGCACCCTTATCAGTAGTCTGTCTCCTCCTAGCAGATAGTCTCCCTGCCGTACTAGATCCGAGTATCAAACCTTTAGTACCAGTGCTGCGGGATAATTTCTGGCTGAGTATTCACGTTCCTACTATTACCCTCAGCTATGCCAGTTTTGCCCTGGCGATGGGATTAGGGCATATTATCCTTGGACATTACCTGTTTGCACCTCAATTATCCCAACGAATTTCCAATCTCTCCAAGTTGAATTACCGCGTCATCCAGGTGGGTGTCCTCCTCCTCACCACTGGTGTAATTCTCGGCGGTATCTGGGCGCATTTTTCCTGGGGTCGCTTCTGGGGTTGGGATCCGAAGGAAACCTGGGCTTTAATTGCGCTGATGTGCTACCTAGTGCCTTTGCATGGTCGTCTGGTAGGTTGGTTAAGTGACTTCGGTATGGGTGTAATCAGCGTCGTCTGTTTTAATGCTGTGCTAATGGCTTGGTACGGTGTTAATTTTGTTCTGGGTAATGGTTTGCACAGTTATGGCTTTAGCACTGGTGGCTCAGAGTTAATTGTTGCTAGCCTTGTAGGTGTAGATTTACTGTTTGTCCTCGCTGCTACTGCTAGACACAAGGGTTGGTTCGGCTCTCAACAAACAGAAGCAGTTGAACCTGAAGCCACTGTAGGAGATTTGCCCATTCAACAATCATAGAGGTAACCATGGATCGTCGTAAATTTTTAGGCTGGGTTGGTGTTGGTGCGTTAGCAAGCTATCTGCCAGTAGTGATCGCCGCTTGTTCTTCTGATGATCGGCCACAAGCCAAACAGGAAAGTCCGAAAGTTGATAAAACTCTGCGAGAGGATGGATTCATGGTCATCGGCACCATTGAAGAGTTAGATCGGCAAGGTCTAATTCTGGATAAGAAAGCTGGCGTTATCGTTGTTCGCAATCCTGAAAACAACAATCTCTCTGCTCTTAACCCCATCTGTACTCATCAAAGTTGTACTGTTGCTTGGGACGCTGATGCTAAGAATCTTGCCTGTCCCTGTCATGGGTCAAAGTTTGCTTCTGATGGTAAGGTGGTAAATGGTCCTGCAAACAAACCCTTGGGAAGCTACGAGATTAAGCAAGAGGAGGGTTTAGCGTTGGTGAAAGTGGCTTAATTGAGCTCCCCCCACAAAGGCGAATGCGCTAACGCCCACGCTCCGCGATCGCCGACTTATGCAGAATAACTAAGCGCTAGCTCCATCAATTCTAGAACCAGCCCTTTCAAGGTCTTGTCATTTCCCCAGATTTATAGTTTGGTGAAGAAATCCAAAATACTGAGGGAAAAAACCAAGAATGGTGCTAAGTCAAGTATTTGAGCGTTTTGTCCAGGAAAGTCCGATTTCGGTGATGGTTGGCGGACTTCTCGAAAAAATTTTATCTCCTCAAAAACTTGACGAGTTATTTGAGAGAAACAGCCAAACTCAGTACACAAAAAATCTCCCACTGGTCAACTTTGTGGTAGAATCAAATTATGTTGACTCTCAACTACACCTATCGAATTTATCCCGACGACAAACAACAAGAGTTGCTCATGGAATGGTTAGAAACTTGTCGCCGTTCCTATAACTATGCCTTGCCCAAGTTGAAGGATTGGATTGCTTCTTCGAAGTGTCCGATAAATAGGTGTAGTTTGTCCTCAGAATACATCATGTCCCCTGACTATCCTTTCCGGGGCTACTATCAGCAGCAAATGTGTACAATATATGATATTGTTGCTAATTGTGATACTTCTATCATTACTTCGGAGGATATAGAGTGCAGGCCAGTATCCTTAACTCCACAGAGCAATTGCAAAAAAAACGATCGCCAGAAATGCTATCATCAGAAGCGAGCAAACTTCCCTTTACCTTACAAGAACTCAAAGCAGCTATTCCTCCTCATTGCTTTGAATCTTCTGTCGTTCGTTCCCTTTCCTACTTTTTCCTCGATATCGGGATTATCGCTGGGTTGTATGCCCTCGCTTACACTCTAGATTCTTGGGTTTTCTTCCCGATTTTCTGGATTGCTCAAGGTACAATGTTCTGGGCTTTATTTGTTATCGGTCACGATTGCGGTCATCGCTCTTTTTCTAAATATAAATGGCTGAATTATCTCGTGGGTCATCTTTGTCATACTCCTCTACTTGTTCCCTTCCATGGGTGGCGCATCAGCCATCGCATCCATCACCAAAATACAGGCAATATCGACACTGACGAAACTTGGTATCCTGTTTCAGAATCTTATTACAACGAGATGCTGAAGTATCTGAAGTTTCTTCGCTACCAAATGTTCTTGTTCTTGTATCCTCTCTACCTGTTTAAACGTACTGCAGGTAGAGAAGAAGGCAATCATTTTCTTCCTAGTAGTTCTTTGTTTAAACCATCAGAGAAATGGGATGTCATTACCAGCACGGTTTGTTGGGTTGCGATGGTTGTGTTTTTCGGGTTTTTGACCTATCAATGGGGAGTGATGTGGCTGATCAAATATTACCTCATCCCGTACATTATTTTCGTCTTGTGGTTGGATTTCGTTACCTATTTACATCACACCGATCCGGACATTCCTTGGTATCGCGGCAAAGATTGGTATTTCCTCAAAGGAGCCTTATCCACCATCGACCACGACTACGGATTTATTAACAATATTCACCACAATATAGGCACCCATGTGGTTCACCACATCTTTTTGAGCATACCTCATTACCACTTAAAAATGGCGACAGAGGCGATTAAGCCTATTTTGGGAGACTACTATCGCAAATCAGAACGTCTAGTTTGGCAAGCCTTCTGGCGTTCTTACAAAACCTGCCACTTCGTCCCCGACAAGGGTTCTCCCATTTACCATCAAGCCGATCGCAGGTAAGAGGAGGAGCGTGAGCACCTGGAGCAGAAGATGGGCACCTTTGGGTGTCCAGCCCATCTGTTGTTTCTTGACAAACCGCTTGCTAATCACTTGGTTAAACGTTGATTCGGTAAAACCAGTGGAAATGGTTTCACCCTGAGGGGGGACAAGCTACTTAAAACCTTTACAGAGACTGAGTTTATCCTCTTTAAGTTGGCGATAAAATCAAGAGTCGGTCGGGGCTTATTGCGATCACTGCGCGAGCACGCACCCCCTCTAGTGTTACCCTATTTTGAACCATGCCGTTAAT
>JBFRWF010000425.1:0-22574 GCA_051439465.1 Xenococcaceae cyanobacterium | reverse complement strand
ACTCCCGAAAATGAAAAGTCTTTCAGTCGGTACAGTTTATGACCTATCTATCCAAATCTTGATCCAATTAAAAAGTATATCCAACATCAAGAAACTCCGTCGAAGTAATTATTGGTTGCCCGCAATTCCCCTACGACCAAGCTACCGCTATGGTCGCAGTACCCTTGCGGGATCTTTGATGGTTTCTGCTAACACCTCAGCAACATTACCCTTGCTCAACTGCGCCAGATGTTTAGCTCGCTGGTAAACAAATCTATTAGAGAGGCTCTCACTCCGAGCAAATATAGCAGTTTATCGACAGTGTTTTCCCACTAAACGCTAGTTTCAACCAAAGGGGATCATCATTAACGTCATCAAATATGACTATTATCGATTTTCTAATCATGTAAGTTATACTATAAAAAGTAAGGCTCAGTACACCAATGAAGTCTGAAGTGATGAAGTCTGAAGTCTGAAACGACCCCATGGATGAATCCAGGGGCTCCGGCCAAGGATATAACTTAAATTGTCTCCACAAATTAATTCGGGCCTAAGGCTTATCCACCGAGAACGCATTTTTTCAGAATTCAGAATTCAGAATTCAGAATTCTTGGGTCAATTCGATATAGTCGCTCCGAGAATGAACGGGTGGAGGGGACAGATGATAGCTAAAGAGCGATCGCGCACTCGAACTGCGATCATGGGCGCAGCCGGTCGCGATTTCCACAATTTCAACATGGTCTACCGGGACAACCACCAGGTCGAAGTAGTCGCTTTCACGGCGGCGCAAATTTCGGGCATTGCTGACCGCCGCTATCCGCCGTCCCTGGCGGGGCCTCTCTATCCCGATGGCATCCCGATCGTTGACGAAGCAGAATTGGAATCTCTCTGCCACCAGGAAAGAATCGATCAGGTGGTATTCGCCTACAGCGACGTGACGCACGCCGAGGTGATGCACCTGGCCTCCCAGGTGCTGGTAGCTGGTGCAGACTTCGTGCTGCTAGGCCCCGAACACACCATGCTGCGGGCGAAAGTGCCTGCGATCGCCGTCTCGGCGGTTCGCACCGGCTGCGGCAAGTCCCAGACCGCCCGCTGGCTTTCCAGGCTGCTCCGAAAGCGGGGACTGCGCGTCGCGGTCATCCGCCATCCCATGCCCTACGGCGACCTCGAACGACAGAGGGTGCAGCGCTTCGCCACTGTTGCAGATCTGGATGCAGCTGAGTGTACCCTCGAGGAGCGGGAGGAGTACGAGCCGCACCTGGACGTTGGCAACGTTGTCTACGCGGGTGTCGATTACGAACTCATCGTCAGCAAAGCAGAGAAGGAGGCCGACCTGATCCTCTGGGATGGCGGCAACAACGACTTCCCTTTCATTCGACCCGACCTTCACATCGTGCTGGTCGATCCGCTGCGCCCCGGCCACGAGACCACCCACCACCCGGGCGAGGTGGTGTTGCGCATGGCAGATATCGTCGTGGTGGCTAAAGTTGATGCCGCCGCCGACGCGGATGTGCAGCGAGTGGTCGAAGCAGTCCGCGCCGTCAACCCACATGCTGTACTGGTTCGTGCCGCCTCACCGATCCGATTGGACAACCCAGAAGCCGTGCGCGATCGCCGCGTGCTGGTGGTTGAAGATGGCCCGACGACAACTCACGGCGGCATGCCCTACGGTGCTGGCTACGTCGCCGCTACCCGCGCCCAAGCGGCGGAGATTGTCGATCCGCGGACTTATGCAGTGCCGGAGATTGCAGCAGTCTACGCCCTCTACCCGCACATCGGGCCAGTGCTTCCAGCAATGGGCTATTTCCCGGCGCAGCTTGAGGCACTGCGACAGACGATCAACAATGCCGAGGCTGATGTAGTGGTAGCGGCGACGCCGAGTAACCTGGCATTGCTGATCGAGGTTAACAAGCCAGTCGTGCGTGCCCGCTACGAGTTCGCTGAAGCGGGCGAGCCCAGTTTGGAAGACCTGGTTGAGAAATTTCTCGTTCGCGCAGGAATAGGAGGTTAGACCATTATGCAGATTGTTATCGCTCTTGGCGGCAATGCCCTCTTAAAGCGCGGTCAGAAGCTGGAAGCTGAGGTGCAGCGGCGCAACATTAGCATCGCGGCAGCGGTGATCGCGGAGGTTGCCAGAGAGAATATCGTCGTAGTCACCCATGGCAACGGGCCGCAGGTAGGACTGCTGGCGCTGCAAGCCGAGGCGTACAAGCGGGTGCGCCCCTATCCCCTCGATGTTTTGGGAGCTGAGACGGAGGGGATGATCGGCTACCTGATTGAACAGGAACTCCGCAACCAGCTACCTGGTCGTCAGGTGGCAACTTTACTGACGCAGATTGAGGTCGATCCTGACGATCCTGCCTTTGCCCAGCCGACGAAGCCCATTGGCCCCCTCTACATTCAAGGGGAAGCCGAGCAACTGGCTGCAGAACGGGGCTGGGCGATCGCCCCTGATGGCGATGCTTACCGCCGCGTCGTCCCTTCTCCAGAACCGCGTCGGATCATCGAGTTGCCGACGATCCGAGTACTGCTACAGGCAGGAGTGCTGGTTGTCTGCGCTGGCGGCGGGGGAATTCCAGTGGTGGTGACGTCGGCGGGTGGTATCCGTGGCGTTGAGGCTGTGATCGATAAGGATCTGGCAGCGACGCTACTGGCGACGGAGCTGAAAGCCGATGCTTTGCTGCTGCTCACTGATGTTGATGCTGTCTACACCGACTGGGGATCTCCAGAGGCTCAACCATTGAGGGAGGCAACGGTACAGCAGTTGCGCAGCTACACCTTTGCACCGGGTTCGATGGGGCCGAAGGTGGAGGCGGCATGTCGCTTCGCGGATGCTACCGGAGGCTACGCAGGCATCGGTCGGCTAGAGGATGGGGTGGCGATTCTCGCTGGTAAGAAGGGTACGATTGTGCATGGAGGTTTGGGGCATCGTCTATAGCCTGGAAGTGGATAGAATTGGGCGATCGGTATGGGTAAAGCCTCAGTAATCTGGCAGATTGAGTGTATTTGATACCAAATCCGCTTTTAAAATCCCCTTTATCATTTGACTTCGACTCTGACAGGGTGTTTGGTTCTTAACCGAGCAGTATTGCGATCGCTCTTTCTTGACCCGATCATTTCTAGGCTAGACTAGTAAGTGGTCGGACATAAATCCCACATTCCGCACTTCAAAATATAGCATAAAAAGATTACTTTTCTCAGACGATTGACGCTACCTACTGACATCTTCACCCCAAACAAGTCGGACATGGCCGAGACTACCATCCGGATTGAATGACGATACATCCCACTCATCAACGAGACGACTGAGGATAATTATTTAACAATCAACATCCGGATTCCACTCAACATCGGAATTGTACTATTCCCGTTAGCGTAAGCGTGCGCTTGCTAGCTGCATGCCCTACGGTCGAACCTGTTTCCGATCACCTGACTTGCCCTATTGGAGAACCTGTTCCCGATTGCCTGACTTGTGCTGCCCGAGAGCCTGTTCCCGATCGCCTGACTTGTGCTGCCCGAAAGCCTGTTCCCGATCGCCTGACTTGTGCTGCCCGAGAGCCTATTCCCGATCGCCCCCCTGAACGGTTACTTCAGATCAGTCCTGCCCACATTCAGAATTAGGTCTGAGTATCCCATAAATTCGTGAGATGAAACCAACCTGCGATCGCTAACCGAACAGTATTGCCCTTACTTCCCGATCGCCTTACTTCCCGATCGCCTTACTTCCCGATCGCCTTATTTCCCGATCGCCTTATTTCCCGATCGCCTTACTTCTTGATCGCCACCAGTGGTTATTGAGCAGTTACCTTGCCGCGAACTAAATTCTTAACTAAGTATTTTGACTCACACTTGGACCTCGACAAGACTTCAATTGAGATGGTGTGACACTTAGGGTGCGGAATGTGGGTTTTACTGGATGAGGTTGAACAGTATACCTAGATCGCTGATTCAGGGCTGATTGGTTGACCATAATTGGCGATGCCGACGCGCAGAAATCTTCGATTTCGAGCATCGTCGAGCATCGTCGAGCATCACAGTGATTGGGAACTAGGGCGTGTCTGCAAAGTCCAAAATCTTATGTCTGAAGTTACCCCGTACAGATGTACTAAAATACCTTTGAAAGCCTTCTAAGGGGTCATTCCCTGGCTCTGCCAGGGAAGGAGACTTTTAAGAAAATTGAGATTTTGACGTTTCCTGGTGTTATTTCTCCAGGATTTCAGGGCATTCTATAAATATAGTCCTGCCAGAAAGTCACTCAACCAGGATTCAGGGATAGAGTTATGTTGGAACGCTCTGAGATACCACAACAAAAGAAACAGGTTTCGCAATTCCCCTTGCACTTGTTGATTGTGGAGGATGTGCCAGAAGACGCAGAGCTGATTGCAATTACCTTAGAAACAGCAGATGTTACCTTTACCTACGACATAGCCCAAACAGCGATCGCTTGCCAACAACTGCTCCAAGAAAACACCTACGATGCGGTCTTGTCAGATTATCACATGCCCGAATTCAATGGCCTGCAGGTGCTGGAATTCCTCCAAAAATCAGGGCAAGAAATTCCCTTGATTCTGGTAACAGGCGCATTGGGAGAAGAGGCGGCTGTTGAGTGTATTAAAATAGGTATGACGGACTATGTTTTGAAGGATCGGTTGTTTCGCCTGCCAACTGTTTTAGAGCGATCGCTCCAAGAATTTGAATTGCGCCGCCAACAAAAGGCTGCGATCGCCCAAATTAAGCAGCAAGCTTGGCGGGAAAGTATCATTAACCGCATCGTTCAGGCGATGCGAGAAACCCTGATACTGGATGAGGTGCTGCAAACGACTGTCGATCAGCTCCATGAGGCTCTTCAAGTGAGTCGCTGTCTGATTTTTCAGCCCGATCCCAACAAAAAAATGAGGGCTAAATATATCAGTGAAGCCACAGCTGAACGTGAGAGTTTAATTGGGGTCTATTGTGATTTCTATGGATACTACCAAGATACACTTGCCAGAGGCGAGCAAGTAGTTCACGGCAAAATTGACGACCGCCTAGCACCAGAAATTCAGGAGGCGGTGAAGAAGTTTGGAATTCGTTCCATCATGATTACACCGCTGTTTTACCAGCAGTCCTACTTGGGAGGGATTAGCCTGCATCAGTGCGACGAGGAACGGGAATGGACGGAAAATGAATTAGTCCTAGTTAAAGCTATTGCCGATCACTGCGCCATCGCCATTCACCAAGCAGAACTCTATCAACAAGCGCAAAGTGAACTAGCTGAGCGCAAGCGAGCTGAGTCAGCTTGGTACAATAGCGAGCAGCGATTTCAAGCGCTGATTGAAAACGCTACCGATATCATTGTCATTCTTGATGCCCAGGGTCTCTTCCGCTATGTCAGTCCGTCTGCCAAGAGAATCTTAGGATATACCTTAGAGGATACCCTGGGCAAAAGAGCTTTTGAGTTCGCTCACCCGGATGACGAGCCGCTGATGAGTGAAAATCTCAAAAGTGCGATTCAAAACCCAGGAATTAGTCAGCCAGCAGTTGAGTATCGCATTCGCCATCGCAACGGCTCCTGGTATTTCTTAGAGGCTGTTGCCACTAACTTACTGGATCACCCAGCAGTGAAGGGGATTGTCCTCAACTGCCACGACATCACTAAACGCAAGAAAGTTGAGGAGCAATTACGATATGATGCGTTTCACGATGCGCTGACGGGTTTGCCTAATCGGGCTTTGTTCATGGATCGCTTAGAGCAGGCGATTAACCGCAGGAAACGGCAGAAGGACAACCTATTTGCTGTACTCTTCCTGGACCTAGATCGCTTTAAGGTTATCAACGACAGTCTCGGTCACCCGATCGGGAACCAACTTCTAATTGCGATCGCCCGTCGATTGGAGAAATGCCGACGTGCCGGAGATACAGTTGCCCGTTTTGGGGGAGACGAATTTGTTATCCTGCTAGAGAATATCACAAGCATTAATGACGCCATCAAGGTTGCCGAGCGAATCCACCGGGCACTGAAACCGCCAATCAATCTAGATGGGCATGAGAGATTCATCACCACTAGTATTGGTATCGTCCTAAGTTCAGCAAGTTACAACCAGCCGGATCAACTCTTGCGGGATGCCGATGCGGCAATGTATTACGCTAAGGCTCGTAACCAGGCATGCCACGAAGTATTTGACCCCTCTATGCATACCCAAGCTCTGAGACGGTTGCACTTGGAGAGTGACCTGCGGCGAGCGCTCGAACACCAAGAACTAGTAGTTTACTACCAACCGATTTTCTCCCTAGAAACCAACTGCCTTCAGGGGTTCGAGGCACTGGTGCGCTGGCAACACCCAGAGCGCGGTATAGTTTCCCCAGACGAGTTCATTCCGATAGCAGAAGAAACAGGACTGATTGTTTCCATCGATCAGTGGGTGCTACAGGAAGCCTGCCGCCAGCTACGCCTCTGGCAAGAGCATTTTCCGGTTATCTCACCCTTGACTATCAGCGTCAATCTTTCCGGTAAGCAGTTTTCGCAACCGGATTTAATCCAACAAATTGACCAAGTTCTTCAGGAAACTAGCTTAGACGGACGATATTTAAAGCTGGAGATTACCGAAAGCGTCCTGATCAAAAATGCCAACTCCGCAACGTTGATGTTGACGCACCTGAGAGCCAGGAATATTCAGGTGTGCATCGATGACTTCGGAACGGGCTACTCATCTTTAAGTTATCTGCACCGCTTCCCAACCAATATATTGAAGATTGACCGCTCCTTCATGAATGTGAAGTGCGAGAATTTTGCGATTGTCCGCACTATTGCGATTATGGCTCATGATCTGGGAATAAGGTTGATAGCGGAGGGAGTAGAAACAGCAGAACAACTGGAGGAACTCAAGAGACTAGGCTGTCACTCTGGACAGGGTTACTGGTTCTCTGAACCCTTGGATAGTGAGGAAGCGACGACCTGGCTGAAAAACAAATTGCTTGTGAAAGTGACTTGAGAAACCTTTCCCAATAGCTTAGTCAAACTTTTCATAGTTGACTAATAGTTTCTGATAAGTTACTATTAGAAGTTGCAAGCGGTGTAAAGCGCCATGTCAAAAACTGCCGCTAACCTAAAGGGTATGGCGGGGGTTTGAGCAAAGCTTGAGCCTATAGTTGACCAGCTCCCTGGATGGCGGCTTTTCCAGGAGACATTTTTGAAGATTTAAACACTTTTGGAATGATGGGGAGGTGTAACCCGAAAAAAGATCCTCAAACCGGAAAATATCTGCATAATGGACAAGCTGCTAAATCAGGACTAAACAAAGCTATTGTTGATGCGGCTTGGGATGAATTCCAACAAAAAGTCCGAGTTCAAGCCGAAAGGTGGGGCAAATTAGTAGTTAAAATTACAACAATTATAGTTAAGAAAAAGGGAACAGAAAAGTTGTGTCTACTGAAATATTAGAAAAGCCTTCAACATCAACCGTCCGTAAACCCGCGCCTCGCTATCGCGTTTTGCTCCATAACGATGACTTTAATAGTATGGAGTATGTGGTGCAAACATTGATGAAGACTGTGGCAGGTATGACTCAGCCCCAGGCAGTAAACATCATGATGGAAGCTCACACCAATGGAATTGCTTTGGTGATTACCTGTGCTTTGGAACATGCAGAGTTTTATTGCGAAACCCTGAAAAATCATGGATTAACTAGCACTATTGAACCAGATGAATAACTCAAATTAGGTTAAGGATAATTCCTATCCTACTGAGGAAATCAGAAGACAGTTGAAACTATACTTTAACCGTATTGCCCTCTACCCAGCACCAGTAAGGCTGGGGATTTTTCTCCTGGCTTTGCTGCTCATTTGGCTGCCAGTAGCAGTACCAATTTACCTGTTATTGAGCAGCGATCCAAACTCAGTCACGATTCTGAGTATGGGATTACTGTTTATCGAGTTTCTATTCTTGCTCCGATTTTGGGGGAAGAATGTCTATAAACAACCCCAGTTACTCAAGGGCTATGGTTTAGAGTGGACGCGGCAGAATGGGATAGATTTGCTCAATGGGTTGAGTATTGGTTTATTATTTACCTTGGGCTTGTTTTGCTTAGAAGGGATTCTGGGTTGGGTGGAATTCAAAACGCCTTCGGTGGTATTGCTACGGGTAATTGGGGAAGGATTACTGAGCGCTTTAGGTATAGGCTTGGCTGAGGAATTAGTATTCCGGGGTTGGCTACTGGATGAGTTGCAGCGGGATTACTCTGCTAAAACTGTTCTTTGGGCAAATGCAATTATTTTTGCCCTGCTGCACTTTCTCAAGCCCCTTGAGGAGGTGATTCGCACATTTGCGAAATTTCCTGCGCTGATACTGCTGGGGTTGACATTGGTTTGGGCAAAGCGATCGCGTCGAAACTGCCTCGGTATTTGTATTGGTCTCCACGCTGGATTATTCTGGGGTTACTATATTCTGGATGTAGGGCAACTGGTGCAATATACTCAGAAGGTTTCCCCTTGGATTACTGGCGTTGATGGTAATCCTCTCGCCGGGGTAATGGGGTTGCTATTTATGGGGATTCTCGCTGTTTGGATGAGAAAAACCTCATTTACCTAAAGAAACACGCAGCTTGTTTGCCCCGTCTATGCGCGAGCGGGGATGAAAACGAGATGGCGATTTTAATCGCTTGCATAGTAAACAAGATATATATTTGCAGGTATATTTGTCTACTCTAACTCTAAATAAATATCGCTGGTGAATTTTAAGGCTAATTTAAGCTTTCAATTATCCAGGTAGTGCTAAGATTATTATTATCGGATTGATAGCTGACAAAAAGATAAATCGAGGTGGCCAAAGCAAAAACAGCATCCTTCGTAACTGAGATACCATTAATCGCAAGCAGCCAAGACAGGAAGATTTTGTCGGCTAGGTTTGATGCTGCTCGTCAGTTATACAATGCCTGCCTCAATGAAATAGTGGGTGATAATACAGCTTTGCTAGAGGAGTTTGGCCCCAGTGTAGATGAACATGAAAAAGAAATAAAACGTTTGCAAAGAAAGCTAGAACGTTCCCGTAGGGCTAATAATCCCGATAACTATGAACCCAATTTTTATGGTCAGCGTGGGCGTAAGATTGTCAAGAAAAAAGGGGTAAACAAGAAAAAGAAAAATGCACTATCGCAGCATTGTGTCTGCGGGCATAGAGAGAAAAAGAGCCTGAGAAAAAGGGTTCATGAATGCCCTGAATGCGGACGCATTATGCAACGGGATTTGCTTAGTGCATATCTAGCAAAGTTTGTAACAGATGGCATCGCCTTGTCACTCACTGATGCTCAAGAGCATTGGTCAAGTCTGGAACTGGTCTTGCTGGCGGAGTGGTCAAGGTCGTCTGAAAAATACAACAACTGTCAAGCAATTGGGCGAGTCCCGATAGACTACGTCGCTGCTGACGCAGTAGACTTCGTCGCTGCTACGCAGTACAGGTACAAGAGCTATTTTTGTCCCTCAGAGATAGTCGCCAGAAAAGTTCTCTAACTCAGACGAAGAACTCTCATTCGGGAGAGTTAAGTCTGGGAGATTGAGAACCCCCGAAATTCTATTTCGGGGAGTGTCAGCTAAGTTTAGCTAACCCGCTCCCGATACTTAACTATACTCAAGTTCACAGAAAAATCGAATGATTGAACCAATCGGCGTAGAAAGAAAATCTATCGTCACCTCCCTGGGAAGAATGGTGTACTACACGCCGACAAAAACACCCTGGCGGGAGACTGATAATGCTTATAGCGAAGAACTACCAACCTTAGTATTTCTCCATGGCTTTGGTGGCGGTTCCTCCGCCTACGAATGGTCAAAAGTTTACCCAGCCTTTGCCAGTGATTATCAAGTCTTGGCACCAGACTTAATAGGCTGGGGTCATTCAGAACATCCAGAACGAAATTACCAGCCTGATGACTACATCACCACGATTATTGAGTTTATTGAAAATACCTGTAATCAGCCAACTCCAGTAGTAGCATCATCTTTAACAGCGGCTTTAACGATCCGGGCTGCCACTAAGCAACCCGATTTATTTCAATCCCTAATTCTGACCACACCAGCAGGTTTATCTGACTTTGGGGAAGATTACAGCCGTAGCTTTTTTGCAGGGTTAGTTAGCATTCCAATTATTGACAGAATCATCTACAGTGCTGGCATTGCTAATGCTGAGGGGATTCGCAATTTCCTAAAAACTCGGCAATTTGCTTGTCCTGAGCGAGTGTACCCAGAAATTGTCGATGCCTATCTAAAATCTGCCCAGCAACCAAATGCTGAATATGCCGCCCTCTCTTTCGTGCGCGGAGATTTGTGCTTTGATTTGTCTAAGTACATCACTCAGCTCAAGATTCCCACGGCGATCATTTGGGGGAAAGAGTCGCAGTTTACTGGCCCAGAAATTGGGAAGCGATTGGCAGCTCTCAACCCAGAGGCAATCAAGGTGTTTCAACCCCTTGAAGATGTAGGATTGACACCTCAGCTTGAATTACCTGGGGTAACGATTGGCTTAATCCGGCGGTTTTTGAAATTACTGTCGGAGTAATTTTTCCTCATTCCTCAATGCGAACATCCATGACACGGCCTTTGAAATTGTAATCTGAACCGTCTAACTCAATCAGGGTTCCAATTTTCACTTTCTGTTTGCCCATAACTGCACCATTATCAGTGATTTGCCCCTTTCCCGTAAGGGTAATAATCATATCTTTGATAAAAGATACTTCTGGTCTGGGATCGGGTAAGGCTTTAACTGAGCCATCTGGTTGAGGCACGCTGACAGTTCTGGGTAGTTCCTTAGTGGATTTAACATCAACCTGGCCGGCAGGTTGATTGCGGATAACGATATTGGTCTTTTTTTCTTGCTCAAACTCACCCATTAATGCTTCGGGGTCACCCACACTCAGTCCCCGGACAAGAATATCTACTTCGATTGGTTTTGTCTTGCTGACTTGGGCGATAGAACCAGAAGTGCCGGGAAAGAAAAAGACACCGACAATCACTAACAGAATGACGCAGGCAGCACCCAGATCTAAGATACTGACTTTGCCAAATAAACGTCCTTTAGAATCTAAAATCTTCATAGAAAGGCGATTCTCCCTTATAGAGAGTTAAACAGCTTTGTTGATCTTATGCTCAAAGACTTTAACATAAATGCCACTGAAATAGCCCAATTACCATATTCCATTCTTAACTTATGGGTAAACATGAACAGTCCTGGACAATCTCTGATAGTGAGAAGCTGTATCGGATTCAAGGATGGGGAGAGCCTTACTTTTCAATTAATGCCGCTGGTCATGTTACCGTTTCTCCCCAGGGCGATCGCGGTGGTTCTCTGGATTTGTTTGAACTGGTGGAAGCCTTACGGCAAAGAAACTTAGGATTGCCCCTCCTGATTCGCTTCTCTGATATTTTGGCAGATCGGATGGAGCGGTTAAATGCTTGTTTTGCCCATGCGATCGCCCGATACGACTATCCCGGCACTTATCAGGGAGTATTCCCGATCAAGTGCAATCAGCATCGGCATTTAGTAGAGGCGTTAGTGCGATTTGGCAAACCCTATCAATTTGGGCTGGAAGCGGGTTCTAAACCTGAGCTAATGATTGCCCTGGCGACCCTAGAACCTAGCCCAAACACTAGAAATGGCAGTTCAGAGACTCTGCTAATTTGCAATGGCTACAAAGACCGAGAATACATTGAAACCGCCATCTTAGCAACGCGATTGGGAGGAAAGCCAGTAATTGTAATTGAGCAGTTTGAAGAACTGCATCTGGTGATTGAGATTAGCCGTCAACTGGGGATTGAGCCAGTATTGGGGGTGCGAGCAAAGCTAAGTACACAAGGTACAGGTCGTTGGGGAAATTCTACAGGCGATCGCGCTAAATTTGGTCTGACTATTCCCCAAATTCTGGAGGTGGTTAACCAGTTGCAAGCCGCTGGGATGTTGAATTCCTTGCAACTGCTGCACTTTCACATTGGTTCTCAGATTTCCTCTATCAGCATAATCAAAGATGCCATCCGGGAAGCCAGCCAGATTTACGTTGAACTGGCAAAGTTAGGAGCTTCCATGCAATATCTCGATGTGGGTGGCGGTTTAGCTGTTGATTACGACGGCTCCAAGACCAACTTCCACGCTTCAAAAAATTATAATATGCAGAACTACGCCAACGATATTGTGGCAGAGGTGAAGGAAGCTTGTGAAGAGGGCAATATTGCTACACCAGTGTTAGTGAGTGAAAGTGGTCGGGCGATCGCTGCTCATCAATCCGTCCTCATCTTTGACATTCTCAGCACCAGCGATGTCCCTTCTGCACCCCCTCAATCTGTGGAGGAGAAGGAACATGTAATCATCCGCAACCTCTGGGAAACCTACAAGTCAATTAACGAAGAAAATTACCAGGAAACCTACCACGACGCGATTCAGTTCAAGGAAGATGCAATTAGTCTGTTTAGCTTTGGCTATCTCAGTCTCAGGGAACGTGCTAGAGCCGAGCAACTATACTGGGCTTGCTGTGGGAAAATTCTAGACATTATCCGTCATCAGGAATATGTCCCGGATGACTTGGAAGACTTAGAAAAGATTATGGCTTCTATCTACTACGTCAATCTCTCCGTGTTCCAATCAGCACCGGATTCCTGGGCAATTGATCAACTATTTCCCATTATGCCCATTCACCGCTTAGATGAAGAACCCAGCCAAAGGGGAATTCTCGCCGATCTCACCTGCGACAGCGACGGCAGAATCGATCAATTTATTGACTTGCGGGATGTCAAATCTGTTCTAGAGTTGCATCCTCTTCGGGAAGTAGGGGACAAGGGTACACCTTATTATCTGGGAATGTTCCTTGTCGGTGCTTATCAGGAAATTATGGGGAATTTGCATAATCTTTTTGGTGACACCAATGTTGTCCACATCCAGATGAACCCCAAAGGTTATCAGGTTGAATATGTTGTAAAGGGGGATACCATCACTGAAGTACTAGGCTATGTACAATACGATGCTGAAGACTTGGTTGAAAGTATCCGCCGTCGTACTGAACAGGCTTTACAAGAAAATCGCATCACCCTGGAAGAATCCCAGCTATTGCTGCAAAATTACGAACGCAGTCTTAGCAGTTATACTTACCTCATTGGTGATTAGGAATTATGGCTATCCTTTTCACGACGCTAGAGTTATGTATTCTCAAAATTTATACTCTAATCCTGTAGTAAAAAGGAATCTAACTTTAGGATTTTCTTCAAATATTTCTTGATTGCGATAGCGAATAAATAACCGATTCATAAATGACCATCGTTCACTCAGAGGAATAGAAAAATTGGTATCAGAAGCAAGAATGAAGTTGTCAAAATCATTTAGGGCAGGAATAAAGCCAGCCAAATGATTCAGCTTTGCCTCGCCGATAGAAATGCTTCTACCTAAAAGAAAAATACCTAGAACTGGATTGGTTTCATTACGCCTTTGCTCAAATTCAATGAAATCATACTCATAACGAGGTCCAACTCCTATTTGTAAATCTAAAAATTCACGAGGGGAATCTCCCCGCCACAAATTATAGCCCCCACCGAAGTAGGTGGCAGCTAGAATTGACAAATCTCCATCATCGTTTCTAGAAGCAAATATATCTTGGTTAGTGGTTAACACAACATTATTAAAAAAATTCCAATCAGTGTTGAAGTGATGACGATAAACATTGATGCTTAATGCAGTTGGACGATAGTTATTAACCGAACGACCGCTATCAAAATCTAAAGCTACAAGACCATCAAAAAAAATATCATCTTCTGACCATTGTTTGGCAAAATCGAGCTCAACTCCCACATAGGCGGTGGTATTTCGAAAAGAATTAACACTACCAGAAAATCCTAACCTGAAAGTAGCAGGAGTTTCTGTAAAAGGAAACTCTGGTAAAGGTTGAGATCCTTCGGCAATTATTGTTTGACTTTGCGCAAATAAAGTTTGGGCAGATTCTTCTTCACCGATTTCTCTATATTTAGAGGAAATGTCTAGTAATAGTTGCCCTTGTAAGAATTTATCGGTTACATCACTGGTTATCTCCACACTATTGTCTAGAATCTCAATGGCGCGATCTTTTTGACCGATTTGAGCATAAAACATAGCAATATTGTTCATAGTAGTCACTTTGAGAGCTTTATCCTCAAAGCTTTCGGCTATGGATAAAGATTGTTCTAAAATGGCAATTGCCTTTTCGGGATCACCTGCCTGTGCATAATCAAGGGCAAGATCATTTAAGAGAATAACTTTAAGTTGAGAGTTATCCATCTGATTAACCATTTCTAAACTTCGGTTAAGTCGAGATTTTTCTTGAAAATCGCGCTCATCAGAGGATGTAATCAATTGAAGAGTGTTGTCTTGGTTAAACTTTGGAGTGGCGATTACTCGACGCTCTAAACCTAAAAAAAGCATTTCACCCAGGGTGATTGCCAAAATAAACCTCACCAATAATTTCCAGAAAATCATTTCCAACTTAATAAAAATTAACAGTTGAATATACTTATAGCAGCTTTTTAAATTACTTTTCAATTGCCTAAACCACAGTTCACATCTTGAAAACAAGACAGCAAAGGAAACAAAAAAAGCAGATGCCTAATAGCTAATAGCTAAATGTTTTCTCTCTCGCTTTTGCCAAGTTCTCTAGTTAGCTCATTGCCATTATTTTCTGGAGAGTGAGCTTGAGAGGTAATAACAGTAACTTCTCGCTGGGGTACACCGAGGTAGATTCCTGCTTCATCCAGAGCCTGTTTGACTCTGAGGCGATACTCCCGACCTACCAACCATTGTTGCATTGGTCCCGTTTTTATCAAAAGGTGAACCAGGATGCCATCGTGAGATAGCTCATCAATCCCTAAAATGTCCACTGGTTCCAGAATCATTTCCTTCCATTGCGGTTCAGTGCACAAGAGCCATGACGACGATAACCCCTGCCAGTGCAATTCGCAGCCAAGGATACTGAAGATCCAACTCATGTCCCCAAAGAATATTACTCATGGCCTGACGAAGCTCCTTTCGCCAATTTTCAGCTAGTTCAGGAATCGACTCCGTTTTATTAACCTTAGCGTCCAATTTCGTCACGGTCAAAATAGTCTGAGTTACCAGTCCTTTTTGCTCTTGGGTAGGAACAAAGAGAACTGTCTCTCGGTTTTGAGTCCCCACTGAGATTTCTGGGGTTAGAGGATGCAGGGGTTTTCTGGTGGTTAATAACCAGAATGACCAATGTTTCTGCTCCGACACTTGAGACTCTGGGTTAGACGTCACAATATCACGGAAAATTGCTTTAAAGATCTGTTGAACTAATTTGGCTCGCTGCTCTAGGTTAAAGGCAGTTTCTTGAGAAGATTGTTGGGGGTTGTCGGGGTTACGAATAAACGTTCCCAGAGTTAATTCGCCATGTATTTTGTTGTTTCCGTAGACATTAACCTCGCTACACCAGAACTTGCCACATTGCCTGGCTTTGTTGGGATCCCATCTGGGCAATTGAGGAATTCCCTGGCTGCTTGAAGTAGTAGGGAAGGGAAATTGACCCATACCCGCAGGTGCCCAGGTTAGAAACAAAGTAAACGAGAGTAGGGCAATGAGGATAAAGCGGGATACTTTTTTGAGAAGGTAGAAGAATATTTCTGTCTTCATAATGAGTGTGACTTTACCAATGGATTTAATGTAACTCGATAAAATCAGCCCAAGTTATTTCCTCAAGTGGGGGGCGGTAGACTTGCCAGTTAGGTCTGTATAATACAAAGTAATTAGATTAATTTCTTTAACCGGACGATGCTGGTTGCCCGACCAAAAATATTCAATTAACTTGTTTCCCTTGGGGTCACTATAAGGTTTTTCAGCTACTGTGTCGTCAACACTTAATGTGCCGCCTATCAAGTTAATATGTGGCTTAACTTCATCGAATAAATCTAATGGTTCATATTGTTCTCGCTCGCAGAAAACGATTAACACGCTTCGTGAGAAAACCCTAAAATTTCTGCTAGACGGGTACATCCAGCATACTTGGATTTTGCCAATAAAAACCAGGTATACTTGTCCTTGTCGCATTTGGCTGTAGACGGCTTGGTAATTTTTCTGATAGTCAGCTCTTCGGTTTAACACTGAAGCGTGAAATTTTACTACCGAGCAAGCCCCCTCAACACTTTTGCCCCTTTGCGATCGCCTGTTGATAGGTAGCGGTCAGCTCCGCTGTGCGGTAGGCAGCGCATCTAGACTGACCAATACACATTTTAATCAGTTTGTCAATGGGTAAGTCCTATAAGTGTTGTTGCTCTGACTGTGATTATTCGACACGCTCTGTGTCATTGGTGTCACTCTGGCTGTAGTGTTGGTGCGATCCTCAATATCGGCGTAACGACAAGGCGATCGCTGTTATGTCAGATCCGGATGATTGACTATTGTTGCAGCTCCAGCAAATTTTTGTTATATTTATTTACAGATGACTTTACAAAACTTAACTAACTGGAGATCGGACTATGGAAAACGAAAACCGTAACGACATCAAGTTTGGCTTCACCACTTCTGCCGAAAACTGGAATGGACGCCTTGCCATGATCGGCTTTGTTGCCGCATTGATCCTCGAGCTAGTCTCAGGTCAAGGGGTACTCCATTTCTTTGGCTTGATTTAGTGTACTGTCCTAACAACCTCTGTCAATCTCATTGCTTTACTGGGTTTCCTCAAGAGAGACCCAGTTTTTTTCTTCAGGAATTAGGGATTGGGTAGTGCTTAGGGTGCTTTAGCTGCGTACTTTTGTCTTGAACCTCCCCAATTCCCAATTCCCAATTAATTACTTTTAGCGGATGTACTCTTTAAGAATACTGTTGCGATTCGGATGACGTAGCTTCCGCAGAGCTTTCGCTTCGATTTGCCGAATCCGTTCACGGGTAACGTTAAATATTTGACCAATTTCCTCTAAGGTTTTCATGCGTCCATCATCCAAGCCGTAACGCAGCCGCAGAACATCGCGTTCACGGGGGCTGAGGGTATCGAGGACGTTTTCCAGGTCTTCCCGAAGAAGATTTTTAGAAACTTCGTCTTCTGGGGTTTCACCATCTGCTTCAATGAAGTCTCCGAGTCGGGAGTCTTCTTCTTTGCCAATGGGAGTCTCTAGGGAGATGGGTAGCTGAGCAGATTTAGCAATAAATCGCAGTTTCTCGATGGTCATTTCCATGCGAGTAGCGATTTCTTCTTCTGTGGGCTTGCGGCCCATTTCTTGAGAAAGGATTTTAGTAGTTTTTTTGATTCGGGAGATGGTTTCATAGAGGTGAACTGGCAGACGAATGGTGCGAGATTGATCGGCGATCGCCCGGGTAATTGCCTGGCGAATCCACCACGTTGCATAGGTGGAAAATTTATAACCCTTTTCGTGATCGAACTTTTCTGCTGCCCGGATTAAACCCAGTGAGCCTTCCTGAATCAAGTCTTGGAAGGATAAACCCCGATTCATATATTTTTTAGCGATGGAAACCACTAGACGCAGGTTAGACTGCACCATTTTGTCCTTTGCCCGCCGTCCGATGTAGAGGCGACGCTGAAACTCTGGCCATTCCATCTCGACTTCTTTAGCCCACTCTCTGTCGCTTGGCATTCGATCTAAGCGTTCCCCGATCTGCTCCCGGATGCGCTCCAATTCCAGTAAGTCGGCAATTTTGCGGGCAAGTTCAATTTCTTCTTCTGCTCGCAAGAGTCGAATTCGACCAATTTCTTGCAAGTAAATGCGAATTGAGTCCTCAGTATAAGGTTTCTTTTTGCTCTGATCGCGACGGCGAGTAGCGGAAAGCTTCCGTGTTTTCCTCTTTACCGGTGCCGCTACAACCTCCCTCAGTTCCTCTTGTGCTTTTCCCTCAGTGTGTTCGTCGAATAAGAGTTCCAACTCACTAGTCGGCTCGGTAATAGTTGCGAGTACGTTATTGGCTTGCGTCATGCCTTTCTCCTCTTGCTCCTTCAGTGCAAAACTAGAAGATAGTGTTGGTAAATCTAACTAATTGAAATTGAACTTGATTAGCTAAAGCGGGCTACAGATATTGCTGGCTTTCACCACCCGCCTCTGTGGGGCGATTGCGTTCCCAAACAGGAGGCTGGGAACAAGGCACTAAAAGAATAGTGCAGCACCTTTCGGTGTGGTCTTCTGAGCCAAAGTTAACCGGGGGTTTTCTCCTAGATCATTTCTCCTAACCTCTCAGAGATGTTTAAACCTAAACTGCACAGTTCGTTTCCACAAGAGTGGTTGCCCTCACGAAGTGTAACAAAGCGCCACCCTATCCCTAAAAGCGCCTATTTATTCCCGGTGGACGTAGCATCTCATGATACAATCGAGATACTAGGACTGATCGCTTAGGCTCTAGGCCTTTCCCTAGGGTAAGCTTAAGAGTTGCCCCTCAAGCCCGGAAATCAAGTGCTTAGGAATTAGCACCGGGTTCGTGACTTGGTAAGTGTTTGCGATCGAGAAGATTGAAAACCTTTCCGATTGTAGCCTCGATTACAACAAATGGGTTGAGACTTTTGATTAAATTCTTCAAGGTCAAGGCAAAGAAAGCGCCTGCGGAAATTTCGCCCAGTCGATATTTCATTGATTGATTTCCTTGAGATTGTACTGGAAGCTCTTACAGTCAGGCTGTTTTGGTAAGTTAATGGCCTGTAGTTTAAACGGTGTAGACTAGTCAACTCTACTTCTGTATTGAATATTGTGAGCCAATTGCTAGCAAGACCCGTAGGTCAACCTACTTGAGTTGAACTGATGAAGATCAACTCCAACTCCTTGAGGAGCTAATTATTGGTAAATCTTCTCGTAACTCAAGCCGGGGAGCCACGCTCGGCAACCCAAGCTATTGTAATAAATTTCCCAGAAAACGGCAGCCAGAACCGATAAATAACTGATGAGATGAATTTCTGGTTTAGGTAGTACATATGTTCTGTCTACTTTTCTATATGCCTGACCACTACGTTAGCAAAGTCTATCAGTTTGAGGTACATTTTTTGGGCAAAAAATCAAAAAATATCAGGTTCGGATGATTCGGGAAGGAGCATTTGTTGCCACATATGATCGATAGTCACGAAACGATAGCCTTGTTGCAAGAGCCGGGGAATCAAATCGGCAGTGATTTGAGCCACATCTTGTCCTCCGGAGTAGCCATCGTGTAAAACAATCAAAGCTCCGTTTTGGACATTTGTCATTACTCGTTGTCTCACAACGGAAATTCCGGGACGTACCCAATCTTCTGGGACAACAGTCCACATGACAACGCGATAGCGCTCTTGGTGCAATCGCTTCAAGATTTGGGGGGTAAACAAACCATTGGGGGGTCTGACATCGCAAATTTTGTCTGGGTTAAGCTGACAAGCTCGGGCGATCGCTTTTCGAGTTTTTACCAGGCTTTGCTTGAGAGCATCCGCACTGAGAAAAGGAAAAGAATCATGGTAATAACCGTGTAGTCCAATCCAGTGCCCCCGCCTTTTGACTTCTCTAGCAAGGGCAGGGTTTTGGTCAACACAAGTCCCCAGCAAAAAAAAACTAGCCCTGACATGGTAACGTTCTAAGACCTGCAAGAGCTGGGGAGTATAATCTGGATGGGGACCGTCATCAAAGGTGAGAGCGATCGCCCGTGAATTTTCAGATCCACTCCAGAGGCAGTTGGGAAAAGTCGGTTTGAGAACGCGGTACAAAATTGGATAAAGGGGAGCAAACTGCATAAGCCTTAGTCAGGGGGGTGACTGATGACTGATGACTGGTGACTAGTGACTGGTGACTGTTGCCAGCTCTTTCTTCTTCTTCTCTCTCTCTTCTACCGGGGCGGTGAGAGCTTCTTCTAGATCAGCACAACCGAGCCTTTCTTCTAGAATCTTCATCACTTCCCGCCCGAAGTCATTGGGATTCTGCTGCCAAGCCTGGAGACAAACTTCGCCGAAGAAAGAACCAAGGGGTTCTGGGTTCCACAGCAGTTTCTTTGCCGTCCAGGGCATCAGGCTCATTGGATTATAACCTGGTTTGAGGATATCTTTCTTAAAAGCGTACTCTTCCAAGTGGGTATGGGGTTGCAAACCGATGAAAAAGATAGCTGGTTCTACTTTATCAGCCCCAAAAATCCGCTCTAATTCTCGATGATAGGCAATAGTTTGGCGAATGGTTTCATATCGCTCATCGATGACATTAAAGGAATAGTTCACCGAAACCAAATCATTAAAGCCAGCCCCTTTCAAGTCACGGCAGTTTTGGAGTACAGTCCGTAGGTTGTAACCCATGCGCATCTTCCGCACCAGTTCTTGTGAACCGCTAGTGATACCGATTTCAAAGTAGTTCATCCCAGTTTTCACCATCAGGTCACATAATTCTGGGGTCAAGTTATCTGCCCGAATATATGCCGCCCAGTGGATATCGGTCATCCCAGAATCGAGAATTTTCTGCAGGAGTTCAATGGCATCATCAATAAATTTCCGCGCTGGGATAAACTGAGCATCGGTAAACCAGAAGTTACGAATACCCCGGTCGTATAGTTGGCGCATCTCAGCAACCACTTCATCGCCAGGATTAATCCTAACTTTTTTACCTTCAACTACAGTGTAAATACAGTAGCAGCAGTTGTGGGGACAGCCGCGCTTGGTTTGCACGCCGATGTAAAAGTCGTTTTCTTGCAGGTAGTAGTCAAATTCTGGCCAGATGCTTTGGATATAGTCGTAGTTACAAGCACTTTTCTCTATGGGGGTGGGCCATTCGTGGATCATTCCCTGCCGTGGTTGGGTTTCCCCTACCACATAGCAGCGCTCATCTTGGAAATCCTGACCCCGCAGCAGTTTTTCCAGCAGCGCTTCTCCTTCACCCACGGAAACAATTGTTCCCTTTGCTAACTTAGTCTTTAGCTGCTCGTAAAAGACACTGACTGCACCGCCCCCTACAATGATGCGAGCTTGAGTATGGTACTTTTTCGCCCGTTTCAGTCCGCGCTTGATTAATCCCAGGTTGCGCCAGAGTTCGCCGTAGTAAGCTGTGGTCACTTTCATCCCTCCCAGCGCCCCGCGCAGTCTAATCAGGGGATTCTTGGCGTAGTAGAATTCAAAGGCGTTTTGCAGGGGGTTGCCACCTCTACCACCCACTGGAGCATAAATCTGGATATCGCGCCAGGAAAATACTAGCAGGGTGGGTTGGAACTCATCGATACACTTATCCAATGCTCCCCCAAAATCTAAGGGAGGTATGGTTCCTAGGTCGAAAAGCCGCTGCTCGATCTCTGGGAATAATTTATGCACGTGGTCGGCTAAATAGACGACCCCGATGGGAAAGATGGGGTTGCAGGGGAGACGAATATAGAGGATTCGCTGTGTCATGATCAGTGCTTAGATTCTTAGCTGCTTCATTAGAAACTTTCGGGACCACCAACTCTGACTCTGGGAATTTCCCAAAGGAAGAGGGAACTCATCCCCCTACTCGCTGGTTAGTTACTGCACCTTAAAAATACCGAGAGCAGTTTTGACATAACTTAACTTTAACGATATCATTCTTTACAATCAACTGTTGGTTCTCAAGTGTTCGAGCAGGGGAGCTTCTGGCGTAGAGGCTCAGGGGAGAGTTATGATTCGGGGCATGGTTCAAAACAGAGTAACACCCTTAGACGCGGTCGATGGGGAGACACCTAACTCCGGGACAAGATTCTAAAAGTTCCCCAGACTAACACCAGAAAGTGTTACTTTGCCACGAACCATATAGAACCATACCTAATTCGGTTGTTATTCCACATAATTGGCGATCGCCTAATTTGGAAAAATGCTCAGATAGTTTCTGAGCTGGTATATAATGGAAATATCGCCAGCATAGATGAGCTTTAGCTGTATAAAACCCAAAAATACATTATTTTCACCAAATAATACCGATTAAAACTTTAAAACACTTGTAATGAAACCAGTTTCGGGATTTTTCCGTGAAACTTGGGACTATGGATTGATTGGTATTAATGTTTACAGCTAAAGGGGATCGCGGAGTGTTAGCTTAAGAGTTGTAATAACAAATCTAATTTTCAAGTGTCCCAATAGTTATGACTCAAATACTCGATCCCATCCCTAGCGGTCACAAGAATAGCATTCTCTGCTGCTACGTTAATGCTACCAGCCAAATTCAAGTTGCCCGTATCACTAATGTTTCCAACTGGTACTTTGAGCGGGTTGTCTTTCCCGGACAACGCTTGGTATTTGAAACCCTGCCAGAGGCTTTATTGGAGATTCACACCGGGATGATGGCGAGTGCTATTCTTTCAGATACGATTCCATGTGAGCGTCTTTGTGTCAAGGAAAGCGGCAATTCACAGATGAATGCTGCCCCTTTGCCAGTTTCGGCAACAACCGATAATAGAAAAAATATCGAAGCTACCGATAATAAAACTAAAGAAAGTGTAGCACCTTTAAAAACTGCCTTAGTTGCTGCTATTTGATAGCAAAAACCTTTAAACGCTGGCTATTCTGTAGTTAGTGTGCTAAATCAGCAAAAAGCACTACTGGGCAAGGAATTTAGGTTTAAATTCGCTTTTTAGTCTGAATCCCTTGCCCAGTTTATATTACATTTTGGGCGCAAGCCTTGCGCCCCTACATTTGGGGAATTATCCTGCTGTAGGGGCGCAAGGC
>JBFRWF010000424.1:0-31322 GCA_051439465.1 Xenococcaceae cyanobacterium | reverse complement strand
AACAAAAGGGTGAGTCAGAACGATCACAGAAACGAAAAAATAAGCTTTTTCTCCCCCTGCTTCCCCTGCTCCCCCTGCTCCCCCTGCTCGTCTCAACCCGAAATCTAAAAAACCTACCCTTGAAAGGACTGGTGATTGGGGATTGGGAACTCAGAAATCTCTATTCTATAAGGAACCTTGCTAGTCTAGAAACAGCTAACCGATCCAGTTGTGACGACCGAATTTTAGGAGAGAGAACACTTTGCCGCACACAATTGTTACCGAAACCTGCGAAGGAGTTGCTGATTGCGTCGAAGCGTGCCCGGTTGCGTGCATTCATCCTGGTCCTGGCAAAAATGTCAAGGGCACTGACTGGTATTGGATTGACTTTGCTACCTGTATTGATTGCGGAATTTGCCTGCAAGTCTGTCCAGTTGAAGGAGCAATTGTTCCAGAAGAGCGACCAGATTTGCAGAAAACGCCACAATAATTATTAGTCCTTTAACTAATAACTAATGACTAATTTGTTAGAAGTTGAAAATGTATATGCTGGGTATGTTCAAGATTTGAATATCCTGCAAGGGATTAACTTCAGGATTAAGCCAGGGGAATTAGTGGCGGTGATTGGTCCTAATGGGGCCGGTAAGTCAACCCTGGCGAAAAGTATTTTTGGACTGTTGACGCCGAATCAAGGCAAAATTATCTTCAAAGGCGAGAATATTGCGGGGCTCAAATCTGACCAAATCGTTCGCCGGGGAATGTGCTATGTGCCCCAAATCTCCAATGTCTTCCCTTCCCTATCTGTGGAAGAAAACCTAGAGATGGGCGCTTTTATCCGTAACGGTTCTTTACAGTCGTTAAAAGACTCAATCTATATGATGTTCCCAGTGCTGGCGAATCGGCGTCGCCAGCGGGCGGGTACTCTTTCTGGAGGAGAACGCCAGATGTTGGCAATGGGACGGGCATTGATGCTTGACCCGGATTTGTTGCTGTTGGATGAACCCTCGGCGGCTTTGTCGCCTATTCTAGTCAATAGTGTGTTTGAGCAGATTAAGGCGATTAATCAAACCGGAAAAGCGATTGTTTTGGTGGAGCAAAATGCGAAGAAAGCTCTGTTGATGGCTGATAGAGGCTATGTGCTAGAGAGTGGACGCGATCGCTTTGAAGGTCCAGGTCAAGATTTGTTGAATGATCCGAAGGTGGGAGAACTTTATCTGGGTGGAGCTTATCGCTCAATAAAATAGGAAGGATAAAAACGGTTATCGCCTGGGTGGAGAAAGAGGGCGATCGCCTTGACGGGGTGACAACCCCGTCCAAACCTTGACTAGCCTTGGGTTAAGCTCCAGGATAACCCTATGTACTAAGGATTAATAGCTACAGAAAAGGTCATAACATCTTCTTCAATGCCTTTGAGTTTGAGGGTTTTAGCCCTACTGATTTCACGATCTTCGAGGTAAAAAGCCACAGCATCTGAGACGAGAATATTGTTGGGATCTGCGGCTTTTTGCAGCCGTGCGGCGATATTCACAGCCGGCCCAATAGCAGTATAATCCGACCGCTGCCCACCGCCAAACATCCCCACCACAGCGTTGCCCTGATGAATTCCACAGCGGAATTGAACCGGAGGGGGACCGTTACCTCCCACGATTCCCTTGGCTTGCCAGCGCTGGTTGAGCTGTTTTAGGTAGCGGTGCATAGCTTTAGCCACAGCGATCGCCCGTCTTACTTGCTCATTGGGAGGCAACTCTTCTGGGGCTCCGAAAAGAGCAAGCACTGCATCGCCGATAAACTTGTCCACCGTGCCGCCATTCTCAAAAACTGCCCTAGTCATGGCTTCCAGGTATTCGTTAAGTAACTCAGCCACTCGGCGCGGTCCTAATTTGTTGGAGAGGGGGGTAAAGCCAACCATATCACTAAACAAAATCGTCACCAGGCGCGGTTCTGGACTCAAATCCAGCGTCAGTTCTCCAGCGGCGACTTTGTTCACTATCGCTGCTGGCAAAAAGCGCTTGAGCACCGACTCAGTCAGATAATTGTTTAGCTGTTTGACTTTTTCGTAAAGCCGGGACTGCTGCACTGCGATCGCTGCCTGGGAAGCAACAGCCTGGACTAACTCGATTTCCGACTGAGTCCAGTGGCGGGAGCGGTTCGTTTGGCGCAGGGAAATACTGCCGATAATCTCGCCGTCAACGATCAGTGGCACTATTAACAGCGCTCGCGCTGGTGAGCGCAAGGGCAAGTCAAACTTGTTCATTTCGGGATGGGTTTCCATATCCTCGAGCACTACAGTCTTTGAGGTTTGCAGTAGCTGTTGTAGCACTGGATTTTTCGAGATTGGCACAACGGACTGAGGTAAATTTCCTGTCTCATTTCTTGTCTTTTGTTCGCCGCTTGTTTCTAATGACTTATACTTATAACGGTCATATAAGCCAACACACTGAACAAACTCATCCTCTTTTGTCCACAAGGACAGGGCACAGCCATCCACTTCCAGGACTTGTCCCAGTTGTTTGGTAATCGCAGTAAAAATTTTTTGGGGGTCGAGGCTGGAGCGGATGGCAGTAGTGATGGTATTGATCAGGGATTCCCGTTGAGCCAAAGCACGTACTTGCTCATAAGCCCGCGCTTGGGAGATTGCCAAGGCTGCCTGATCTGCTACCATCACTGTCAGTTGGATTTCATCATCTTCCCAGGTATGGGGTTGTCCGCGCCGATGCAGCGCTAGCACCGCCATTAAATCTTGTTGAAGAATCAGCGGCACTACCAAGGTGGAGCAAATATCTGCTTGTTGGTAAGTTTGCAGGAGCTGCTGACTTTCGGGAGTATCATCAGCAAAGCGCTCATCCGTTGCCACATCATTAATTACTTCCACATCGCGAGTTTCCCAGACTGTCAACTCCAGAACTTCAGGGAAAGTACTGACTGAGGTGGAAAGCTCAGCCCCTGACTTCTGGTAAATAAAGCATTCATCAAGAGCGATGGCCTCCTGAAACGGACGCAAAATGCAAATATCGACCTCCAACATCTGACCGACTGTGTTAACAATCGTTTGGAGAACATTTCGCAGCGGCGAACCGTCAGGCTGTCCATACGGGGAATTGCGAATCGTATTGGTTATCAAATTGAGCAGCGATTGCTGGCGCAGGGTTAGGCACAACTCCTCGGTATGCATCTTCAATACATTGTGGGTATTGTAAAAGTTTGTTAAAAGTAAAGCTAGTTTCTTAGATAGTAACTCAATTCCTACTTACCAGCCTTTTGAGAAGAACTATATGGGTTAAGGCGTGCAAAAATAAAAACCGAAAAGATAATTGCTGAACCATTGCGCGTCAGTCCCTACCCTCTACAAAGTAGGGTAGGGAAGGAAAGCGCGGCTGTCTACATAATCATGTAGACAGCCAAATAAATTGTGTTATAATCATTCTGCGAGGCATAAAGATAATAAACCCGCAGAGCCGTTGTGGAAGACTACCCGTACACAGAAAAGTAGCTGAGCAATCAGTCGGCAATAGTCTAACCCAATCGATACAGGTAACGGCAGTATCCGGCGTAAAGAATCCGTTAGATTCAGAAAGTAACTTCGAGTTTGCTTAATTGTCTTAAAACTTTGATTGTCTTACAGCACCCTAAGGGGTCCACTCTAAACTTTGGGGTTAGGAACTAGCCTCATTAAACGTCGAGTGACTTCGTCGCTGCTAACGCAGATGGTTGAGCCTCTGTTCTTTGAGTCTGCCGGACTTGATTAGTAAGCTTGCCAAGAGAAGCGTTAAAAGCACATGATGCTCTTTATGGGATATTGGGAAACTCCAATCTCAGCGGAGCAGATTGGAGCAGTTCATCTAGACAAGAATGGGGATAATGATGCAATTAGTTCAACAGCATTTATCAAATCTGTGTTAGGAAAAATTAAGATAAAGAGGTTATTTGGGTACTGGATCAATACTGCGAGGGATTTGCTCTAATTCCCTCTCTCCCCTGCTCAAGAGCTTGTCTCAACAACTGCACAGCAGCTTCGCGCTGTGTAGCAGGGACGCGCTGCGACAGCAGGGGCGAAGCCTAGTCTGAATGGCACTGACTTAAGCTGAAAGGACAAAACAGTTATCTTCTAGAAAGGATACAATATAAAGTTGATTAGGTTAGCTGCTCTGGCCGACTAAAATCTCCCGTCCATCGTCCGTGGAGTATCTTTTTTCAATATTCGGAGTGGTTGTGAACTCCTGCTTTTCTTCTCCCTTGATCTCCTACCAGTCAACTTCTACCGATTCGATCGCTGGTGCTTCCCAATTAGTTATTCGTACTGCTCAAGTCAAGGATCTCAAAGGTCTCGCTGAAGTCCTGACCAATAGCTTTCATCCTCCTCAAGGACTTCTGTACTGGATGTACCCCCTGTTAAAACTGGGAATTTACGAAGATTTACGCAATCGCCTCCACTCTTGCTCACCCCATTACATGTGTTTAGTGGCAAGCAAACCCGTTACTACCATTGTCGGGGAGGGGGAGGAAATCGTTGGTACGGTAGAAATAGCTCTGCGTTCTACTTGTTCTTGGCCAACCATATGTTCTCAATACCCTTATATTTCCAATTTGGCAGTGAGAAATTCCGCTCGGCGGCAGGGAATTGCCCGAAAATTACTCCTAAAATGCGAGCAAGTCGCTCTTGATTGGGGATTCCAACAACTCTATCTCCATGTCTTAGAAAATAACTATCAAGCACGGCAACTCTATTTCACCAGTGGATATCAACTCCATCGAATTGAGTCTAGCTTGAGTGGCTGGTTGTTTAAGCGTCCTAGACGTTTGTTATTGAACAAGCATACGTTAAAGCCAATGGCTCAAGCAACGGGTACAGTTAAGTGAGTAGTAATGAACAGTACCATGCATCTTCTCCCAGAGATCCCTTGAGCAAAAATTGTCCCTCCGCCGTACCAGTTTTGTCAGCTTTCAGAGCGATAGTGTTGCAGATTGTTATGATACAGGATAGCTTGAACCACATGGATAACCAAAATCGAGATCCACAAGTGCCTCAAATACTCGCTCAGTTGCAAAATAAAGAACTATTGGTTGTCAACCCTCGCCGTAAGAATGGCTTGATTCTTTTTAAAAGATATCACGCTGAATTTGCTGGACCGGGTGCTGTGGTCGGTAGCTTCTTTGATCTTGATGCAGTGCAAGTACTGCCTTTAGGGAATCTATCGTTGGTTTATCCTCAAACATCGGAGGAACGACAGAAGGCTTATTTAATTCGGCGACAGTGGATTCGACTGATCAAACAAATTACAGATAACTCCGTGCCACTGGAACGAGCTCAAGTGATTCTCAATCAGTTTGAACATTATTTTGATGCGGAAATTGTGGCTCAAGTGCCAGATGAAGCCTTTGCACTTTTGGTAGGCGTTTTACCCCAAACCATTAGGAATGCGCGTAATACTGTTCGCTTTTGACTAATAATTTTGAGCAACCAAGGTAATTACGGTCAATTCTGGTGGACAAAACAGTCTTCCGGGAAAATAAGTGCCTAAGCCGCGATTGACGTACAGTTGGTTGCTTCCCACCTGATGCCATCCTTGAGCCCATTTCCAATGTTTCACCACTCTGGAACATTCCTTTAGAAAAGGTATCCAGGACTGCAAGAATTTAGGTGTATTGCGCCGTAATTGTTGCAGCAATATGGGTACTGGTCCAAACCCCGGAATCACCACTTGACCGCCGTGGGTATGACCTGACAATTGTAAATCTACCCGCCATTTTCTTAACACATCAGCAGTATCAGGATTGTGGGATAAGACGATGCAGGGTATGTCTGGATCTAGTTGAGCCATTACGGATTCGGGATCGAACTCCCGGGACCAACAATCTGCCAGTCCCACTATCGGCAAATCCTCTCCCAAAGGCATTGCGATCGCATTCCACAAAACTTTTACCCCAATGCTCTTTAAAGCCTCGGTAACAAGTGTTTTTGAGTTTCGATAATAAATATCGTGGTTGCCCAAAGACGCATAAATTCCCGCCCGAGTTTCCAGGCGTTTCAGTCGCAGCACCAACTCATGAATCGGAGTTGGGTCATTAGTGATATAGTCCCCTGTCAGTAGCACCAAATCAGGATTTTCCCGATTACTCGCCTCAATCGCTTGAGCGAGCAGATCTTCTGAAAGGCGCAAACCATCGTAGTGTAGATCGGATAATTGTACCAGTTTTGTTCCTGATAGGGATGATGGCAAATCGGCGATCGCCACTGTTAACCTTTCTACACTCAAGGATCCGGATAATATCCAAGACATTGGCTGACTTTCACTCCCCTCGCCTAGCCTTTCTAGGATAACTTATTCGATGTTGGATCTTGGATTGGGTAGTTGTTAAGTTACTCAACTCATGACAAAGAACGACGGAAGTTAAAGAACTTCGTCAAAAAGTTTTGCAGCCCTTGGTTTTTGGCATATTTTTGCTTAGTAAGTCCGAGTGCTGCCTTACTATTGACTTCTGCCAGGGTGGGGTAGATATGAATCATCCCAGTTAGGGCAGAAACTTTAAGCTTATTGGACATGGCTAAAACAATTTCGTGAATTAGCTCCCCCGCTGAAGGTCCAACCAGATGGGCACCGAGAATCTCTCCATTATTGCGGGTGATAATTTTGGCAAATCCACTGGCTGCCGCTTCTGCCTGGGCGCGATCAACCCCAGCAAAATCCTGCTTGAGGACATAGATATCATCGCCATAGCGGTCTCTTGCTTGCTTCTCAGTCAAGCCGACACGAGCTAACTCTGGCTCTGTGAAGGTTGCCCAAGGAATCACCCGATAGTCGGCTTTTTTCGTGGGGAAGAATAAAGCATTTTGAATTACTACACCGGCTTCATAGCCCGCAACGTGGGTAAACTGATAACCGCCAATCACATCGCCACAGCCGTAGATGCGGCCATTGGTGGTTTGCAGTTTTTGATTAACTTTAATTCCTTTTTTGTCATATTCAACACCCGCCGCTTCCAGGTTCAGGGAATCAAGATTGGGGGTGCGCCCTGCTGAAACTAAGATTTCATCGACAACAATTTTCTCGCCCCCTGCCCAGAGGCACTTTTTGCCATCGATAACTTCAACTCTTTCTGCTCTTGCTTTTTTGAGAATGCGAATGCCCTCGGATTCAAACTGCTTTTCCACCACCTTGGCGGCTTCTGGGTCTTCTTTAGGCATGAGCTGATCCCGGCTGGCAACAAGGGTTACCTCTGCCCCTAGGCGGTGAAAAGATTGTCCCAACTCACAGCCGATAGGTCCAGCACCGATCACGGCGAGGGAGTCGGGACGTTCTTTGAGAGAAAAAACTTGTTCGTTGGTGAGATAGCCAGCTTCTTTGAGTCCGGGAACTGGGGGAATTGCGGGGCGAGAACCAGTAGAGACTACAAAGGCACGGGCTTTTAGCTGCCGTCCATTGACCTCAAAAGTTTGCTTATCGATGAATTTACCAGAACCGAAAATGACTTCAACTCCTAAGCCTTCAAATCTCTCTGGGGAGTCGTGGGGTTGAATAGTAGCGATTACCTTTTCCACATGACCATTAGCTTCGGCAAATTTAATTTCGGGAGGATTGGTATAAATACCAAAACGGGAGCTGTGTTTGACTTCGTAGGCGATTCTGGCGGCATGAATCAGGGATTTGCTTGGAACGCAGCCATACCAGAGACAATCTCCGCCAAGACGATCTTTTTCTACTAGAGCGACTTTGGCTTTCAATTGGGCAGCTGCACTGGCAACAACTAATCCTCCAGAACCACCGCCAATGATTACTACATCATAATCAACTGCCACGTTTCTACCTACCTTGTATTAAACTTTTGTTACCTAGGGGCGCGATCACCATGCCGTCAGTCTACTGGCTATTGAATCTCAGAACAATGAGTTTAGGCTGAGAGGTAGTTTAAGCTTTCCTTATTCTGTCAAGACTTTCTGAACTCTTTTTGAGGCTATCCACTTAAGCCGGGACAGTAATCAAAAGGGAACGGGGAACTTCGGATCGGGGAACTTCGGATCGGGGAACGGGGAACGTGATGAGAGCTCCCGGGAGCTTCCGGGAGCAGGGGGAGTAGGGGGAGCTCCCGGGAGCAGGGGAACGACTCATAATGGACTGCTACATTCCCTATTCCTCATTCCCCATTACCTATTCCCCATTCCCTATTCTCCATTCCCTATTCTCCATTACCTATTCCCTATTCCCTATTCCCTATTCCCTATTCTCTGTTCCCTATTCCCTGTTCCCTGTTCCCTACTCCATATTACGCATTGACAGAGAAGCCAAAATGTGCATAGATGAGAAGAAGACAAGCGGTCAGCTCCGCTGTGCCTAGTCTAGGCTAGACTAGGCTAGACTAGGCTAGACTAGGCTTCGCCCCTGCTACGCAGCGCGTCCCAGAGTAGCGCAGCGCGACGCTGCTCCGCAGAACGGCAGCGCTAACTTCCCAATAGCATAAGCGGTCAAACAGCTGTTTCATCAGCATAAAAACGGTAGAACAAGTAAGCATCCTTGAAATGATGTTGATCCACAACATGATGAATAATGCCCCGCTCAATCAAAATTTGCCCCAGCTCAATTGCTTCTTCCCGCGTACAGGTTTTCTTTTGCACCAGCCAGTCAACCGCCTCTGAACCAACAAAGCAAGCTGGATAAACATTTAGGCGATAGCGTCGGTCCTTAATCTCTAGCCCCCCTTCCCCCCGCATTACAGTGACTAATTCCTCAATCTCTGAATCACTCAGCCTATCCTCTAAGGGTTCTAAAAACTCATCGGACAGTTCTTCTTCCGAAGGCATAGTTAAAGATGGCTCTAAGCCATCGCCTTGTTGACTCTCCTTGTCTGGAAGCGTCAGCCCTTGCTTGATGAGCAAAGCGGAGATCAACTGGTCTAGCTGAGGCGATCGCAGATGAAGGTCCCGCTGAGGAAACGGCACTTCTACGCCATAGCGACGCAGACTCATCTCAATGCGATAGTTGAGGTCACTCTTGAGCTTAAACTGCTTTTTCGGTTCCCCAGTCCAAACCAACAGATTAAAGTCAAGGGAACTGTCTCCAAATTTCTGGAACCAAACCTGGGGGCGAGGCGTAATCAGCACATCCGGGTGACTCTTGGCAGCTTCTAGCAGCGCTGCCTTCACTTTCTTCACATCAGAGCCATAAGCAACTCCCACAGGAATTTGCAGGCGAGAAACCGGATCACTGTGAGTCCAATTGATCACCTCACTCTCCAAAAAACGGGAGTTAGGCACAATAATTGACACCTGATCCAGGGTTTGAATCTCCGTGCTGCGTGCCCCAATGCGCCGCACATTCCCCACTAGGTTTCCCACATTAATAAAATCCCCCACCTGAATCGGTCGTTCCAGGGTAATAATTAAACCACTGATAAAGTTGTTGGCAATGTTCTGTAAACCAAAGCCAATCCCCACACCGAAGACACTGGCGATAATAGCGAGGGCCCCCACATCCAGTCCCCAGATTTGCCACAGCACAATCAAACCAAGGAAGGTGAGGATGTACTGAGCAAGAATAGCAACGACTTCTTGTAGTCCTGTATCAGCCCCAGTCCTACTCAAAATGTAAAACTTAAACAGCAGTGTGAGCCCCCTGACAGCAAACCACAGCCCAATGGTGAAAGCCAGCAGCAGCAGTAGTCCCAGGGCAGAATAGTTGCTGTTGCCCAGACTAAAAATCTGGGAAGTGAGCAAGTCGAACAGCTTATAGCGCCAGCTTCGGATATCAGGAAAGATATCGGTAATGTAAAAGCAAACTGCAATCCACAGACCGACTTGCAAACCCAGTAGCGCTAGCTGCCAAAATAATCTTGCTGATTGCTCCCAAGGGTAGAGTTGGGAAGCAGGATTGCTCAGTAAGCGAGTCAGTTGGCGGGAGCCTAATTTTCCCAGGAATCTTAGACTCAGATGAAAAGCGATCGCTCCTAACACCACCCCAATACTAAAAAGCCATCCCTGACGGAAATAGGTGGGGGTTCGCTCTAACTGTCCCTGTCGCAGTGCTGCTTGTAGAAGCTCCCGCCAGACGAGTGCTTGATTGACTGTACTAGAGGCGGAAATGACATCCGCCCTAGTGACGGCGAGCAGATGGCGCTCAGTTGTCCGATTGCGAATTATCGTCTGCTGGTTCACCTGGACAACTTCAATCTTGACTGGTTTAGGGGAGCGCACCTCTTGTTCTAGAGCTTCGTTGATAATCTCAGCCCGCTCAGCGGCAGTAAACCTGCCGAAATCACCCACCTTAAACAAGACTTTACCATCCACAACGACGTCAGCCCTCTCCATGGGGTTAGCCCCGGAAGTCTGCGCCGTACTGGGAATTGGGTTCAAAGTCAGCAGCAGAGTGAGGATTCCAAGCAACACCAGCGCCCAGAGTCGCTGGCATCGGCGAGACGTTGATTTAGTCATGTGTGGCATTCATCAACGATAATGGTACTACTACTCGGTATTGGCTTTGCCGGAACCTGGGGACGGGAATATTTCAGCAGGGTACTTACTAACAACCAAGCTCCGAGACTCATCAAAAACAACACTAACACACCAATTAACCAGATCGGCAAAGTGTTTTTTTGAATCCGATTAGCTGACAAAGAGAAATTAATCGGCTCGCGGTTTAATTCGGTGGCATTTTCATCCTTCTCTCCTATCAAGGTCGCAGTAATTTTGTAATGCCCAATCCTCAGAGTATCCTTGCTAGAAAAAGGCTGACTGCCTTTCCCAATCAGTCGTCCATTGAGAAATGTCCCATTAGAGCTTTTGTCAGTGACGTACATTTGCTGATTAGCCACCGTAATCAGGGCGTGAAACCGAGAGATTCGCTTGTGCTCTAACTCTAAACGGGAGACAAACTGTTCCCCCAATTGCTCAGGCATCTGGTCTATTTTTCGACCAAGGGCGATCGGCGCAGCTAAAATCGGTTGCTTTAACTCGCCCGTCATTGGATCTTCCCACATTAATTGAACATATATAGGCTCAGACATAGTATGCTTTATCAGAGGATTCTAGAGAGGGAACTTCGGATCAGGGAACAGCATTGCATTAACTGTAATTACCGAACCATCGGCAGCAATTAAATCAATTTCGAAAAATAGCTCGCCCTTGCTGCAAAAATATCCTTGAATCATATTCTGCCGCAAGTTCCTGTTTCATTCAGGCACATTTCCATTATCATTGCTGTAGAGTGTTTCTGCTTAGCTTTTTGGAAAGAAACTTCTGGATCGGGGTCAATGAAATAGTCACCACTTTCTGGTTCAATGTGAATCGACCAACCGTAATGCTTGGCAATTAATTCAGGGGCAACTCGATCAAAAATATTCTGGCAACGCTGGGCAAATTCTTCACTTTCAGCCTTGCGTCTGGCTATTTCTTCTTTGGAAAGGCTAAGTTGATCGGGAAAAATAGAGCTACCAAGAGGCACTTTTTTGCGCAGTTTTTGGCTCATATTTATTTTCTGGTCTCTCTTGACATTATTATAAACCATAGATTTAGTCATGTGTGGTATCCATCAACGATAATGGTACTACTACTCGGTATTGGCTTTGCCGGAACCTGGGGACGGGAATGTTTCAGTAGCGTACTTACCAATAGCCAAGCCCCGATGCTCATCAAAAGCAACACTAACACACCAATTAACCAGATCGGCAAAGTGTTTTTTTGAATCCGGTTAGCTGACCGAAATAAATTGAGCCTATCGCTGTTTAATTCGGTGGCATTTTCATCATTATCTCCTACCAAGGTCGCAGTAATTTTGTAAGGTCCAATCCTCAGAGTGTCCTTGCTAGAAAAAGGCTGACTGCCTTTCCCAATCAGTCGTCCATTGAGAAATGTCCCATTAGAGCTTTTGTCGGTGACGTACATTTGCTGATTAGCCACTGTAATTAGGGCGTGAAACCGAGAGATTCGCTTGTGGACTAACTCTAAATGGGAGATCGGCTGTTCCCCCAATTGCTCAGGCATCTGGTCTATTTTTCGACCAAGGGCGATCGGTGCAACTAAAATCGGTTGCTCTAACTCGCCTGTCATTGGATCTTCCCACATTAATTGAACATATATAGGCTCAGACATAGTATGTCTTATAAGAGTAATTTGGAACAACACCAATCCCTAGTCACCAAAAAGGCAAAAGTAAAAAGTAAAAAGGCAAAAGAAGGTATTTCTTTTTACTTTTTACTTGTGAAGGTCGCGCCCATTCCTCTCACACTAACTTACCCTACTCTTCGAGAAGGGCTTCGCCCTACGGGAAGGCTACTCTACGAGAAGGCTTCGCCTACGCCTACGGTATAGTGGGAGCTTGGTTCACTTCACGCAGACGTTTTTCCCATTTCTGAGCAAAAGCATCTCCCAGATCGCTCAGTTCTTTAGCTTTCTGTTCAAACAGTCTAGCAATTTCTAGAGCCTCTGCTAATTTTGCCTCTTGCTCCTCAGTTAAATATGGCTGTGTCATTGTAAGTCCTCTAGGATAGCGATCGCTCTACGCACTAATATTTTACTCTCTAACACTCGTCCCAGAAACTCTGACAATACGAACAAGAGAGCATTATTGAGAGTAGCAAATAAACCAATTAATCTAGCATTGTTAGGAAAACGGGATAAGAGTAACCTTGCTATACTGGAAAAGTCAGTGTCATTTAACTTAACCTCCTCATGCTACGAATCAGTGCCTTTAATTGCTGCTGCAGATAATTAATATTAGGCATTTTCTCTCCATAACGCCAGCAAACATAAGCCTGGGAAATTTCCTCAATAATCTCAGCAGCAGCAACTTGGTAATGTTGACGGGATATTTGAGCATACTCTAAAGGGGTCTGAGCTGGATGCTTAGGATACCCTTTCGCTTTTAAAACCCCCAGCATTTGCTGATAAACCCTTTCTATCGGTGCTAACTTGGCAAGGCGACGGCGATAACCCCAACTTTGCATCTGGTTCCATCCTAACCAACCCAAGAAGCCCAGAGCGATCGCCGTCATCAAACCCGTAAATAAGCCTACCAAACTGCCAGAGAAAAACCGCCACAACCAGGCAATTATCCGAAAAAATACCCCAATTATCTCACTCCACAGGTTACTAATAAAACTGGTCACAGGGGAAGGCAACCAACCAGCAACCCAATTCCAAAACTGTCGCAAAACACCGAAAGTTTGGGATTCTTCAAAGGAAGGGGGAATCAATTCGTGACCAGGAATGGGATCGAAAGAAAACCAGCCATATCGGGGGATATATACCTCAGTCAAAGCATAAGCATCTGTATTGTGGACAATATAGTACCCGGTGAAGGGATTAAACTGACCAGGAGCAAAGCCAACTGCCAGCCGCGCCGGAATGCCAATGGAACGCAGCATCACGGTTAAGACGGTGGAGAAGTGATCGGGATAGCCGCCTTCGTAGTGAAAGAGAAAGGCTTCGACTAAATCCTCGTCCTTATCGAAAAAGGGAAGATCCGGTTGAATCCCGTAGTTTTGCTTGATAGCTTGGGCGAGAAACAGGGCTTTTTCATAAGCAGAGGTGATTGGTTTCGGCGATTTGGCTAAAAGTTCTTCTGCCTTTTGCCGTACCTCCTCAGCAATTTCTGGGGGAATTTGCAGATATTGGGTTTTGATACCTTCGGAATAGTTTTCTGGTGCCTCTCCCAGGAGAGTGCGATCGCGGTAAGGCACTTCGGAAATTACGGTGTAAGTCAATCCCTCAAGCAAACCTAGGGGCGCTCTCAAGCTGCCTTCCGGGTCGATTGCTACTTCTTTAGTGGGGAAATATAGGTATTTGGGATAAGAGAGAGCGGGAATTAGATTCGGCAAGTTTGAAACGGCTGTGTAACTCTGAATTACCTTTTTAGTTCTATTCGTGGGCTGCGGTTGGGAGATAAAAAATCGGTAAGACCAATTTGGACGCTTGATATTGATCAGTTTCTCATTGCGAGAGATTTCCCAACCCTGTCCTTTGTAGCGGTCAAATGCCATAACCCGCCAGAATCCTGGCGCTTGGGAACGCACCCGCATCACCACTTTGCGTTTCATTTGCCCCCGCAGGTTCTGGTTCATCTTACTATTGAAGCCGTAGTAAAATGTATCATCAATTTTACCCGGGCCTTCTGCTAGACCTTCCCCCACATCGCTGCTACTACCTTCGGAACCTTCTCCCACGTAACCCGGATTGACAATGCCACTGTTTTGAAGATCGAAACCCTGATTTTCCACATCAATTGGGCTACTTACGGGGAAGGTTTGTAGCTGATAGCCGGGGAAGCGGGGCATCAGGGCAAAAATGGTCAGCCCCAGTATCAAAATGATTAAAAGGAATAAACTGAGACGCTGGGGAGAAAGGGGTGAGTAGTTGAGGGCAGACGGGCGATCGCTTCTAGGGAGCCTCCTTGACTGACGACGACGGAAGACTGCATCGATACTCTCTAAACCCAAGCGCGAGCGGTAGTCTAGGACTAAAGTCGGAAGGGCGATGGCTAAAAAAATAAGTAAGAAAGGGGCAAAAGCTAAAGTCTGAGAGACGGTGCCAGCCACCCCCAGCAGAATTAGCCCAATCACCATTGAATAACCCAAATCCTTACGCCTGGGTAAATCAAAGCTGTGGAGGACTTGCAGTTGAACCAACAATTCAGCCAGCACCAGCCGCGTATCGTTCAAATTAGCGAATAAATTTCCGAAGAAAGCGAACATCGCCACTAACATCCCAATGGCGATCAAAAATTTGACCGTTACATTGCGCTCCCTTCGCCGATACCAACTCCAAGTTGCACCAACAATACTCAGAGGCACTGCCCAAAAGCTCATCTGCATCTGTGCAACGATGTCGGTGGCAATAATTCCTACAATCACTAGCCCTTGCACTAGCACCCGCAGCAGAATCGATTCTTCCGTCTTTGGCGGCGGCATCGCTTCTAGACGCTGCCACAGTTGGTTCAAAAATGGTACGCGTCGCAGTTGCTCAATTGCCATGAGATTAGATCGCACTCAATTGGAGATTAGGGATTGGGCAAGCAATTATTCCTATAGTCTATCAGTTAAGATTGAGGAAAACCTAGTAATCGTATTTACGCCTGACAATTCCATGACTTCTTTAGTTGCTGTAGAAAAGCAAAAGTTAGAAAAGCCGCCCTTGGAAATTCATTATCTGGGCGATCGCGTCCTGCGTCAGCCTGCTAGACGCATTGCTAGGGTAGACGAGGATGTGCGCAAGTTGGCAACAGAGATGCTCCAAACCATGTACAGTGCTGATGGCATTGGCTTGGCTGCTCCTCAAGTGGCAGTGAATAAACAATTGATTGTCATCGACTGCGAACCTGACAATCCTGCCAATCCTCCCCTAGTCTTGATTAATCCTAAAATCAAAAGCCACAGCCATGACTTGTGCGATGCAGAAGAAGGCTGTCTGAGCATTCCCGGTGTTTATATGGAGGTCACTCGCCCAAGAGCAATTGAAGTGGGGTTCAAAGACGAGCATGGTCGTCCCCGTAAATTAAAAGCCTCAGGACTCTTGGCTCGTGCTATCCAACATGAAATGGATCACCTTAAGGGTGTTCTGTTTGTCGATCGAGTGGAAAACGGTTTAGCTTTAACTGAAGAGCTTAAAAAGCAAGGCTTCTCAATCCAAGCAGTTAAACCCGTTGCTTAAGAAGTCAGAGGAGTAATTAGAGTGACAGCAAAAAGTGGTGTATTGTTATTGGGGTCCTGTATTGCAGCGATCGCCGCAGTCGGTTCAGTTTTTGAACTTTCTTCCGGAACCCCGGAACTAGGTAGCTTGACGACAGGGATTATCCTGGCTGGGAGCATTCCCTTGACTGGATTTCTGTTTTGGGCTGCTGTTGTTGACGCCAGAGCGAATCAGAAATAATTAATAATTGTCATTAGTCATGAGTCATTAGTCATTAAGTGTTAGTGGACAAAGGACTTTTGACAAATGACAAATTGACAAAGCAGTTTAGACAAATGGTAGAAAACGTTGTATTGTTGCGGCAACTATCAACCGGTGGGGTGGCAGGGAAACTTATACCCCCTTATCGCTTCACTGGAATTCAGGAAATCGTAATTGGGCGCGATCATAGCTGCCAAGTATCTTTAGATCCCCATGTGTATACCGGCGTCTCGCGACGCCATGCGGTAATTCGTCCCCCAGCAGAGGGAGTGGGTTTTTATTGGGAAATATGCGATCTTAATAGTGCCAACGGCACCTATGTCAATGGGCAACGCTTGCACCAGTGGCAGATTTTGCAATCTGGCGATCGCATCGCCCTTGGTCATAATGGTCCAGAATTTATTATTGAGTATCAAAACCAAAACAATGAGCAAACTGCTCCACCGCGATCGTCAACATCGCGCCAGCCGGATTCGCTGACTTTTACCCAGCTCTTTCCCATCGCTTCAACGGGACGGGATTTAAGCAAAAAAGCTTACTTAGTTCCGGGTATTTTCACGGTAATTTTTGTGGTCTTAATGTTTGCCTCGGTGGGGAAGCCAGTGGCCTTTAACCTCTTGCTGGCAGGCTATTTAGCTGGAGCTGCTTATTACTATGTTTATCGACTGTGCGGTAAGCCCAAGCCCTGGTGGGTTCTCTTTGGCTCAGGGTTGGCTACGGTTGTGATTTTGCTCAGTCCCCTGTTGCCGTTATTTATATTTGTTTTTCGGGATATTTTGCCTGGAAATCTGCCGAGTTCGAGGGAGCAGGTGAATTTCTTCGGCTTATTAATCAGTATGTTTTTTGGCGCGGGGCTCATGGAGGAGTTACTCAAAGCCTTACCAGTGCTAGGGGCATATTTCATTGGCAGCAGGCTGTCCTCTCCCTGGCGAGAACGTATCGGTGTTTGTGAACCCCTGGATGCCATTCTCTTGGGGACGGCTTCAGCCGTGGGATTTACCCTGTTGGAAACTTTGGGTCAATATGTTCCAGATATTATTAATAATGTCACTCTCCAGGCAGGAGAAGGTACTGGTCAACTGCTGGGGCTACAACTGCTAATTCCACGCATTTTAGGTTCAGTTGCCGGACACATGGCTTACAGTGGCTATCTGGGCTATTTCATCGGGCTGAGTGTACTCAAGCCCAGTAAGCGCTGGCGGATTTTACTGGTTGGCTATTTGACTGCTTCTTTCCTACATGCGTTGTGGAATACTACTGGCTTTTATAACAATTTCTTGTTAGCAGCAGTGGGGGGAATTTCCTATGCTTTTTTAGCAGCAGCTATTCTCAAGGCAAGGGCGTTATCACCGACGCGATCGCAGAATTTCGCCACTCGTTTTTATAATAATTCTTAACGGGTTCATGACGCTTCTCGCTTTTCTGCTTGCAGTTGGCTAAAGGCATACTGAGCGATCGCCATGCTTACCCGTACCTTTTCAATGGAGGACAGCTCATCCCACTGTGCTTGTCGCACGAAAGTGTTACCCCGCATGGCGTAAACTAGAGGACGGGCAAACACCTGTAAGTCTTCTTCTGCCCAGTTTTCCAGCAGGGGCTTGACACATTGTACCAATTGTTGTAAAGGAGAAAGATTAGCCGAAACAATTTGTTCAGCCTGAGCGGCGATCAACTCCAACCACTCCGAAGGCACAAAATCGCCAAACTGCTCGAATAAAGATTTCTTAACCCTAGAAATAGTAGAGGATGCCCAGCATTGGTGCAGGTGGGAAAATAAAGTTTCGGCTCGCGGGGCAATTTCTTCTGAGTCTGACCAGTCTGCGAGAGAAAAATTCTGCTCAAGCTCAGCAAAATAAGCTTCTGCTTCTGGTTCAGCCGGATTCCAGGGATAGATAGCCTCTTCCTGTAAAAGAGCTTCTAGGAATTCTTCGGAAAATTTGTTGAGAGCTTCTTGTGACTCTTCATAGAGAGCCTCCTCCTGCAGGGGAACCTCTCTTATTTCTTCGGAGAATTTATTCAGAGCTTCTTTGGACTCTTCATAACGAATTGGTTGATTAGCCATTCTACTGCTCCTAGGGGTTCTGATATATTGACTTAGGTATTGGTAGCTACAGTGCCATCGTCTCAAGTTCCGGAGCAATTCACATATTTTTTCGCCTGCTTGGTTTAGATGAAAAATATCTGTCAAAAACTGTTATAGCAATACGATGGCAGGTTAGGACATATTTAGATGAGGGTTAAGCAGACTATTGACTTAATCTGAATAAGGGTTTACACTCCCTATGGGGAGGTGAGGTTTTGTCCTAATCCCTATCAGGGATTGAAATGAAATAAATAATATCGAAAATGGGATGCTCCCCATTTGAGCCTCGCCCCCTCTACCTTAATTTTTCTTAACACAGGGAAGTTTATTTTTGTCTGACTACTTAATCTGCTCAGGGAACTTTTCGATTTTCATCCTAATCATAAATGTAGCAACACTGGCCAGATTAGACAATGGCTAAGAAAACATTGTACCCATTTATCAGAAAATCGGGGGAGTGTGAGGGCGTGGACTGAAGACCCCTGCTCTTTAGACATGGTTAGTGTCAATGGGACTCAATAACAAACTCCAGAGTTTGACCATAGGCGCTGCCAAACTTGAGCTTGACACCAGATTGTAAAGGAACCTCCTGATGATGGATTTTTTGCCACCCACTAGAACTATAAATTAACGTACCAAAGCGAGAAAAATCTCGGAGAAAGTAGCTATGCTCACACTCTGGCTCCGACAAGGTTTCTCGACATAGAATTTCTGCATGTTTTTGGCTCACCCACCGTTCCTGAATCACCAAATCATTTTCCCTACGACGTCCGACTCGCATTAGCCCACCTTGAATGCGCCACACCTTGTCCTTTTCATCTAGGGAACGAATATAGGCAACTGGCAAAGATTTTTTTCTCTCGCTAGGTGGCATCACCGGAAGTTGTGTGAGTCCCTCATCGAAGGGTTGAATCAATTGCCCATCAAAATCTGGATGCATATAGAGAATAGGCAAAGTCCAAGCCGGTTGGTTGAACTTGTAGAGAGTTAATAACTGTTGTCTTGCCAGCGCCACAGCTCGATCGACCGGCATTCTTTCAGAGAGGGCTTTGGTGAAGGTTTGAATAAAGCTCAATGCTTCCCGATCCGCAATCGAGTCCCGCATTCCCAAAACTGCTGGCACCCCATGATGAATCAGCACTTCTGCCAGACTACTGCGCTCAATGGTCTGTGCCTGGAGCCGATCTGGTTGTGCCCCCCAACAAGCATTAAACACAGCCAATGTCACCTGATTGCGAACCAGAACCTGAGCCAATTCCGTACCGTTAATGATGGCATCAGGTCGCAAAAATAGCAAACCTCCGTCTGGGGCTGGTTCCCCATGACCCGCATAAAATAGAACATTGTAAATACCAGTTTCCAGGGCGTCGATTAGTTGGGTTGGGTTTGGTTGCACGAGGGTATCGACTCGGGGAGAAACTGAGAAAGCAAATCTGTTAAGGGAGGCATCCGATAGTGAGCTTTGTTCAATCACTTTCGCTAAGGTAGCAGCTTCTGCTTGTAGCTGCAAAACTTTAGAAGGAGGTATTATGCTTAAGTCTGGGGTTGTTTCCAGGCCTTCGGGGGCTAAATCCTTCTCTCGCGACCCATACTGCTTCACATCTTCCCCTAAAACCAGCAAGATGTTTAAGGCTTCCTGAGGCTGCTGAAGGCTTAAAGGGTCAACGTTACTGGTAGTGCGACTAAATAGGAGTTGTTGATTAAGGGAAATTGCCTGTTTTCCTGCCTCAGGTTGCATAATTTCCCAAGGCAAAGGAATCAAATTGGGGTCGCGAATGTCTAATCGCAGCCGTAGGGGTTGATTTTGCCCCATAGCAATACCCTGACTTTGATCGAAACTATGGCGAATCGGACCATCAAACAGCCAATTCCAAAGACTAATGCCCAAATCCTGCATCAGTCTCCCTCCATAACCCCCCCCAGCACTGGGAAAAGTGATGTCCTTCTCTGGGGTAGAGTTGGAGGTGGAAGAATGAACAATTGGTATATGAGGTACTCTTTCCAAGGAAAACATTTCCTGCCATGCTAGCCACTTCTGGGTTAAGGCTGGGTACCAGATACAGTCATGGTGCACGTAACCCCCCGGATAAGGGGATTTGAGCACCCAGATGGCAAAATTTTCCGTTCCTGCTGTAGTCAGACGAGCGATCGCTAGACTGAGGCAGAGATTCTCCCCTACAGACATTCCAAAACCCTATTGATAATGTATGAACTGTGAAATAACAATTCTCTTACTTGACTCATCATCTCACTGTTTTCATTTTTTTCCTTAACGCTTCAGTTATATGTTAGAAGTTATTGCTATTTAGAGGGAGTTGGCGTAAGTAAGTGGACATAAATAAACAATGCTAAATTGTAGGTGGGTATTGCCCATAATTCTTCCTGTGCACGAGTTACAAGTTTTTGGTCGGCAATGCCCACCCTACGGTTATTATTGTCCACCTACTCAGCACATTTACCCAATTCTTTATGAGAGAGGGAAACATTGGCGAATCTCACCCGTTCAATCTCCTCTTTCTCAATCCATCCTTGGAATCCCTCTGGGGGTAATGTTAAGGTTTCTCCATTGGCTGGTTCGGAATTATCCTTCTTAGCTAGCTGACAAACTTGCAACAGCAGCAAAGGAGAATCCGACTCTTCCTTCATAACTTTGAGGATACTTTTTCCTGGAACTTCCCCAACACCGTCCTGATTTTCTATATCTTGGTTAGCCACAGGTCGCAGTGCGATCGCCCCTTGGATTTTAATTACTTTCCCCTCTTCTAAAACAGGCTTAGGGCTAGCAGAAGGAGAGGGAGTCACCAGAGTTGATACTGGAGAACGCTTCCTCAGCTTATCGATCTGGCTGTTGATTTCTTCTAAAAATAACCTATAGGACAGATAGCACAACCCCCCTAGTAGTAAGATTGCTATTGTTAATAATAATGCCCAGGGACGCTGCGGTGGCTTCTGGGGGGGCAACTGCCGGGTTGGCATCTGGGAAGATGGGGTTGTTGGCACCTGGGAAGATGTCTCTTCAACCGCCTCTGTTGGCGTTTGACTGGGTAAGGGAGGAACTAAAGATTCGATTTCAGACCATTCTAGGATATTTGCCTCAGCCTCCTGTGTGGGCTGCACCTGACAGTAGACTAGGGCAACCGTAACATTATCGTGACCATTTTTCTGGTTGGCAATTTGGAGCAATTGCTTTGCACAAGAGGCTACATCAGTCTCACCCTTGAGAATCGGTAGAATCTTGCTTTCCCAGTATTGCTCCACCCGATCAAAGTCACTGAGACCATCGGAACAGAGCAGGAAAACGCAGTCCTCATCTAGGATCAAGCGCTGTACCGTGGGATGCAGGTTTGCTGATGACTCGATCCCCAAAGCCTGAACTAGAGCACCAGAGGTGGGATATTTTATAGCATCCCGATAGAGAGCATAACCCAATCGCACTTCCCTGGAAGCCAGATCGTCATCAACAGTGACTTGATGACAGCCTGTGGGAGTAACCCAGTAAATGCGAGAATCTCCCACATGGGTGAGATACAGTTCATGGGCATGGGCTAGAGTCATCACCAGGGTTGTGCCCATGCGTTGCCGATCTTGGCGCTTTTCACTGTCGTTGCGGGAGCTGATGGTATCGTTAACAGCGCAGATGGAGCGTTCTAACTTCTTGGTGTTAAGGATTGGGTTCCACTGCTCTGAGTCAAATGAGAGATTCTTCACTTCCTTGAGCAGGTTATCAATTGCCACTTGGGAGGCTATCTCCCCGCAATCCATTCCCCCAATGCCATCACAGACAATTGCTAAGCTGTTCCCATCACCTGAAGAGCTGACCAGTTTGCCACTGGACGGGTAACAGGCATCTTCGTTGTGATCGCGGGTTGGTCCAGGGTCGGTACAGGTGAAAATCTGATAAGTGCGCTGTTGCGATCGCCCGCAATGAAGCATCCCTTGATCTAGAATAGCCAGCAGTTGCTCTGGCTGACTGATTTGTCTTGTTTTGAGACGCCCACAAAGTTGTTGCAAAAATTTAGTAATACTAGCTGATGAGTTAGCTACCCAACCTGACCATAACTGACCCAACTGCCTTAAACTGCAAGGTTGTTCATCAGGATGCAATTCTAGTAACTGAATAATTCCACCATTGACTCTCAACAGTGACGGATTCAGCAAGCTCGAAGCTACACTTTTACTTTGAAGCGGTTGCCACAGTCGGGCCATTTGCCATAACCAGTTTAGCTGTCGTAAGGCTGTTGCTTTTTGCCAAACCTGGGTTAGTTCTGGCAATAACTCTGGGTACTTCAATTCTCCTGAACTGTCGGTGGGTACTGTGCCGTATTCTAGTAACCAGATTTCGGAACCAGGTTGGTTTTCTGGACTCTTCAACTGTCCGTAGACTTGGGGAATATGTAGCCGATAGGGGAACAGCTTCAGATAAGGAGTAATGCTGTTGGGAATTTCCGTCGGTATTTGGGGTTGGAGTCCCGGTTTAGTATCCAGAACAATTTGCTGCTGTTTCAATAGATAGCGATCGTCAATCAACTTCCCAACTCTATCGGCTTTTATCCCCTTTCCCATCGCCCACAGATAGCACTTAACTATTGGCATGCGGCATTTGCAACAAAACTTATTGTTTTGGGGATTGGATGCCTGACACTTAGGATTTGAGCATTGGATCTTTACCACAGAATTTTTCATGCCAATTATTCGCTCCATGGGGCGATCGACGAATTGGTGCTAGGAGTGGCACTCAGCGCTATCATAAAATTTAACTCAGCCCTATCATAAATTTAACTGAAATTTCACTGATCCTGGAGAGCCCATATAATAGTATTATTCACAAATTTTAGCGTCTGAGTTTAAATTGATTGATCCTGCTGGTGGTTATTCTTCTGGCTGGCCGAAGAATCTTCAGCAGACTGGTGCTCAGGAGCTAATATGCCGCTTTCTCTAATCAGTCTTGGCCAAAGGACAAGAAAGTATGTCCACCAAGCTAAAATCGGCAGAGAGACAAAAATAGTTACCCAGACTGTTTTTGTCAGTACCCAGCTACCGCTCACCAGCAGCATCCCAGTGAGTAATATTGACCAAGGTTGGCACCACCAAGGTTTATAATTCCAAGGGTTTAGAGGCTTTTGCGGGGACAATATCTGCTTCTTAAGAGGAAAAGACTATCTGATCTGAGTTGGTGTAACTACATTACTGATATTTACCTTTATCAGCAGGGCTATCTACTCGTGGCAGTCCCATACTGTAGTTGAGAACTCGACTACCAAGATTATAACTGATTTGACCACTCTGCAAGAGTGAGCGGATAAAATGCTCTAAGTCAGAACCGATCCGACGAAGATTGTATTCTGTCAAATCCTGGTCACTGCTCGATTCAACTAACTCATCAAATTTGCGGTAGACCTTCTGCAAAGCATCTTCGTCCCAATTTAATTCATTATCTGGATCGACATCCAAGGTTAAGACACTGTCACTCTTAACCAGTTCGTTATTCTTGACTTCGGCAGCATAAAGCCGAATATGACGGGTGGTGGACTTTAACAGCATGGAAATTTTTTCTCTTTGTCTTGACTATCCTGATCGACTGACAAATCTTTTGATTAGTTGATCATACCAAAAGACGGGGAGACCACCCAAGGGAAGATTTCTGTCTTTTTCTTCCCCTGCTCCCTGTTTCCCGTTCCCTGTTCCCCGTTCCCTGATCCGAAGTTCCCTGCTACCTTCAAAAAGGGGGTAGTTAACCCGGATTTGGTATGACCTCACTAGATTATCTCGCCAACAAGCTACTTTACTTGCTAAGTTATAAGCATCTAGAAAATACTGGAACTTAGAGCTTAGTTTCACTGGCCGCAGCTAGCTAGGGGTTACACATCGCTTACTGGGTCATCGACTCTTAAGGCGAAAATAGAGGTACATCTTCCTTTATTTTATATTTTTACGCATGAGTAGCGACTGGAAACAATACCAAGCTGAAGATATTGCTACAAACAACGAGCGCTCGTTGAAGAAGTTAACACGAGCGATCACTTATACCAGTGGGGGGCGTTTTACCCTAATCTTAGTGCTATGTAACTATACCAAGCTGCAACAGCAGATTATGTTACGGCTGCGAGAGCAATCATCAACTCAGATTCGAGAATTGGAGCTGCCTAAGTCGGCAAAAAACCTTTACACCGCTATCCAGGAAGAAATAAAGGACAATCAACCGCCTACTTTGATAGTCTCTGGTTTAGAGTCTGTAATTGCCCTGGATGACTTCCTCAGAGCCACTAATCAGGTACGAGATGAGTTCAAGAAAAGTTTTTTCTTCTCCCTGGTGTTGTGGCTCAACGATGAAGGGGAGCAAAAGCTGGCAAAGCTAGCCCCCGATTTCAGGAGTTGGGCGGGTGTACCCATTAACTTTGCGATGACTCCTAATGAACCGATCGAGTTTCTTGAGCAAAGTGTAGAGCAGTTATTTACGGCAGTGTTGAATGCTGACTCTAGTCAGTTTCAGTCCAATGCCGATATCCTTGGTGCTGACTATTGCTCAGAAATCAAATTAGCTAAAAAAGCGTTGGAAAATCGAGCTCAGAGCCTGTCTCCAGAGCTGGAAGCTGGTCTGCAATTTGTTCTGGGTAGAGAGGATTATGCTAACTATCGGATGGGCAGTGCTAAGGAGCATTATCAGCAGAGCTGGGAATTCTTCAAAAATAGTAATAACCCAGAGTGGCAAGGAGTGCTGCTGTTTCATATGGGGTTGTGTCATGCCCGCAACGCCCAGTTACAGCTTACAGAAAACCGCCGTTATTGGCAAGAAGCTAGGGATTCTCTGCAAAAATGCATCAATATATTTGAAGAAGCTCAGCGGCCAGATTTAATTGCCAAGTTCATTAATCCCTTAGGTGAGAGCCTGCTAAATCTGAAAGCATGGAAGGCATTGGAGTCTCTGGCTCAGCAGGCATTGGAATTACACCAAGACAATGGCAGTAAAATCCAACTGGCAGAAAATTATGGCTTTCTGGCTCAGGTGAAGTTTAACCAAGGCAATTGGTCAGAAGCTAGTCAACTGGCACAGCAAGCACTGGAAACTCTGGAGCAGGCTGGTGAGCCTCAACCACAGGCTCAAGGTTCCTATCTTTTAGTTCTAGCACAGTCGCAGCAACAGCTCGGTGACTTATCCGCAGCATTCAAGAACCTGGAGAAGGCAAAAAATATAGAAGTACGACCTTCTGTGCCTCTACATCAGCACTCTCCACATCTGTATATTCGCATTCTCGAGGTTTTGCGACTTCTCTACTTTCAACAAGACAACTATTTGAGAGCATTTCAGCTCAAACAAGAGCAACGCTCCATTGAGCAACAATACCGCATCCGAGCTTTTATCGGTGCAGGTTCTCTGCAACCACGACAACAAGAAAAAAGGGGGGAGGTAACTGTTGCTGAAGAAATTACTACTTCAGGTCGGAAAAAAGACCTCGATGAATTGCTCGACAGAATTGGCAGTACCCAGCATAAACTGACTGTGATTCATGGTCACTCAGGGGTAGGTAAGAGTTCAATTGTCCAGGCTGGGTTAGTACCAGCACTGGAGATGAAAACCATCGAAGGGCGCAGGGTTCTGTCCATTACCCTGTCAGTTTACACTGATTGGGTTAAGGCATTAGAGAAAGCTTTAGCAGAGGCCCTAGGCAAATTTGGGATTGATGACTTTAGAGCTCCTGAAGATTCTCAAGAGCAATTAAAGCGACAAAATCTCATTGAGCAGTTACGACAAAATGAAGCTCACAATTTGCTAACGGTTCTAATTTTTGACCAGTTTGAGAAATTTTTCTTCCTTTGTCAAGATAAAGCAGAGCGGCAGTCATTTTTTCATTTTTTGCGGGACTGTTTGAATCTTCCCTATGTGAAAGTAGTTCTGTTGTTGCGGGAGGAATATCTCCACTACTTGTTAGAGGGTGAACGCCTAGTGGATCTTGAGAGCATTAATAATGATATTCTGACTATAAAAAATCGTCAATACTTAGGAAACTTGTCGAAAGAAAATGCTATATCTCTGATTCAAACTATAACAAACTGCTCTCAGTTTAACTTAGAGTCTGCCTTGGTTGATGAGTTAGTGCGCTCTTTAGCCGGGGAACTAGAAGAAGTACGTCCAATCGAGTTGCAGATAGTAGGCTCGCAACTGCAAACAGATGGAATTACAACCCTGGCACAGTACCAAAAATATGGCTCCGCCTCAGAGCTAGTCAAGGGATATCTGAAAGAAGTTATTGAAGACTGTGGTTCTAAAAACAAACGAACTGCTGGCTTTATCTTATACTTGCTAACAGAGGAAAACAACACCTGCCCCTCTAAGACTCGTACTGAACTGCTGAAAGAAGTTAGACAGCAAGCATTAAAGATAAATTTAGTAGTCGATGAATTTGATTCTATCTTAAATATTTTTGTCGGCTCAGGATTAGTATTCCAGATTCCAGCCTTCCCTGAAGATCGTTATCAACTGGTTCAGGATTATTTAGTGTCTTTTATCCGTGAGCTGTGGCTCAAGGAAGACATATTAAATATACAAGAACCACAGTTGCCAGGATTTGAGGGCATATCTGTAGAAAAAGGCAAGACACCCACTATTAATAAACTTGCTTCAAGTTATGTTATAGCTAGCCAAACTATTACACCAATCGCGAGATCACCTTATCCAGAAATGAAAAGGTTTGAATTAAAAGATAAAGATTTATTTTGGGGTCGAGATTACTTAGTTAAAAACTTGATTGAAGAGCTAGGGGAGAGTAGTTTAATCTTGCTTTTGGGAGCAACAGGTAGTGGGAAATCATCAGTTGTGCGTGCTGGTTTAATTCCTAAATTGTCAGAGCTGCTAGGCTCAAAATTTAGGAATTTTATCTTAACGCCATTGGCTGATCCATTTCGCTCTCTATATAGCAGTCTTATAGATAGAGGTTATGAACAATCAAAAGCTGAGATTGCTCTGAAAGGAGAAACTGATACTCTTACTCAAGTTGTTCAAACTCTGAAAGAGAATGATTCTCAATGGCTGATTTTTGTAGATCAATTTGAGGAAATTTTCACAATTTGCCAGGATGAAAAGCGAAAAAGATTTATAGAAAGCCTTGTTGAAATAGCCAACTTACAGGATGGCTCTGTAAAGATAATCATAGCAATGAGGGCTGAATTTATAGACGCGCTCAGTCAATATCCTGATTTGGTGAAAATTGCCCAAAATAATATTCAGCTAGTCGCAGATATGCTCCCTGATGAGTTGAGGCTTGCCATTGAGCAGCCAGCTGCCAAGCATGGTGTTGTTTTTGAGGAAGGATTGGTAGAAGAAATTATTAGAGATGTTCAGGGACAAGCAAGTTATCTACCGTTATTACAATGTACCCTTAACTTGCTCTGGGAAAGTGAGTGTCAAAGTGGCCAGATTGAAAACCGAACCTTAAAGGTAAAAACTTATCGCGAGTTGGGTGGAGTTAGAGGGGCACTCCAAGAGCGGGGGGAGCGTATATACAATGATTTGAGTCCAACAGAACAGTTAGCAACTAAGCAAATATTTCTGAGGTTAGTCAATGTTGTTGGCTCAGAATCGTCAGATACAGTTGGGAAAGTATTTAGCAGAAGAGCAGAGCGCTCTGAATTTGCAGGGGACTTGATAAAAAGTATGCTTGACAAATTGATAAACGAAAATTTGCTCTTTTGCAACGACACAAACCAAAGACAACAACCGACTGTAGAAATTGCCCATGAAGCTCTGCTCAATTCTTGGCAAAGACTGCAAAGCTGGATTGAAGAAGCTCGTCAGGTTATTGTTCTTAAAAATAGGTTGGCTGAAGACGCGAAACTCTGGAAAGTGTCACTGGAAGCTGACGAGACTAAAGCTAACGATGAACTTTGGAGTGGTTCCAAGTTAGAGCAGATTTTAGAGCTTAAACGCGAAAACACCTTCGACTTAGTTCTTGGTGGTTTGAGTGAGGATGAGAACGAATTTATTGATGCCAGTGTTAGATGGCGCGATCGCCTGCTCAGAGAAAAAGAAGCAGAGAATGAAAAGTTGGCTCGGGCACTTACTGAGATCAACCTGCTCCAGCAAGCAGCAAAAGTCCTGAATTTGCTACCTACCCAGCCCTTAAATGCCCTAGTGCTGGCTATTGGGTCAATCGGTCTGAATCTAGAGAAATTGTCGGGGAAGATTCTCAGTCCAGTTCAGACAAGCTTGGGGAGAGCGATGGAAATAGCCCGAGAGTCAAATACCTTTCAGGGGCATGAGAATTCTGTCATTTCAGTGGCCTTTAGCCCGGATGGGCAGATGATTGTCAGTGGCAGCAGGGACAAGACAGTGCACTTGTGGAACATTCAGGGCAACCCCATCTGTCCACCTTTCCAGGGTCATGAGGATTGGGTCAATTCAGTAGCCTTTAGCCCGGATGGGCAGATGATTGTCAGTGGCAGTAGAGACAAGACAGTGCGCTTGTGGAACATAAAAGGCAACCCCATCGCTCAACCCTTCCAGGGGCATTCCGATTCTGTCAATTCAGTGACATTTAGCCCGGATGGGCAGATGATTGTCAGTGGCAGTTTTGACAAGACAGTGTGCTTGTGGGACATCCAAGGCAACCCTATCTGTCCACCCTTCCAGGGGCATGAGGGTTCTGTCAATTCAGTGGCATTTAGCCCGGATGGGCAGATGATTGTCAGTGGCAGTTTTGACAAGACAGTGCGGTTGTGGGACAGAAAAGGCAACCCTATCTCTCAACCCTTCCAGGGACATGAGGGTTATGTCTTTTCAGTGGCATTTAGCCCGGATGGGCAGATGATTGTCAGTGGCAGTACTGACAAAACAGTGCGGTTGTGGGACATCCAAGGCAACCCCAGCTGTCTACCCTTCCAGGGACATTCCGATTCTGTGTATTCAGTGGCATTTAGCCCGGATGGGCAGATGATTGTCAGTGGCAGTTTTGATAAGACAGTGCGGTTGTGGGACATCCAAGGCAACCCCATCTGTCCACCCTTCCAGGGGCATGAGGGTTCTGTGTATTCTGTGGCATTTAGCCAGGATGGGCTGATGATTGTCAGTGTCAGTGATGAATATACAGTGCGGTTGTGGGATATCAAATGCAATCCAATCTCTCAACTCTTCCAGGGGCATACCGATTCTGTAAATTCAGTGACCTTTAGCCCGGATGGGCAGATGATTGTCAGTGGCAGTGATGACTATACAGTGCGGTTGTGGGACATTCAAGGCAACCCCATCTGTCTACTTTTCCAGGGGCATACCGATTCTGTCAATTCAGTGGCCTTTAGCCCCAATGGGCAGATGATTGTCAGTGGCAGTGATGACTATACAGTGCGGTTGTGGGACATCCAAGGCAACCCTATCTGTCTACCCTTTCAGGGGCATACCGATTCTGTAAATTCAGTGGCCTTTAGCCCGGATGGGCAGATGATTGTCAGTGGCAGTCTTGACAGGACAGTGCGGTTGTGGGACATTCAAGGCAACCCCATCTGTCTACCTTTCCAGGGGCATACCGATTCTGTCAATTCAGTAGCCTTTAGCCCGGATGGGCAGATGATTGTCAGTGGCAGTACTGACAAGACAGTGCGGTTGTGGCGAGGCAGTTGGCAGGCGTGGCTCAAAGTCGGCTGTGAGCGATTGCACTACCATCCTGTCTTCAAAAATCCTGAAACTGATGTCCAGAAGCAAGCCTGCTCTACTTGCGCAAAATATGTCTGGAAAAAAATGAGGAATTCTGAATGATGTAAGTACCTAGCCTGCATTATTCATGAGAGTCTTGCCAAAAAGCTTAAAAACTTTATCGGGTATCAGTTACAGCGATTTTAGCAAAACAACAGTCTGTTATTTTAACTGGAATTTAGATTAACAGATAAGCGATCGCAAATCGTTTTAATTATTGTAGGGGCGTACGCCCCTACAGTAGAATTCATTTAAATTGTGGGTTACTGGAGTTAATGATGTTGCCATCTTTCAGTACCTGTAGATATAAGAACATCGCCATTGAATGAATCGACTCCTCTGACTCTACTAGCTCTCCGAATTCTTCCTTGGCTGTTTGAAGACACTCTTTGAATAGCTTGGCATTTTGCTCTACTTTGGCAGTGATTTCCCTTTTCTGCTCGGGTGTCCATAGCTGGGCGATCGCTGCTTCAGGCTGAGACTCTTCAACTGTTTGGCTGCCTTTTCTTTCGACTTCCTCGATAAAACTAGAGGCAACTATGCCTGCTGGGAGAGCAAACATGCCAATACCGAGGAATGCCAATAACGCGCCCAGAAATTTTCCCATAGGCGTGATCGGGTAAATATCCCCGTAACCTACCGTTGTTAAGGTAACAACTCCCCACCACATCGCCGCTGGAATACTGGGAAACACCTCTGGTTGGGCTTCAGATTCGGCGAAGAACATCAGACTAGAGGCAAGAATCAACAACATTAGAACCATAACAAACGTGAGCACCAATTCCTCCCTTTGGGCTTTAATCGCCCTTCCCAGGGTTTTGAGCGACTCAGAATATCGACCCATTTTAAACAAGCGGAACAAGCGGAAAATGCGGATAAGGCGGAAAATGCGGGTTGAAGCAATGAATCCTATATTCGTGAAGATCAACAGCACATAAAAGGGCAAAATTGCCAGCAAATCTATCAGTGCCATCGGAGTGATTACATATCGTATCCTCCCCCAGAGCGGATGCTCAAACCGAGGATCGACGGTGCAAATCCATAGGCGCAGCACATATTCAATGGTAAATACTGTGACAGCAAAAATTCCAATGGCTTCAAACAGATATCCATATTGTGCTGAGAGGGTTTCGGATGTTTGTAAAATAAAAGCACCCACATCGATGGGGATTAATATACAGAAAAATATATCGTCTAATCGGCTGGTTAAATCATCAGGATTAGACTCTTCTAGAATGGTAAATATTCGCTGTTTTAGTCTTGAAGTCATATCGCTGTCTTCCTCCTCGCTATCCCAGGCAGTTATACCAAAAGCCTAGAACGGCAGATATTACTTCAATTGTTTTCATTATTGTAGGGGCGAAGCATTTGAGGGATCAATTGTGAAACGTATCATTAAGTTGGATATCCAAATGCTTCGCCCTTTCCTGGGTTGTCGGTGGAACATGAATCAAAATATATATATTGCGATCGCACTCTGATTGGCGCTGCCGTAGGCACTCGCGTAGCGAGCGCGCACTCTTGTTCATGAATCAAATCCGATTGCTATAGCACTTCCCATGCTGGTGAGGTACAGCTAGACCTGTAAATTCTCAAAAAGTGCTGGTGTAACCGTTCAGGGGGGCGATGCTCGCGGAGCTGCGCACGCTTACGCTCACGGGAACAGGCTCTCAGGTAGGGTAAGTCAGGCGATCGGGAATAGACTCTCT
>JBFRWF010000423.1:0-12805 GCA_051439465.1 Xenococcaceae cyanobacterium | reverse complement strand
TTCTCACGGGGAAAGTCACGCCCAAGTCAGAATCAACTGACTCTCGTAAGAGAGATTTATCATTGGGTTGCCTGATGAGCCTGGGAATCCTGTAAAGCCGGACAAACTGGTTGATAAACAACTAAGTTTATTTAATTTACTCCGAGTGGGAGACGGGGTAACTCGACTCCAGAATCTAAGGGCATAATCTTTGATTTGCCCTTAGAGGTTCAATGAGTATCACTTGCAAAAGCATAAAAATCCGTTCTGAAAAGCCGTTGGACTACCAGGCTATAGCACAGGTGAATACTCTAGCATTTGGGCGAGATAATGAAGCTCAGCTCGTGGAGGGTATTCGTACTTCTGACCGCTATATTCCGGCGCTTTCGTTAGTCGCTGAGCTTGACGATGTCATAATCGGTCACATCTTGTTCAGCTACATAGACTTAGTGGGGAAAGAAAGGTTTTCGGTACTGGCTTTAGCTCCTATGGCAGTGCGACCGGAGTTTCAAAAGCAGGGAGTCGGTAGCAAGCTAGTACGAGCAGGTTTAGAGGCGGCAGAAGCGATGGGGGAACCGTTGGTGGTTGTCTTGGGGTATCCCTGGTTCTACCCTCGCTTTGGCTTCGAGCCATCAGGAAGCTATGATATCGAGCCACCTTTTCCAGTACGATCAGAAGCTTTCATGGTAAAGCCGCTGAAGAACTACCAGCAGCAGTACAAGGGAAAGGTCGCTTATCCACCTGCTTTCAGCAGAGTATAGTTCCAGTCATACCAAGCAACTAATCCACTGCAATCAGAGATGTTATCAATGTTCAGCTTCATTTAACCTGGGTTCGATCAATCCAAATGATCCATAAAATGAAGGAGTGTGGTTTCCAGAAAACTTAATGCAAGTTACTTCTCCCCCAGACTCTACTACCATTATTGCTGGCTTTCATGCCCTCTCTGACCCGCTGCGGCTTTCTGTTGTGGAATTGCTGCGTTCTCAACAATTGTGTGTTTGCGATCTATGCGATCGCCTCAACGTCAGCCAGTCGAAGTTATCGTTTCACCTCAAAACCCTGAAAGAAGCTGCCCTAATTCGTCCCCGCCAAGAAGGACGGTGGATTTACTACAGCCTCAATCTGCCTCAGTTTGTTGTCCTAGAACAATATTTGGCAGAATTTCGTCGCACTGCTGTGATTCTACCTAGCTCTCCTTGCCTAGATTAACCTAATTTGAGAGCAGAAACTTAAGCCCTGCCTTAACCGTTTTTTAACCAAATACATCAATTTTTTTTGAAATAATAGATATGTGCCTCAACTGAGCAATTGGGAAGAGAGAGATAAAAGAACAACGAATAAGTCGTCGAATAGGCTAAATTATCTCCCTTTAAGTGCGGTCGTAGTAACCCTGCTAACTTCATGCGCTCAAGTACAGTCACAAACAGCAGCCATCAATTTAGATTGATATGATTACTCGCAACACCATGAGGAGTAGAAAATTGGCTCTCAAGAAGAGTCTGTGGCACTTGATTTCCCATTGCTGGCAAGAAGCAGTAATAGAAGGCGTCGGTACATTCATTTTGGTGTTTGCTGGTACCGGCGCTGTGATGGTTAATCAGATTACGGGTGGAACCTTAACTCATCTGGGGATCAGTTTCGTCTTTGGGGCAGTGGTAGCCGCTGTAATTTATACAACAGGGCACATTAGCGATGCCCACATTAACCCGGCTGTGACCTTAGGTTTTTGGGCGAGTGGCTTTTTCCCAAGCCGGAAGGTGCTCTCCTATATCTTGGCCCAATGCCTGGGCGCGATCGCCGCCTCAACCTTACTGCTGCTCACCCTGGGTTCAGTTGGCGATCTGGGTGCCACCCAACCCCTTAACGGGAATTGGTTTCAATCCTTAGTTCTGGAAACAGTTCTCACCTTTATTTTAATGTTTGTCATCTTAGGATCTGGTCTTGACCGCCGCGCTCATATTGGCTTTGCTGGTTTAGCAATTGGGTTAACAGTAGGATTAGAAGCCGCTTTTATGGGACCAATTACGGGTGCGAGTATGAACCCAGCGCGATCGCTCGGTCCTGCTTTCGTTGCCGGGATTTGGCAGCATCACTGGGTTTATTGGGTTGCACCCATTTTAGGAGCACAATTAGCCGTAATCGCCTATCGGCAACTTTCCCATGGATTTCGGGATATTCAATGAAGTCTGAAGTCTGAAATCTGAAATCTGAAGAAGGAAAAACAACTGAGGTTTTGATGAAACGAGTCATGTTTGTTTGCAAAAGAAATTCCTGTCGTTCCCAAATGGCTGAAGGATTTGCTCGAAAGCTGGGAGACGGGAATATTTCTGTTACCAGTTCGGGATTGGAGGCAAGCCGAGTCCATCCCACAGCAGTTCAAGTCATGGATGAAATTGGCATTGATATCAGCCATCAAACTTCCAAGCCATTAAGTGATTTTAATCCCGAAGACTATGATGCTGTGATTTCTCTGTGCGGCTGTGGTGTCAACTTACCAAATGAATGGGTGCTGCGGGAAATGTTTGAAGATTGGCAGCTCGATGATCCTGATGGGCAACCCATAGAAACCTTTCACCGCGTCCGAGATGAAATCAAAGAACGAGTAGGGAAGTTGATTGAAACTCTGAGCTAGAGGTGGCTTGGTTCTATGAGTTAGAGGGTATTTATAATGTTCGGAAACAGTAAGTCTTGGTATTTCCTAAGCTTATCACTCCCTTATAATTTCCTTAACCTATCAGCAATACAATACAGATAACTCAATTCACGAATACTCCATCAGATTGAATGTGTCTCCCTTGGGGAGACTTTTTTCTAGAGTATCGGTCAAGAAATAAGGGTTGACAAAAAAGAGGTGATATGTAATAAAATCCTCGCCAAGTGTTGGCGAGCAAAATCCGTGATAATCCGCGTCATCCGCGTCATCCGCGTTCTATCCGCCCATACACTTAACCAACCCTTAAACCCAAATCCTATATCCACAACCGCAGCATTCTGTCAAGTCTGAATGCTTGACCGATGTCCTAGGCATAACCAAATATAACTGTTCTGCTAACCTTTTCTTTAACTTTTGTGGAAAACTCTTAGAAATCTGTGGAAAATAATCTTTGTTTGTGGAAAACTGATATAACTCAGCTCCTGTGTACCTAAGAAGCAACTAATGACTATGTAATTAAATTTACAACAGCTTATGGAATTTCTGCCCCGAAGCTAATTTGATCGGACTTGTAATCTGGTGGTTCCACGTGGATTAACACGCGCACGGGGCTGAAGCGTTCCTCTAAATGGGCTTCAACCTCCTCAGTAATTTTGTGGGCGGTTTCCACATCGGGAGCATCCACAATCAGATGCATTTCAATAAACACTTGCCGCCCTAACAAACCACGGGAAGCGATATCGTGACAGTTGATTACCCCTGGGACTGCCATCACGATCTGATGAATTGCTTCAGGAGCGATCGCCATTTCATCCACCAGCCAGGGCAAATTCGCCTTCAACACCTCCCACCCACTGCGAAACACCAAGAAAGCAACGGGGAAAGCGAGAATCACATCGAGCCACTGGAGTTGGGGCAGATTTAACACTCGCCCTTGCCAGACTCCAATTAACCCACCCAAGACGGTAATTGTCACCCAAATATCACTCATGGTATGGTGGGCATCGGCAATTAGAATCGGGCTACCGAGGCGCTTGCCCACACTTCGCTCATAAAAGGCAACAAAAATATTTACCCCCAGAACAATTAATAATATCCACAATTCTGCGGCAGAAATCTTAACTGGGGTAGCACCTTGAAAAATCCGCTCAATTGCTCCTTGAAGAATTTCAAAGCAAGCGATTCCCAAAAAGGCAGCAATCCCCAAGGCTCCCACCGCTTCAAATTTCTGATGTCCGTAGGGATGATCCCGATCCGGTTGAGGGGAAGAAAAGCGATTGGCAATCAAGCCTAAAACGTTGTTAGCACTATCAGTCACACTATGCAAGGCATCGGCTTGCAGGCTGAGAGAACCCGTACTCAATCCCACCACTACCTTCAATGCCATCACAAAGAGATTGAGCAGCAGAGTAATGATTAAGACTGTACGAACCTCAGAGCGGTTGTCTCTTACCACAGAAGCTACTGGATTGATGGTTGAGCAGAGAATTCTAAAGTCTGAACCGCCAACGGAGCGCAGCGGAGTGCGCTGAATTCAGAAAGGGGAACTTCAGACTTCAGTGGACTTCTCTAATCTTTATCTTAGTCTTTAAATCGCTGAAACCCTTATCAGTTAATGAGTACAGCTATCTTTACAGCCCAATGTCAACTCAAGTTATTGAGATTATTTTTAATAAATAGTCTATGTTTGTCCAATTATCTGGTAGATTCTTCGAGAAACTAAATAACATCTTCTAGCATTAGTATTAGAGTATTAAGATTTATTGCTTATGGCTCAACTCACACTCAACCTCATTCAAGGCGCTGTCACCTTTAGCTTCACCCCTGAAGCTGCCAAAAATTTACAAAAAGAGATATCGCAACTGATGCAGAGCCTGAAAGCCATTGCTGCCAACGCATCCAGCAAAGGAGGCAGACCTAGTCCGCAAAAGTCGATGGAATATCGTTACACAGGCGACATTTTTTTAGAGGTTTTCTGCAATCCTAATATTTATCCGAGTCCCTTTGCTGCTAAAGTTTTATTGACTATTCGAGATGAGCGCATCCGAGTGACTACTGAAGCAGAACTCACCCGCTTGATTGAGGATCTCGATCAGTATCTAGAGCAGGCGGGGTAGTTTAGGGAGCTGCAAACAAATAATATCCCAGCCTTGTACCCTTGTAGGGTGGGCAAAATGGATTATAGTTATGGCTAATAAAGTTATGAGATTGACTTTGCCCACCAAACTCATCTACTCATCTAATTGGTACTTTATGAACTCTAATAACCTCTTTGAATTAATACATCAAGGATTTCGCGTCACCGTCGGGGCAACAGCTTCTCTACTTGAGACTATACAAGATCCCCAAAAGCGAGAGACAACCTTGTCTGAGTTACAGACAGAATTTAATCAACGCACTCAGGAATGGGCAGAAAAAGGCGAGAGTACTGAGAAGGAAGCCCGTAGGGTGATTGATGATATATTGAACAAACAACGGGGGCAAAAAGGCTCTGGAGAAACCGTCTCCAACAGTGAACCTGCCTCAAACTCAACAACCACCACTAATGCCAATGTTCAATCAGAGCTAAAGGAACTCACTGAGCAAATCGTTGCCCTGAAAACCGAATTAGAGCAGTTGCGTCAACCTGAAGGCTGAAGTCTGAAAGAAGGATGTCTCTTTATCTTTCAGACTAGACTAGACTAGGCTAGACTAGGCTTCGCCCCTGCTACGCATCGCGTCCCAGAGTAGCGCAGCCCGTCGCTGCTTTGCAGTACAGACGCCAGACTTTATGCTTCTCAGTCGTCATTCCATTTTTCTGAACCAATCAGATCGCAAATGCGATCTCGCAGCAAGTAGTCGCATCTCTCTAGCTCATACTCCACGCAAACCCACTCACGGGCAGGAATGTATTGGCAAAGTATGTAGATAGGCTGCTGACGGCTAATGGTTCCTTTCTCCACCAGTTGACGGGCTTCATCCTGAATCACGTCGATGGAATAACGGACGGGGATGGCGGATGGTAATGTGTTAATACTCATAAAGCTCAATCGGTTAACTAAGGAGGCTTAATATTAATAGTAATCGAATTTTCGCTAGCTGGAGAAGATAGTTTATTCCGTATAGCTAGTTACATTTTACCAGAAATCCCAATAATAGTTACAAAACTTATTATTTTTTAAGGATTCAGCCAATTGTCTCCTTTGATGAAGCAGTAGGACCATTCAAGCCCTAGCCTGAACGACTAGGGCTAGCAGCTGATGGTTTATTTTGTTATCTAGTCTTGATTAAACGTCTTAATCACTGAGCGTTTCAGTCGTTATCCCATTCTTCTGAAGCAATCAAATCGCCAATGCAATCCCGCAGCAAGTAATCACATCTTTCTAACTCACACTCAACACAAACCCACTCGCGAGGGGGAATATATTGACAAAGGACATAGATCGGCTGGTGGCGGCTAACAATCCCTTTATCCACCAGTTGACGGACTTCGTCTTGAATCATGTCGATGGAGTAATGGACAGAAGAGACAAATTCTAGGGTTTCAACACTCATAGAAATTAACCTGTAAAATAACGAGGCTTACGAATAATATAGTCCAAAGCTAGGGATAGTGGACAGAATATTTGCTGTATATATCGCTACAATTTTTCGGAAAACCCAGAAAGCCCGTCTCTTCTGGCATAGGGAAGATATTAAGAAAAGTCACAAAAAAGGTTCTGGCTCAGAGTCAGCAAACCTTGACAAACCGAGCAAGACTTCACAGGCGATCGCTTGAGCCATGGGCATCTGTCCATAGGAGAACACCCAAGGCAGGTTGGGGTGGATTTGCCCTCTAAACCAGTCCAACACATAAGGACTCCCATAAATCATCAGTCCTTGGAGTGAACCAGTTTGGAGCAATTTTTGATAAAAATCCCGTGCCATTGGTGTCAAACCCGCACTACCTCGAAAGGGATTGCCCCGAATAAAAACTTGCAGCAGCGTGGGACTAGAATCATCTTGCTCGAAAACCAGGGTGTTTTGGTCAACCAGTTGCACTTCCCAGTCCAGTTGTTTCGGGACTGCCACTGCTGGTGCATTACGATCGAGAAAATCGCAATTGAGGACATCATCCACCACAATCAAATTCCGTAAATTGCCGCTCCTAGGGGGTTCTAAGGGCAGAGAACCGCCCATTTCCATTGCCTCCCGCAGCATCGAATCAGCCGTCTTCATCGCCGCAGGTTGAGCTAATTGGGAGAGAAAGTCATTGGAATTTGGACTTTGGATTGGGGATTTTAGATTGACCTTTTGCTTGGCTTTCCAAATCCGCTCCACAGATGCACTAATCCGTTCTGCTCCCAAGCGTCCCGATCGCACCGCTTCATACACCGCTTCAATTGCCGCCCCTGGATCTGAGGGCATTAATAAAATATCTGCTCCTGCTTCTGTTGCCATCACCGCTACTTCTTCCGGTGCTGCATAGTTTGCCACCCCTCCCATGATTAGAGCATCTGTGACAATTAAGCCTTCAAAACCTAGCCTTTGCCGCAATTGACCTGTAAGAATGGGTTCAGATAGGGTGGCAGGGTGTTCTGAGTCCCACTCAGGAATCAGTAGATGAGCGCTCATCACGCTGTCTACACCAGCGGCGATCGCCCTCTGAAAAGGCGGCAATTCTACTTCAGCCAGTCGAGAGGCTTTCTGAGGCAGTATGGGTAAATCGAGATGGGAATCAGTTGCGGTGTCCCCATGTCCGGGAAAATGTTTAGCAGTGGTTAGGATGGGATATTGCTTTGCCCCCTGGATAAAGGCAGTTGCTAGGTAACTGACAGCTTCAGGAGTGTCGGCAAATGCCCGGACATTAATTACTGGATTATCGGGATTATTATTAACATCGACCACAGGGGCGAGTATCCAGTTAATGCCAATGGCCAGGGCTTCAGAGGCGGTAATTGCCCCCATTTGTAAAGCATAGTGCTGGGCTTGGCCAGGGTTTCCCCTGGCGATCCCTCCCAGTGCCATCGGCGGCGGAAACCAGGTGGCACCAGCAAACCGCTGTCCTACCCCTTCTTCAATATCGGCGGCAATTAGCAAGGGGGTTTTTGCCCAGTTTTGCAGTTGTTGCGATCGCAGGGCTAATTCCCCCGCACTACCCCCCAGTAAAATTACCCCACCCAGGTTTAAATTTTGCAACCAATGGCGCAGTTTGGCTGCGGGAGGTTCCCAGGCGGGGTAGAGAATTTGATGATCGAACAAATAGCCGGAAGCACGCACCACCACCATTTGTCCGATCTGTTCCTTGAGGGACAAATGAGTCCAATCTGGTAGCAACTCAGCCACAAGCTTTAACCCACATCCTCAAGGTTTTCTGCTGCGCCATCATTGTAATGACGAGTCTGATTAATTTCATTCAACATATGTAACATGCGATCGCCCCTTTCTAAAGAATGATCTTCAAGAAACACCACTTCTGGCGTTCTCCGCAGCCGTATCCGGTGACCAAGTTCACGTCGGACAAAGCCAGTTGACGATCTTAATCCCTCCATTGTTTCAGCTTTGGCTTTCTCAGTGCCATAGATGCTGACAAATATCTTGGCGTGTTGCAAGTCACCAGAAACATCTACATCGGTGATGCTAACCATGCCAGCACCCACTCGGTCATCTTTGATGCCATTGAGCAGCATTTGGCTGACCTCGCGTTTAATCAGCGAGGAAACGCGAGAAACACGACGACTAGTAGCCATGACTTTCGCCCCCTATGATTTCAACTATGGGCAATGATTCAATTATTCGTCCTTTGTCCTTTGTCCTTTGTCTTATAGGTTCCAGCTTTAAGGATAACTGACAAATGACCAATCACCAACAATCACCGAAAAATACGCGGTGCCCAAGCCTCCTTCTTATGCAACAGGGAACAGGGAACAGGGAACAGGGAACAGGGAATAGGGAACAGGGAACAGGGAACGGAGAGGGGGAAGCCTCACAAGGGTATGTTTTTAACAAAAGGGTGAGTCAGGATGATCGCAGAAACGAAAAAATAAGCTTTTTCTCCCCCTGCTTCCCCTGCTCCCCCTGCTCCCTCTGCTCCCCCTGCTTCCCCTGCTCCCCCTGCTTCCCCTGCTTCCCCTTATAGGATACTGTTGGCGAGCAATTACCTGCTACGCTAGCCCCAGCATCGCCCGCAGGGTAAAAAATATAAACGCAAGACTGCCGAGAAGTATGCCAAGGAGGGCAATTGCCGTCAGGGGGTTCTTCAACAGGGGTCTCAATCTCTCAAACAAGGCAAAGAAGATACCCAGAATTAAACCGATCAAGTAGCGAGGGTAGCGAGAAATGTTTTCAAAAAAGTCCTGCATTTGTCAGCAAAAGGTTTTTCTATATTCACTTCATTTAAGCTTCTGTGCATCTAAGAAGCAAGGGAAGCTCTGTTCAGACAGTCATTAGTCCTTAGTCAAGTCGCTATCATAAGAACCGAAAGTGGTGTTAGGTGTTAGGGTTAGCTGCTCCCTGTTCCCCTTTCGGGCCCTTGTTCTCTATTCCCCGTTCCCTGTTCCCTCTCTCAACCATTAATCTTTAGGTTACACTAATCAGCGCCTAAGATTTTTTCCTAAATCAACTTGTGATTATCAGCAGAATCCAACTGCCAATTTTCCTGGTCATATTTCTAGTCTCAGCTCCCGTATCAGCTCAAGAGCCTCAAGTGCAAAAATTAAGGGTAGGTACTGCTGGCTCTCCCCCGTTTGTCATTAATGATGGCCCTAATCCCGAAGGCATTAGTATAGACATTTGGCGTGAGATAGCACGCTCTGAGGAACTCGAATACGAGTTAATCCCACAGAAGGGGGTTCGAGCAGGTATCGACGCTGTGGCCAAGGACGAACTGGATCTGGTCATCGGACCTATTAGCATTACTGCCGATCGCCACCAAAAGGTCACATTCACACAGCCCTATTTTCTAGCTGAAATAGGCTTGATGCTCCCCAGCCATCCGCCCAGCCTATGGAGTATAGTCAAGCCTTTTTTTGAGTTAGCCGTTATCTCCTCAGTGAGCGTAATGTTCTGTGCTATTTTTGTAGTCGGCAATCTTCTCTGGTTGACTGAGCGACGCCGCAATAGTGAACAGTTTCCCAAGGAGTACGTGAGAGGAGTGGGCAATGGTATGTGGTTTGCCCTGGTTACATTGACGACGGTGGGATATGGAGATCGAACACCAGTTACTAAGACGGGGCGGTTGATTGCTAGTGTCTGGATGTTGGTGACGATGGTGACAGCCTCTTCCCTCACGGCTGCTCTGACGACAGCTTTTACCCTTTCGTTGTCTCAGCAGCCAGCGGAACAATTCAGGCATCCAGAAGACCTCCGAGACGCTCGGATGGCAGTAGTGTCCGGTACAACTGGAGCTGAATGGGCAGCCTATTACAAGGCGCGATTGATCGAAACTGAGACGCTGGAAGAGGCAATGGACCGTTTGGCATCGGGTAAAGTCGATGGTGTGGTCTTTGATGTTCCGGCACTTAGATACTATCTGCGCCAGTATCCCGAGGTTTCTTTAAGACTGGCTGAATTTTCTTTTGCTAGTGAGGATTATGGTTTTGTCTTGCCTTTGGAGAGTCCCCTGCTTCAAAAATTGAATGTGAAGCTCCTGCAACTGAAACAGGAGGGACAGATCAAAGCGATCGAGGATAAATGGCTTTACTGATAATGATCGGTTTGGCAGGGCAATAAAAATTTAATAACTGGCGGCAGTGTCTTTGCGGAAAACGTTCGGGAGTTGGTGAAGTAGTAATAGTAACTTTTTGCATGCTCTTGCCAATTCTAGAGAGATGAACCCATAGCCTCATTTGAAGAGGAGGAGGGAGATAATGAAACGTCTTTTCCATAGTGCTTTGCTTACAGCCTGCCTTTGGGGCATTGCTAATCTCTCGGATCTGCCTCAGTCTCCCCAAACCCTAGGACAGACCTTAAATTCTGGATCCTGGTTCCAGATCGCGATCAGTGAACTCGATCGCTAACTCCGCTAACTCACAAAATCCCTCAACTTCGACATTAGTAGTAACGTAGGCTGGCTTATGGGTCAACTGTTTGCTATAGTGTAAAACATTAGCAACGCCTACAGAAAGGGGAAATTTGCTGGCATTGAAGAGAGATTCATCATTGGGACTATCACCAATTGTGATAATTTCCTCGGTGGTGAATTGGGTAAAGTGCTTTTTTAAGACTTGGAGTAGACTGGTGGCTTTATCTTGCTGCAAGGGTTTAATGTGACATTGAATAGTGCTGTAAGTGAAGCCCCAGCCTTTTTGCTGACAGAGATTTTCTAGTTTTTGCAATTGTGCGGTTGTTAGTCCAGTAACATCAAATGTCCAATCTGTCAAGCGAAAGCGATTGTCAGCGGATTCTTGGATTAGAGGAAATTTGCTTTTCAGGAATTGGAAGGTTTCAGCTAGCTGCTGGCGGTGCAGGGTAAGATCCCGAATCGGGGTTAAAATTTCAGGGGCTTCGCTATGGTTGGAATAGAAGAGTCCGCCATTTTCTGCGATCGCTCCGGTTACAGGCAGATAAGTTTTCACGGCATCCACCCAACCAGCAGAGCGCCCTGTGACTATTAACACAGATATTTCAGCTTTTGCCAATGCTTCTAGGGTTTGGAGGAGAGTAGAGGTAAATTTACCCTGCTGGGTGAGGGTGCCATCCATATCGGTAGCAACCAGACGAATATTTTTCAGGCGATTAGCAGTGAAAGCCTCAGAAATAGGAGCAAAAGACATTTTCAGGATCACTTCCTATTGACGCGCAATACCATCTTGACGCGCTGCTTGTTGGACGGCAGCAGCGACGGCGGGGACAATTCTTGAGTCAAATACGGAGGGAATAATATGTTCTCGGTCAAGGTTGGTGGGAGTGATTAAGGAAGCGATCGCCTTGGCAGCTTCGAGGTACATATTGGTGGTCATCGCCTCTGCTCGACAGTCTAATGCACCTCGAAATACTCCAGGAAAGGCAAGGACATTATTAATCTGATTGGGGTAGTCACTGCGACCTGTTGCCATCACAGCAACATCATCACTCACCAGTTCAGGTTGAATTTCGGGAATCGGATTTGCCATAGCAAACACAATTGGGTTTTTTGCCATTGAACGCACCATCTCAGGAGAAATGACCCCCGGGACACTGACTCCCAAGAATACATCAGCTCCTTTGAGAGCATCGGCGAGGGAACCACTGGCTTCGACGGCAAATTCTTGTTTTAGTGTAGTGAGGTCAGAACGACTGGTGGAGATAATCCCTTTGGAATCACAGATCCAAATAGCACTTGCCCCTGCTTTACGCAGCAGACGAGCGATCGCCACTCCGGCAGCTCCAGCCCCATTGATCGCAATTCGCACTCCTTCTAGGGGCTTTTGCACGAGTTTCAGGGCATTAAATAAAGCCGCTAGGACGACAATGGCAGTGCCATGTTGGTCATCGTGAAAGACGGGAATACCTAGTTCCTGTTGCAATCGTTGTTCAATTTTAAAACATCGAGGAGCGCTGATGTCTTCCAGGTTAATGCCACCAAAGACGGGGGCAATATTCTTGACGGTTTCGATGATTGCATCGGTATCTTGGGTTGCCAGACAGATGGGAAAAGCATCGATCCCGCCAAATTCTTTAAACAGCATCGCTTTGCCTTCCATCACAGGTAGAGCAGCACAGGCTCCTAGGTTTCCCAGTCCTAACACAGCACTGCCATCGGTGACAATGGCAACAGTGTTTCTTTTGATGGTCAGAGAGAATACTTTTTCAGGTTCTTGAGCGATCGCCTTGCAAATTCGACCGACACCAGGGGTGTAAGCCATAGCCAAGTCCGACTGAGAAGTAAGGGGCAGCCGACTTTCGATGTGGATTTTGCCGCCCCTATGCAGATCGAAGGTGCAGTCAGAAACTTTAAGAATTTTTACCTCTGGTAGCGCTCTTAACGTTGTGACAATCTGTTCGGCGTGTTCGGTACTGTAAGCATCTACAATCAGTTCCCGCCGGCTAATCTTCAGATTCCGTTCGATCTGGGAAATTTGTCCGAGACTACCACCAACATTGGCGATCGCCTGGGTTACAGAGGCTAATGTCCCGGCATGATTGGGAAGCTCTATGCGAACCGTTAAACTGAAACTGGGGTTGGGGGTTAAATTTACCATTATGATTCAAAATAGGGTAACACGCTTAGAG
>JBFRWF010000422.1:0-7962 GCA_051439465.1 Xenococcaceae cyanobacterium | reverse complement strand
TGTAACCCTTGATAGAGATTCTTCTCAACATTTCCAAACAGCACACCATAAGCCTCACAAAACTCTACGAGGTTATCAGGTACTCTAGTTTGGAATGTTGCTTGAGCCATTAGATTTAGCGTTCTCTTTCAGTCTTGGTCACTAGAACTACTTTTACCTCTGCGTCAACATGGTTCATACGCTTACATTGAGTCACAATACTCCTATTATACCTAGTTGGGCAGACTTTTGCACAGATTTAACAATGTTTATGGGGTAAATATCGGCATCTATGCCCTATGAATCAATTTAACATAGGTTTGGCCCATTGGGATCAATATGTGGTGGAAAATTCGGAAAATTCTGCACAGATACGCCGATATATGGCGAGGAATTGCTAGATTTTAGGGGAGCAGTCTCCAACCCTCACCATTGGGGATTTGTTGCCATTAGATTCATTGCCTTTTCTGCCTCCAAAGGCTTAGAAAACAGGTATCCCTGTCCGAAGCCACAGTTGAGCCTCCTCAGTTGGGCTAACTGTTGTTGAGTTTCTATGCCTTCGGCAATCACATTCATCCCCATTTCCCTGGCAATGCTGATAATCCCTGGGATAAGTCCCAGATTTTCCCGGTTCCCGTCCAGGCACTTTACGAAAGAGCGGTCAATTTTAAGGATATCAATAGGAAATAAATGTAGATAACTCAGAGAAGAATAACCCGTTCCGAAGTCATCGATACTCAACTGAATTTGCCGTTCTCTAAGTTTTTGGAAAATGGCAGAGGCGAATTGGGGGTTGTCCATAATGATACTTTCGGTAATTTCTAATTTTAAGCTTTGGGGATTGAGTTGGGTTTCTGCCAAAATTTGGTCAATTTGCTCAATCAAGTCCGGTTGGGCAAACTGACGCACCGAAAGATTGACACTGATGGTGAGGGAATCATCTGCGACTCCTTGCTGCTGCCATAGGTGTAGTTGATGACACGCTTGCTGCAGTACCCACTTGCCAATGGGGATCATCAAACCAGTTTCTTCCGCCACGGAAATAAAGAACTCAGGAAAAACCAGACCGCGTTGGGGATGACGCCAGCGCACCAATGCCTCAAATCCAGTAATTCTACCCGTATTGAGGGAAATAATGGGCTGATAGTGAAGGATAAATTCTTGCTGATTGACAGCTCTGCGCAGCTCAGTCTCAAGCTGTAAAACCTGAAGCGCAGCATCGTGCATAGTTGGTTCAAAAATGTGATACTGGGCTTTCCCCAACGCTTTGGCACGATACATGGCGGTCTCCGCATCCCTCAGTAGATGTTCGGGCTTGTCATAATTAAAATTGCCCAGAACAATACCAATACTGGCATTTATGAACACTTCATGTCTTTCAAGTTGAAATGGATCGCGGAGCCTCTCAAGTATCCGATCTGCAACCTGAGTAGCACTGCTGATATCTTGAATCTCCATTAGGAGAATCGCAAATTCATCACCGCCCAACCGAGCCAGGGTATTGCCTTGGCTTAGGGATGCTTCTAAGCGGCGGGTAATGGCGATGAGCAGTTCGTCTCCTACGAGATGACCGAGGGAATCATTGATCACTTTAAAGCGATCGCAGTCGAGAAACAACACCGCAAACTGATAAGCTGAATCTGCCTTGGCACGATTGAGGACTTGTTCTAAATGCTCCATGAATAAAGCCCGATTGGGCAAGCCTGTGAGGTTATCGTGGAATGCCATTTCCAGCAGTTGTGCATTGGCTGCTTCTAGCTGTCGAGTGCGATCTTTGACCCGTTCTTCAAGTTGGGCATTGAGTTTGCGGATTTCCTGTTCTGCTGCCCTCAGCGCCAATTGCTTTTGAACGCGGGTTAAAACTTCTTCAACCTCAAAGGGTTTGGTAATATAATCTACACCCCCGACTCCAAAAGCTTTTACCTTATCGAAAACCTCAGTAAGGGCGCTTAAGAAAATTATCGGAATCTCCACAGTTTGCGGATTCGCTTTCAGGCGTTGACAAACTTCATAGCCATCCATCTTTGGCATCATGATGTCGAGCAAAATCAGATCGGGCAGAAGAGTTTGCACAGCCGTCAGTGCCATTTCTCCATTTATGGCTTTGCGAACGTTATACCCCTGTTTAATCAGCATGGTAGAAAGAACGCGCAAGTTTGCTGGTGAATCATCAACGATAAGGATGTCTTTTTTGGATATGTCAACCTGGTTACTATTCATGGTTGATGATCGCCTTTTTACTTTTTCCTCTTTTAGTTGGTTGAGCTAATGCTATGATTTGATCGAACCGGAAGTTCTCAACTATTGCTTTTAGGGCAAGGGCTAAAGAGGAATGTTCTTTAGGGATTTGTTCAATAAGCTGCAAAATCAGGAGGTCGCTGCCGATGGAGGCTGCATAGTGTAGCTGTTTCCTCCACTCTGTCGGCATAACTTTCAATGCTGAACCATCCAAGATAAAGGCTGAATCTTCCCCTTGAGCCTTCATCCCTTCTCCTTTATCCTTCTCTATTGCTTCCTCTTCACAGACATATCGCACCCCCAGATATTGGCTTATTTTTGCCAACAGCTCCTCTTCTTGGAAGGGCTTGGACACGAAATCGTCACATCCGGCTGATAAGATAGCCTGTCGCTCCTCCTCAAAAGCGCTAGCAGTCAAAGCAATAATCACCGTCGCCTTCCCTTTTAATGAAGCCCTGATGCGTTTGGTGGCTTCATAGCCGTCCATCACTGGCATTCGCATATCCATCAAGATTAGGTGCGGGGACCAACTTGACCACAAGGCTAGGGCTTGTTGACCATTGGAAGCTTCTCGCACTTCAAAGCCCAGGGAGCTGAGGAGCTTGACCAGGAAGAGGCAATTTGTTAGTTTATCCTCCACAACCAGAAGGCGATAGGTGGATTGATCGGGGGCTAAACCAATGATTTTACAAGTTAGCTTAGTTTTCTCCATCTCCTCAGTTTTCTCCCCCGGAGTGACCTGAATATCAAAGGCCAACTTGGTTCCCTGACCTAGCCTACTGTTGACGGTGATTTCTCCTCCCATCAGTTGCACGAATTTTTGACTAATGGCTAAACCGAGACCTGTTCCTTCGCTAGTGTTCAAACCTGTTTTGGTTTGGGCAAAGGATTTAAACAAGTTATCTAGCTCCTCTGGGGCAATGCCAGGTCCGGTGTCTTCAACTTCAAAGAATAGTTTGAAGTCTGAAAGGGGATTACCTGTTGCTTTCCTAGTTGCAGGATTTTCGTTCTCCACAGATAAATTCTTTTCAGATTTGTGACTTCTAACTTCAGACTTCCCCACTTTCACTCCCAATGTCACCCTCCCCTGTTGAGTAAACTTAATGGCATTGTCCAGCAGGTTAATCAAAACCTGACGCAGTTTACTTTCGTCGGTTTTGACGTGTTGGGGAACATCAGGACTGCGCTCAAAGGTCAGTTGTAAGCCTTTAGATTCTGCCTTGAATCCCAGCATCTGTTCGAGACTTTCGAGCAGACAATACAGATCAAAGTCACAGGAGTGCAGCGCAACTCGCCCTGCCTCGATTTTGGACATCTGCAGAATATCGTTAATCAATTCCAGTAGATGCTTGCTACTGCAACTAATGATGTCTATATATTGGTGATGCTCAGCAGATAGGGATGAGTCCCGTTGCATCAGTTGGGTAAAGCCGAGAATAGCGTTTAGTGGCGTTCTCAGTTCATGGCTCATGTTGGCAAGGAATTCGCTTTTGGCACGGTTAGCGACCTCAGCCTGTTCTTTGGCTTTTTGAAGTTCTACCGACTGAGCTTGAGTTCGCGCTAATAATTCTGCCTGTTGTGTGGCGACTCCTAACTGCTCCCCAATCTGAAGGACCATCCTAATTTCTGCCTCTTTCCATTGGCGGGGAGCGGAATTTTGGTAGGTCGCCAGTAATCCCGAAAGTTGATTGCAACAGAAGATGGGAACTGTAATGTAGGCTCTTGCTTGAAATTTTTCTAAGAGTTGGAGGTAACAAGAATCAAATCCAGCCTCGTAGATATCTGGTACACAGCGGTAACTTGTCCCATGGTTGTAAACGCAGCCTTGAATTTCTTGCAGAGCCACCTCAGTCAGATTGGGTTGGTTCTTCTTCTCCTGCACCAGCACAGTACAACCCTCTGCTACCGATTCAAATAGAAGCTCCTCACAATTGAAGCCATAAGCGAGGACGCGATCGCAGTTGAGTGCTTGTCGCAGTTCTTGAGTCGCGGTACTGAAAATCGTCTTAATCTCCAACGTCTGGCGCATCTTTTGAATCACTCTGGCGAGGGTCATCTCCTGCTTTACCATCTGCTGTAGCGATTCTTCTGCCTTGTTGCGATCGCTAATTTCCCTTTTCAGGGCTGCATTTGCCTTCACTAACTCAGCGGTACGCTGACGCAGTCCTTGGGTAGCTACTTTCAATAGAATCGCCAATTCATCGCAGGTACGCCACCGAACAGCTTGAACTCTCTGACGTTTAAGTTCAGCAGCGGCTCTGGCAGCAAACACTCTCATAATCACCTTGGCATTTTCCTCATTTGCCAAAGGTCGATCATTGTTAATACATAGCGTCCCAATCACCTGCTGCTCCCCATCCCATAGCGGTATTCCCAGATAACATAAAGCTTCCATCGCCTTTAACCCCAGAGCTTTGGGGAAAAGTTCCTGTACTTTGTCTGGGTAGTAATATAACTTTGCGTGCTCAACAACAAGCTCACAGGGAGTATCAGTTAAGTCATATTCAAAGTTATCCTCCCTCTTGCCATCTGCCCAGAAGGCAAGGGTTTTTAACTTCTTGGGCTGGTTGCTTACCACTTCTGCAACAAAGGCGTGGCGAATGTCCAGAGCCATTGTCAGATTTTGCACTAGAGCCGAGAAAAATTCTTCTCCTGTCACTGAAGCTGTCCCTGTCACAATCCTGTGTAGAGTTTGTTCTGCCTGCTGACGTTCAACGATTTCATGTTGTAATTCCCGGTTGAGTGCTTCTAATTGCTCTGGAGTCTGTAGAACCAGGAATTGAGGCAGCAGCGTTACCATTTCCAAGGCAACGTAGCAGGAAATTAGAGCAGTAATGGCTTGCTCGATCCCTGATAGCCAGTAAGCTGGATGCCAGAGCGTCCAGATTTCTAACAGATGACCTGTGCCACAGGCGATGATGAAAGCTCCAAATAAGACAAATACCCTGGAAAAGGGAACATCACTGCGCTTATAGACGAAATAGATGAGCATCGCCGGAATGGAGAAGTAGGCGATGGCAATCAGTAAGTCACTGACAACGTGCAGCCACACCAATTGAGATTGCCACAGGTAGCAGTGACCATGAGGCATATACTGACTTGGAGAAAATATATTTTTTAATATTTCCCACATTTCACTTAACACCAATTCTCTAAATATTGGCTAACAACTTAAGGCGGAACACTTGGAGTGGGGAACAGGGAACAGGGAACAGGGAACAGGGAACAGGGAACAGGGAACAGGGAACAGGGAATAGGCAACAGGCAACAGGGAATAGGCAACAGGGAATAGGAAACAGGGAACAGGAAAAAGGCAACAGGGAACAGGGAACAGGGAATAGGCAACAGGGAATAGGCAACAGGGAATAAGTAATAGGTAATGGAGAATATGTAATGGGGAATATAGCAGTCCTAAATGAGTCGTGGCAAATCAAAACCTTTAGCTTATTGTACCCAGTACAGTATAAATTTTATCAAATTAACCTGGACTGGAAAACCGAAGTTTAGGATTTTAAGAACAAAGTTAAGAATTGCCCAGGGTCAAATTCCTGCTTTCCATCTCAATTCCTGGGTTTCAACCTTTGTCAAGCTAAAACTACTCCCGTCGGTACAATTCCATAACTCCCTTAATTTCGGAAAAAAAATTCTTTATTCCTTCTTAACTTCGGAAATAATTTTTAACTTCGGAAATAATGTCATCAATTTCTGACATTTTCACCTATTGTGCATCAGCTTAATTACTTAGTTTTTATCAGTAAAATTACGAAATACTTTGTAAAATATAATACAATATATAAGTATTTACCGATCAGAAAGTCTCTGATGTTTTGATTACAGAATATCTCTGAACCACGCTTCAAAGCGATCGCCTAACGCCGCCAAAGAATATTCCACCTCAGCTTGTTGACGACAAGCATGGCGCTCAATCCGATCCAGGCGCTGAATTGCCTCCACTAGTCCCGCCACACTATCGGGGTTCACCAAAAACCCCGTTTCCCCATCTCGAACGATTTCCGCTGGTCCCCCGCGACGATAGGCAATCACTGGCACGCCACAAGCGAGAGCTTCAATTGCTACATTCCCAAATGCTTCCACCCAACGAGGCGTCATCAACAACGCCCGACACTGACGCAGTTCTTTTTGCAACTCTACTGTGGGCAAAAAACCCACATATTCAACAGGTGCCTCTGGGTAATCCCTACATATCTTCTCCCAGTAATCCCGATCCTGCATTTTGCCAAAAATTCTTAGGGGAATCCCTGTAATTTGAGCCGCCGCCACTGCATCCTCTAGTGCCTTTTCCGGGGCAATTCGACCCAACCAAGCCACAGTGTTTCCCGGTTCCTCACAGAATTGATACACAGATAAATCAATCCCACTCCCCAGACAGCGACAGGATTCAGCAAAGGGAAATGTGGCCGCCTGAGACTCAGTGTAAACTCCAATGGTTCCAGGAAACTGAATCGCCACTTGCTCCATAATCCGATCGAGTGCCTCTGTCATCGAACCCATACTGATGAAATGGACAATCTGGCGCTCAAAAAAAGGCGTCAGGTAAAAAGGCAACCAATCAAAAGCAAAATTAACAATCAAATCATAGTCAGATTGAACAGTGCGAGCATACTCCCACATATTCCCCAAAACGGAATTTTCCGGCATGTAGATCGGAACATCTCGCCCTTGGGTTTGAGCCGCAATTTGCAGGTTTCCCGAAATTCCTTGAACCGGAATTTCCGCCAGCACCGACTGAGCAGGAGCCACAACTTGGATTTTGTGTCCTCGTCGGATCATCTCCTGGGCAATGTTTTGCAGTGTCAGTTCGACACCACCCCCCAGTCCGGAACCAAGGGGACCAACAGGAGTTGAAAGCAATAGTAATTTCAGCATTATTTCAGTAGTCACTAAGTAGTTGGACACAATTAAAGTTAACTGTGAGGACAAGGCAATAGGCAACAGGGAATAGGCAACAGTGCGCCCAGCGTCGACGTTGTCGGCTGGGCGCAACAGGGAATAGGGAATAGGTAATATAGCATTTCCCAAGCTAGTGAGGTACAATAAGCCTAACTTTTCACGGCATCTTTTTAAAGAAATTCGGTTAGCGAATACCGTTCTCTAACCAATACAAGAACTAGAACACCGATTCAGTAATCGAAAACTAGAACTGGTGTACTCTTGAGAGAGAGTAGCCGATGGAGAGAGAAGGAGATTAATTCGCGATTGCTACTCGCGAATTTTGGCCTTTTAGAGGGGTGAGGGAAAAAAGGTGTGGGGGCATCGGAGTCATGGCTCTGTGAGCTGCTTATTTAATTTCATAACATTCTTGAGCCTCAAGCCTCATCGATTAGAGACAACACTCCCCCATTATAATTATAGCTCTCTAGTTGACAGTTTGACCAGAAAGTCGTCCCCAGCCTTTTTCTCAGTTTTGGAAGCCATCAAAAATGATGGCTAGTTTTCTCCTGCTTGTGTTACCCAAAATCGCCTGTTTTTGAACCATGCCAAAGTTTTTTGAAAACGATAATCATTATATCTAAAAAAAGAGATGAGTTCAGCTTAAAATCGCAGGAGCCTCACGCTCTATTTTTCTCTAAAAAATAAATTTAAAATGAGCGTGAGATGAATGCGGCAAAAATAAATCGGTCAATCCCGATTATTTTTGCTATCTCTTGACTCTAAAATCGAGGCTATGAGGATTAATTTTTTCAAACTGCTAGAACTATATCTAATTGCTTCATATCTCTGTAC
>JBFRWF010000421.1:0-3199 GCA_051439465.1 Xenococcaceae cyanobacterium | reverse complement strand
CCCTGTTTCCCGTTCCCTGTTCCCTTTTGATTGCTGTCCCGGCTTAAGTGGATAGCCTAAATATGCGAGAAAAACTATAAAAAAATATGGGGATATTTTCAGCTAGTTATCTCCTCCCATTTTTTTGAATTTTTCCGAAGATAAGAATGTTTGACGAAAAATAAGCGAAAAAACTAGAGGTACTCAAGGGCTGAACCCCATGATACATAATGGATAAAGTCGATTTATAAATTAACTTCTTAACTTCTTTTTTAAGTTCCTAAACTTAGGTGGTAAAAATCTGGTTTTAGGGATAATATGAAAGTTGAGATATTGTGGCTATCACGCCAAGATCTCCAACCTGATGCCTGAAGTTATCCATTCATTAAAAAGACTCCCAGCTAAGGCTCTAACTTCTGCAGCAGAGCTAACTCATTCTGACTTTTGCTCGAAAAAGGAGAGGATTATGAGTATCATAGCTCAAGATAGGGAAAATGTTTCTTCCTACCCTAGCCTCTTATTACGGGGAGATCAGCTACAAGAGTTTGAAGTTGGGTTAAAGGTTGCTAAACAGCGACAAAAACATCTCCCCTTACCTATACAGTCGGAGTTTATTGTTCCGAGTAACAGTCAAACAGTTGACTCCTTGAACAATTTTTACGATGGCTTTATATCCTATGGGCGAGCAGACAGTAAACCTTTCGCAATAAAACTTCATAAACACCTAACCGCACAAGGTTTAAAAGTTTGGTTAGACCAAAACGATATTCCCCTTGCTGTAGACTTTCAAGAAGAAATTTATGACGGCATCGATAAAGCACATAACTTCCTTTTTATTATTTCCCCTTATTCAGTTAATTCTGAGTATTGCCTCAAGGAAATTCAACGAGCTGTTGAAGACAATAAGCGCATAATTCCCCTATTGCACGTTGAGGAAATCAGCCAAGAAACTTGGCGGCAAACGAGAAATCCCAAAAAGGGGACAGATGCTGAATGGGAAGAGTACAAAGCTAAGAAACTCCATTCAAGTTATCCTAATATGCACCCGGCGATTAGCAAAATTAACTGGGTATATTTCCGAGAAGATGATAAGGATAATTTTGAGGAATCTTTTAAAAGCTTAGTCAACATCATCCACAAACATGCGGATTATGTCAAGCAGCATACCAAATTTTTAGTTCAAGCCTTAGAGTGGTCGAGAAATCAGAAACAAACAAACTACCTGTTGATTGGCGAGGAGCTCACCCAAGCAGAATCTTGGTTAAAGCGAAAATTTAAAGATGAACAACCACCTGGTGTTCCTGCGGATTTGCATTGTGAGTTTATTTGTGAAAGCACAAAAAATGCTAATAACTTAATGACGAAAGTGTTTATTTCGGTCTCGGAAAACGACAGAGCCATCAAGGATAAAATAAGTAAATTTTTGATGCGAGAAGGCTTGACAATATGGGAAAATAAGACAGATATTAAAACCGGGACGGAATTTCAAGATGAAATCAATCAAGGAATTGAAGGGGCAGATAACTTTGTCTATTTAATGTCCTCTGATTCCCTAGCCTCAAAATACTGTCAGCAAGAAATTGAACACGCATTTGCCAACAATAAACGCATTATACCTCTGCTGATTGAAGATACTGTAACCACCCAAATACCGTCTCAGCTAAGCGGATTACAATTCATTAACTTGACCAGACATGACGATCAAGAGAAATACACGGGAACGGATAAATTGTTAAAAGAATTAAAGGAAGATGATGCTTATTACGATTCCCATAAAAAACTGCTAGTCAAAGCCTTAAAATGGCAGCGGCAAGATCGTAACCCTAGCCGATTATTAAGAGGATATAATCTTCGATACTTTGAAGCTTGGTTAAAGGTGGCGCAACAGCGACAAAACAATCCTCCTTTACCAATACAGTCAGAGTTTATTGCCACTAGTAGCCGCCAATTTCCTGACTCTTCTTTAGAAGTATTTATCTCTTATTCTCGTGCCAATTCAGATTTTGCCCGTCGGTTAAATGATGCCCTCCAGCAACTTGGAAAAACCACTTGGTTTGACCAAGAAAGTATTGCGTCTGGGGAGGATTTTCAGAAGGAAATTCATCGAGGGATTGAAAGTTCTGATAACTTTCTGTTTATTATTTCTCCGAAATCAGTCAATTCGCCCTATTGTGCCGATGAGGTGGAATATGCGCTCTCGTTGAATAAACGCTTTGTGACGGTACTGCACTCTAACATGCCATCGTCGGAGCTACACCCGGCATTAGCTAGGGTACAGTGGATTGATTTTAATCGGCATGGCGGGGATTTCTGTGTCAATTTCAGTGAATTAATCAGAACCCTTGATACTGACCGAGATCATGTCAGAGAGCACACGAAATGGTCACAGAGGGCACTGGAATGGCAGGAAAAAGGCAGTGAGGACCTGCTGCTAAGAGGAAGTGAACTGGCGATCGCCAAAAACTGGTTACAGGAAGCCGAGAAAAACAACAAACAACCCCCGGCGACTGAGTTGCAAAAGGCATTTATTGGAGCTAGTGCCGATCTGCGCAATCGTCTCAAACAAGCCGAAGCAAACCGCAGGCGGCGCGAAATCAGAACCGCCTGGGGTATTGCGGTGGGTTCGGTGGTGGCGGTGGCGGTTAGCAGTGGTTTGGGGTTGATGGTTTGGAATCAGTCAAAACAGGCGCAACTCAATCTGGCAGATTCTCTCGCTCGCTATTCCCTGTCCCTGTTTAATGAAGGAAAAGAATTAGATGCTTTCGTGGCAGCGATTCGGGCAGGAAAAATCCTGCAAAAACACAAGGCAAGCGATCCAGAGGTTATCAATAGTGCCTTGCAGTCGGCTATTAATAAGAGAAGCGAACACAATCGCTTAGAAGGGCATGATAGCTGGGTCATTAGCGTCAGTTTCAGCCCCGATGGCAAGACCTTGGCGACCGGCAGTGATGACAAGACCATCAAACTCTGGAATGTAGAGACGGGAAGGGAAATCCGCACCCTCTTCGGGCATGATGACTCGGTCAGGAGCGTCAGTTTCAGCCCCGATGGCAAGACCTTGGCTTCTGGCAGTTATGACAAGACCATCAAACTCTGGAATGTAGAGACAGGAAGGGAAATCCGCATCCTCTTCGGGCATGATGACTGGGTCATTAGCGTCAGTTTCAGCCCCGACGGCAAGACCTTGGCGACCGGCAGTGATGACAAGACGATCAAACTC